>JAGQPF010000336.1 GCA_020426845.1 Planctomycetales bacterium
CTGCCGGGGCTGTTCGTTCGTGGTGTGCCCGCGCGCGCCCGGTTCCACGAGCTCGCCCTCGGGGCCGCCGTCTCCCGCCCCTGCCGGGGCTGTGCGCGCGCGGCGTGCGCAGGCGCGCGCGGTGTGCGCGGTCCCCCGAGCTCGCGCTCGGGGCTAACGTCTGCCGCCCCTGCCGGGGCTCGGCGCGCGCGGTTCCCCGCTTCTGCCCTCAATGAAAGTCGCGGGAGCGGATGCGCAGCTCGTTGAGCGCGCCGGTGAGGTCCTCCAGGCGTTGGACGACGAGGTGGATGACCGAGGTCGATGGAGTCGAGTCACGCCGCTCGAGCTTGCCGTCGGCGATCCAAGCGAGGCTGTGGCGAGCGATCATCGCAAACCGCTCCCAGGTGTGCTGGTGCACGACCAGGTTGGCGGCGCCCGTCTCATCTTCGAGCGTCACGAAGGTGATGCCCTTGGCCGTGCTCGGGCGCTGCCGCAACAGCACGAGCCCGGCGATGCGAACCGTGTCGTTGTGCGACATCGTTCGCAGCGCTCGAATCGGCGCCGCCCGCAACTGCTCGAGCTGCTCGCGGTAAAACGACAGCGGGTGGCCGCGGAGCGACAGCCCCGTGGCTCGATAGTCCGCAAACACCTCCTCGGCGTCGGACATGTCCGGCAGCGCGGCGGGCGGCTCGTCGTCCGGCTCCGCGCCGAACAGCGGTTGCCGCTCCGCGTCATGCTGCTGAGCCAGCGCGTCCCACAACGCTTGGCGTCGAGTGCGGCCCAGGCTGTGCAACGCGTCGGCGTCCGCCAGCCGTTGGATCTGCGGCTTCCGCAAGCTCGTGCGGCGCGCCAGCTGCTCGATCGATGCGAACGGGCCGCCCTCGCGGCGCGCCTCGACAACTCGCTCGGCCACCCACTGGGGCAGGCCGCTGAGCAATCTCAACCCGAGCCGCACCCCGGGCGCCTCCGCAGCCGCCCCATCCACTCCATCCGCTTCCTGTGCGGCGCGCTCCAGCGTGCAGTCCCACTCGCTGTGGTTGACGTCGGCCGGCAGCACGCGAACCTCGTGATCGCGAGCGTCGCGCACCAGCTGCGCCGGAGCGTAAAAGCCCATCGGCTGGCTGTTGAGCAACGCGGCCAGATAGGCGCCGGGATAGTGACACTTGAGCCAGCAGGAGACATAGACCAACAGCGCGAAGCTGGCGGCATGCGACTCGGGGAACCCATACTCGCCAAAGCCGCGAATCTGCTGAAACACCAGCTCGGCAAACTCGGCCGACAGCCCGTTGCTCCGCATCCCCTCAATCAGCTTGCGATGAAAGCGGTCAATCACTCCGGGACGCCGCCAGGCACCCATCGCCCGCCGCAGCTGATCCGCCTCGCCCGGCGAGAACCCCGCCGCCACCACCGCCAGCCGCATCGCCTGCTCCTGGAACAGCGGCACGCCGAGCGTCTTGTGGAGCACCTCCTTGATCGCCTCGTTGGGATAGCTGGCCTGCTCCTCGCCTGCGCGGCGGCGGAGATAAGGGTGCACCATGTTGCCCTGAATCGGGCCGGGACGGACGATCGCCACTTCGATCACGAGATCATAAAAGCAGCGCGGCTGCAGCCTCGGCAACATGCTCATCTGCGCCCGGCTCTCGATCTGAAACACGCCCATCGTGTCCGCCGCGCAGATCATGTCGTACACCACCGGATCCTCGGCCGGCACGGTCGCCAGCGTCAACGGCCGCGCCCAATGACGCTCGATCAAGCCGAAGCACTTGTGGATGGCGGTCAACATGCCGAGCGAGAGGCAGTCGACCTTGAGAATCCCCAGCTCGTCCAGGTCGTCCTTGTCCCATTGCACCACCGTGCGTCCGGGCATCGCGGCGTTCTCGATCGGCGCCAGCTCGCAAAGCGGGCCGCGAGTCATCACCATGCCGCCGACGTGCTGCGAGAGGTGGCGGGGAAAGCCGATCAGCTCCGCGGTTAGCGCCACCCAGCGGCGCCCGAGCTCCGAGTCGGGGTCGAGGCCGGCTTGGCGAAATCGCTGCTCCAGCGGCATGTCGCCGCGGCCATCGAGATTCTTCGCGATCCGGTCGACACTGTCCTCGGAAAACCCCAGCGCCTTGCCCACGTCCCGCACGGCCGAGCGGGCGCGATAGGTGATCACCGCTGCCGTCATGCCCGCCCGCTCGCGTCCATACTTTTCATACAAGTACTGGAGCACTTCCTCACGACGCTCGTGCTCGAAGTCGACGTCGATATCCGGCGCCTCATTTCGCTCCCGGCTGACGAACCGCTCGAACAAAACGTCCGTGCGATCGGGGTCGACCGAAGTCACCTCCAGGCAGTAACAGACCGCCGAGTTGGCGGCCGAGCCGCGGCCCTGGCAAAGGATGTCCCGGCTCCGCGCAAAGCGAACCAAATCCCACACGGTCAGAAAGTACGCCTCGTAATGCAGCTCGCCGATCAACGTCAGTTCGTGCTCCAACAGCGATCGCACCTTGTCGGGGATGCCGCTCGGATAGCGCCGCTGGGCGCCCTGCCAGGTCAGCTGCCGAAGATGCTCCCACGGCGTCATGCCCTCCGGCGCGAGCTCGTGTGGGTACTCGTACTTCAACTCATTGAGCGAGAAGTCGCAGCGCTGGACGATCTCGCAGGTTCGCGCCAGCGCCTCGGGCAGTGGCGCGAAGGCCAGTGAAAGCTCCTCGCGCGAGCGCAGATGGTGCTCGGCATTGCCGGTCAGCTGGCCCCGCGCGTGGTCCACCGTGTCGCGCAGCCGCACGGCGGTCAGCACATCGTGCAACGGCTTGCGGCAGATCGAGTGATAGCGAACATCGCCCCCGGCAACGATTGGCAACCGCAACCGCGCCGCCACGCTTTGCAGGCGCCGCAGCCGGGCATGGTCCTCCACGCCGCGCAGCGCATGGGCCACGAGATAGAGTCGATCGCCGAGCAACTCGCGCCACCGCGAGGCCTCGTCCACCAATCGCCGCTCGTCCCAAACAGCAGGCGGCAGCAGCCCCGCCAGCAACGTCGAATGGTGCTCCAGCCAGTCCTCCCAATAGAGCGCACACTGTCCTTTGGACGCGCGGCGGCGCCCGGCGGTCAACAGCCGGCACAACTGCGCATAGCCACGGCGATCCGGCACCCAAACCAATGCCGGCAGCGTGTCCTCGAACGACAGCGCCGAGCCGATCAGCAACGGCAGCCCCAGATCCGCGGCGGCCGTGTGAGCTCGGACCACGCCGGCCAAGCTGTTGCGGTCGGTGATTGCCAGCGCGGCATACTGCAACTCCGCCGCCCGCTCCACCAACTCGGCGGCATGCGAGGCGCCCTCGAGAAACGAAAAGTTCGAGCTGCAATGGAGTTCGGCGTACTGCACCGGAGGACCCGCGGAAAAAGTCTCATCGAAAGCTTGACGGTGTACGATACATTTGTACAGTATCGTCCATCGAACGAGTAGCCGCCGCAAAATCTCGCTCCCATCGCGTTTGAACCATGAATGTTCTCGAGACCCTTCGCCAACAACTGGCGCAGCGGGAGGATCGCCGCTGCTCGTCGGTTGACCTGCTGTCCAGCGGAACCGAGCCGCTGGACCGCCTGCTGCCGCGCGGCGGCTTCTTGCCGGGCACGTTGATCGAGTGGCTCGCGCCGACTCCGTCGGCCGTCGGCACGCTGGCGCTGCTGTCGGCTCGCGAGGCGATGGCGCGACGTGGCGGCTATGTCGTGGTGTTCGACCGCGCCCGCAACTTTTATCCTCCGGCTGCCGCGGCTTGGGGGATCGATCTGCAGCGTTTGTTGGTTGTGCAACCGGCCAACCATCGCGACGAATTGTGGGCGATCGACCAGGCGCTGCGCTGCGAAGCCGTCGCCGCCGTCTGGGCGCCGCTGGCCCATTTGGAGTCCAAGCTGGACAGTCATTGCCTGCGGCGCTGGCAGCTGGCCGCCGAACAGAGCGGCGCGTTGGGCCTGTTGCTGCGGCCCGCCTCGGCTCGCCAACTGCCTTGCTGGTCCGACGCCCAAGTCCAAGTTCGCCCGCACGCACAGCGAGGCCCCGACGAACACTGGCGCCTGCACATCGAGCTGCTGAAGGTGCGCGGAGGCAACGCGGGCGGCTCCGCCGAACTGGAGATCCACGCCTCATCACTTGGATCCTCACTTGCCTCATCCCTTGGATCACTTGGACCATCGTGAATCAACGCATCCTTTGTCTTTGGATTCCCGCTTGGCCCATTCAGCGGCAAGTGCTGCAGACGGCCGCCTACGCCGGGCAGGCGCTGGCCGTGCACGCCGCGCCCGTCGGCAACGCCAAGCGGGGACGCCGCATCCTGGCCTGCTCCGCCGCTGCCGCCGAGCGAGGCATCCGGCCCGACATGCCGTTGGTCGAGGCGACCTCGTTGCGCCGGCGCGGCGCCGCGCCGCTCCATCTGCTCCCGCACGATCCCGCCGCGGACCTCGAGCAGCTTGCCAAGGTGGCCGAGTACTGCGAGCGATTCAGTCCGTTGGTGGGCTGGCGAACCACCGCTGACAGTCATCAGGCGCCCCCGTCCGGCCCCGACTGCCTGTTGCTCGACGTGACACGCGTCGAGCGACACTTCGGCGGCGAGCAACCGATGTTGCGGCGAGTTCGAGCGGCCTTGGGACGCCGGTCGTTGCAAGTCTGCCTGGGCTTGGCCGGAACCATCGGCGCGGCCTGGGCGCTCGCTCACTTCGACGACGCGGGACAGATCGCCCGGCCGCCGCATGAATGCAGTGTGCCGCCCGGCGAGGAGGCTCGCGCCTTGGCCACTCGGCCTCCCGCGGCATTGCGATTGGGCGACTCGATCCTGGAGCTGTTGCAGCGACTGGGAATCGATCGCTGCGAGCAACTCGCCGCCCTGCCCCGCTCCACCATCTCCTCTCGACTCGGATTCGATCCGTTGACTCGTTGGGATCAGGCCATCGGCGCCGCAGCCGAGACGCTGTTGGCCCATCGCCCCTCGCCGGAATTTTCCCTGGAGCGACGTTTGGACTCGCCCGTCCACAACGTCGAAGCCCTGGAGCTATGCGTGAGCGAACTCGTGTCCGAACTGACCGAGCGTCTGCGGGCCGCTCGCCGGGGCGCCACACAATTGCACTGCCGCTTGGACACAATCGACGGGCAAGCGACGCAGCTGAGCGTCGGCCTGTTTGAGCCGTCGGATGACACCGAGCATTTGCGGGATTTGCTATGCCTCCAACTGCACACCGATCGGGCCTCCATCGCAGGCGACCCTTGTGAGGCCCGGTCGACCGCTCGCATCGCGGACGGTGTCGAGCGACTGGTGCTTTCGGCCCCCCACGTCGCGCCGCTCGTCCGGCAACAGCAGGAGCTGTTCGGCGGGCAACGCGACCTGCGTCCCGCGGCGCTGCTGGTGGATCGCCTGCGCCAGCGATTGGGCGAGAAATGCGTGCTGCAAGCAAAACTCACTGCGGACGCTCAGCCGGAACGCAGCTTTAAGTACGTCTGGCACTACACCGGAACACAGGCCACCCGGCGCCGTTCCGGCCAGAGCAGCGCCGCGCCCGTCGGGCCGACGGATGTCCCGCCCGACGCGATCGCCGGGCCGCTCCACCGCCCGCTGCTGCTGGCGGCGCCTCAAGAGCTGCAGGTGTTTAAGTGGTCGGACCAGCTGCCCAAGGAGTTTTCCTGGAACGGCTCGCTCGTCGAAGTCTTGCGATCTTGGGGGCCCGAACGCATTGAAACGGGCTGGTGGCGAGGCCGCAGCGTGCGCCGCGATTACTATCGCGTTGAATTGCGATCCGGGGAGCGGCTGTGGCTGTTTCGACACATCCAAACCGGCCAATGGTTTCTGCATGGATGGTACGGCTAACCGCCTTGATTTCGACGGCCTTCCCGGGATGGAACACCACCCATCCGGGGACCGTTCAAAAAAAGGCTTCCGCCGCGTGACATCGCGTTGGACTTCTCATCCTCATCAATAAGCCCGGCCAAGCTGGCACGGGCAAGCACGCGTCGATGGCTTGAACCGACGAATGATCGGGAACAAGCAGGAAACAAGAGGAGGTCCACGTGATCCAACAAAAGTTACGAATCGCTCTCGCCCCGGTGGGCGCCAGCTGCGTCGCCATCCTCGCCGTTGGTGTCATGGCCAACACGGGCCAAGCTCAATGCCGTGGCGGAGGAGGCGGACGCCCCCAATCCGCATCCACCATGCCGGCCTCCGTGGCTACCGCCTCGCCTCAGTCGAGTGCCGCCATGTCCGCGTATACGAACCCCTACTCGAGTCCGTATCTGGCGGCTCTCTCTTCCGCTGCCACCGCGCGAGCCCGCCAGTACCAAGCGCAGCAGGCGTATCTCCAGCAACAAGCCTACCTCCAGCAGCTGCAGCAACAGCAAGCGTACGCGGCCGCTCAGCAGCAACAGACGCAGGCGCAAGCGGAACAGCGAGCGACAAGCCGTCGAGCACGCCGCGAGCAGGAGCTGGAGAACCGGGAGCGGCGCCGCGAACAACGACTCGCCAAGCTCAAGCAAGAATCCCCTTCCCAGTACGCGGCGCTCGCCCAGCGGTAACCCAGCGATGAGCTCACCCTGAGGTAAGCTCGCCCTGCGATAAGCTCGTCGCAACGCGTCTGTTCAGCTCAAATTCCCAACTGACAAACCCATGAAAAAGATGAAAAACACACGTTCTCGCCGTCGCCCTTTTCGTCGCCCGCTCGGACGCAGCCTCGAGGCCCTTGAGACGCGGATCTGTTTGACGGTGGCCGCCAGCCTCAGTGACGACGGCGACCTGCTGGTGGAGGGAACGGCGGATGGAGCCGTCGAAATCGTCGCTCTGGATGCCGACAGCTATCAGGTGAGCGACGCCGGCACGGTCGTGTCGGTGATTGACGGCGTCACCGACGACATCCGAGTTCGCCTCGACCTCGCCGTCGACGGAGCGGAGACGCCCATCACCAATGACGACGTTCGCATCAATCTGGGCGGGAACACGGTGGACCGAGTGGCCGTGAGCGTGGGAGACGGCGACAATCTCGTTTCCATCGCCAACGGCGTGGCCGAGTCCGTGTCGGTTCGCGGCGGCGCCGGCGCCGATGCGGTCACGATCGACGCGGACCTCACGGTCGAACACGGACTGCAGGTGTCGCTCCAGGGCGGCGCCAACGCCACCACCATCAACGGCGATGCCAAGCACGCCCGCGTGAGCGGCGGCGACGGTCTGGACGACGTCGTGGTTGGCGCCGACGCCACTGTCGACCACCTGTTTATTGCGCTCGGCGACGGCGACAACTCGCTGCTGCTCGACGGCGTCGTCTCAGGCTGGCTCCGTTATCACGGCGGCGACGGCGTGGACGACGTCGCCACCTCCGAGGGCTCTTCTACGGGGAACATGTTCCTGCGCCTCGGCGATGGTGACAATGTTGTGTCATTGGGTGGGACGGCCGACGGGAACGTCCGTGTCTTCGCCGGAGCGGGCAACGACCTGGTCTCCTTGCTTGAGACGTCCAACATCACGGGATCGCTCGTCACCATGTTGGGCGACGGCAACGACACGGTCGAGACGTTGGTCGACTCGAACATCGACCAGGATCTGCGAGCGGCGCTCGGCGCCGGCGACAATAGCCTGGCCGTCGACGGGACGGTGGGCGGCGACGTCGTGGTCCGCAGCGCCAACGTCGACGACGAATCGCGAATCGCGATCAATGGCGTCGTTGGCGGCGAGGTCGACTCGCAGCCGGGCACGCCCGCGAGCATCGGCGACGGCTTCTTCGGCTTCGGCCGTGACTGTGGCCGCGGCCACGGTCACGAAGCCAACGACGAGAGCGAGAGCGGCGAAACCGAGCACGCGGAACATGGGCCACGCGGCGTTGGCATGCGGATGGTCGCGGCCTTCGCTCTCGCGCTCGGCCGTGGCCGCGGGCGGTAGGCCGGCAGGCCACTGGCCAAACAGCCTGTTGAAAACCGGCCTGCAGACGGCGGACTCCCGAGCGGGTTCGGCGAGGAACGCGGAAAATGTAACTTCCCCATCGCGAATCGGAACCTCGCCAGCGGGCGGCTGTTAGCTGCCCGCTTGGTTCGCCTTGGAAAGTTACTTTTCCCGCCGACTCGCGTTGCCATTCATTGCTTCGGGGCCGCGTCCGTCGCAACAGCAGCTTCGTCGCCGCGCCAGATCCGCACGTCGCCGCTGAGTCCGACCGACGCCAGGCAGTTGCCCGATGGCGAGATCGCCACATCAAACACCTGCCTTGTGTGACCCCAAAGTCCGAGATCTTTTCTCCGGTGGCGGCGTCCCAGATCGAAACCACACGATCACGGCCGCCGGTGACGAACTGCCCTCCATCGGGAAAGCTGCGCAGGCAATTGACGCGACCCGCGTGAGCGTCGATCGTCTGGATCGGCCGCCACGTTGCCACGTCGTAAACGACAATGGCGCCGTTGGACAACCCTGCCAACAAGCGAGTTCCGTCCAGACAATAGTCCAGGCAGATCGGTTCCGCCGCGGTTTTCAACGTGACGAGCGGAGCGTCGCCTGCTCGTTGCGAGATGATCTGGATGGCGCCATCGGAATAGGCGACGGCGTACTGCTCCGCGCCCGGTTGCCTGCGCACGGCGTGGACCGAGCAGTCGGGGCGTTGACTGATCGACACGGGCTTGTTCGTGCTGTCGAGGCTTGCCGTCATCAGGCTGCCGTTGCGATTGCCGATCAGCAGTTGGGCGCCGTCGAACGATGTCTCTAAGGCGCTGACCCCGGCCGCAGGAAGGGGAAACTTCGCCAGCACCTTGCGCTCGGTCCAATCGAATCGCATCACCTCCCGTCGCATGCCGGCCGCCAAGAGCTGACCCCGGTCGCGATCGACGACCAATGACAACAACTCTCCGCCGTCGCCGGGGTCGAGATCTTGCGCCACCATCCGATCCAGGTCCAGTTGAATAAGTGCGCCGTTGCCATCCCCCAAAACGAGCTGCCGCTCCGTCAGGAATGCTGCTCTGCGCACGTGGGTGTCGCGCCAATAGACATCTGCCCGCAGGGCCTCTTTGACATGCAGCAAATTGACTGCGTTGTCCCCGCCGGACGTCACGAGCAATCCGGACCGCGCGGAATGGTCGAGCATGCCGAAAGTAAAGCGGGGCCCCCAAAACTGGCGCACTCGCTGACGATCCCGCAAGATGAGCAACCCCGGGTGCAGCGCAGCCACCGCGAGACTGTCATCACCCAACGACGCGACATCGCCGATCGGCGTGCCGGCAACCAGCAACATCTCCACATCACCCGACGGCAGGCTAACGATCGCCAAGCTCCCACGGTACGTGCCGATGGCAAGCTCGTGGTCTCCGTGAAACGTCACACATTGGGGACTAGCCACGGAGACCTCCAGTGTGCGAGCGATCGTGTCCGTATCCCACACTTGAACACTGCCTTGCTGTGGCACTCCGTTCCAGTTGACGATTGCCAATTGGCTTCCATTGGAAGAGAACGCGGCTCCGACGGCAGGCGACTCGCCCGTGTCCAAGTCTTGCCGCTCAATTTCTGCGTCGGGGCCGGCCGGCAGATTCCACAGGACCGCCTTCCCTCCACGGCCCATCGATAGCAACGTCCTCCCGTCGGGTGAGACACAGATCCCGTTGAGACCGGCGCCGTGCGACAGCGTTCGAATGATTTGCTGATGCTGGCCGGGAATCCAAAGATGGATACTTCCGTTGGCGTGTGCCACGGCGAGCCGTCGGCCAGCGCCGAGAAACGCCAGACCCACGATCTTTCCGGATTGGGCAGGAAGCGTGCGCACCAACTCCCCGTCGCTGCTGCTCCAGACCGAGACGGCGCGATCCGCGCCCGCCGCGGCAAACAGCTCTCCATTTGCCGAGACCGCCACATTCACCACGGTGTCCGCATGCTGAACGACTTGCGCATAGGCTCCCGCCAAGCGTTCGTAGTACTGCGAGGAAAAGTCGCGGAGATCGTGCAGCTCTTCGCCGACTCCAAACGGCTTCAGGGACTTCCGCAACGAGCGAAGGTCTCCTCTCGCCCATTGATCGGCCGCCGCATTCAGCTTGGCTCGGTGCAATGCTTGCCGGGCGAGCTTTGCGTGGCGCCGGGCAGTCAACCAAAAGCTGCTCGTCCCGGCCAGGCCCAACGCCAAGCTGAGAACAACCGCGGCGACCAAGCACGCCGGAACGGGATTCCGCCGGCTCCAACGCCACAGCTTTTCCATCCTGCCAATCGGGCGCGCGTGAATCGGCTGCCCGCTTCGATGCCGCTCCAACTCATCCGCCAATTGCTGGGCACTTTGGTAGCGGTTGCCCGGCTCCCGCTCCAGACACTTCAGGCAGATCGTCTCCAGATCCCGGTCGAGCCCGGGCACAAGCCTGCGAGGCGATGGAGCGTCCTCATAGATCTTTTGATGAAGCACGGCTCGCGAATTGCCGCGAAACGGACAGTATTCCGTCAGCAACTCGAACAACATCACTCCCAGCGAGTAGACATCGGCCCGATGGTCCGTCAGACGTGTCTGTCCCTGTGCCTGCTCGGGGGACATATAGCTGATCGTGCCGACAATGGCGCCGTCGGTCGAGATGGTCTCGTCCGCGTCCAGTTGCTTGGCAATGCCGAAGTCGGCAACGTGTGGGGCGCCGTCCGCGTCGATAATGACATTGGCGGGCTTGAGATCGCGATGAACGACGCCGTTCCGGTGCGCATGGTGCACTGCCAGCGCCAACGTGGCAACCAACGATGTCGCCCGCGACACGGCAGGGCGTCCACGCGAGAGCTCCGTCTGCAGGTCCTCGCCGTCGATGAACTCACTGGCGATATAGACCTGCTGGTTCTCGATCCCCACCTCATAAATCGACACGATGTTGGGATGAGTCAACTTGGCCGCCGTTCTCGCCTCATGCAACAGTGCCTCGTTGGATCGTCGCGGACGAGGCAATTTCAGCGCCACGCGTCGCCCCAGGTGATGGTCCTCGGCCAGCCAAACTTCTCCGAAGGCCCCTTTGCCCAGATTCTCCAACAATGAAAAGTGGCCGATTTGACGACGGCCCGTCTTGGTGTGCAGCGTCGTCTCTTCCGGCTCGCCAAGGCCAGCGATGTCCCCACTGCCATCCATTTCAGACGATGAAGCACGAGTGCTGCGGTCGTCCGGCTCGGCAAACTGATAACCGCACAGCGAACAGCTGCGTACCGTGCGGCTGCCATGCACGGTCGACTCAATCGTCTCGCTCATTCCGTCCGGAGAACTGCATTGCGGGCAAATGATCTTCATGACTGTTTTCAATCAACCTATCGGAACGCGCTTGAGCAGACATCGAAACGCCCTGCCGAGTGAATCGCTTTGATGACCGTTAGGTTCCAGTTTGGTGCTCAACATGCCGTCCCGGAAGACGGGAGTTGGTTGGGGTCGCGGTAGATATTTCACCCTGGAAATCGCCAGACATCCGCCGTCGTCGACTCGCATTCAAGCGCCGGCGGCCAAAACATGGCAAATTGTCGACAAATCTCGCCCTGTGCCGTTTGGGCGGCCCTTGATGACCGCCAACACCCCTCATTTAGGTGATCCCACACTACATTTCGCGATTGCGGCCGACCGCAGTTCGACCGATCCGGAGTAGGCGACCCTTGTGAGGGCAACATGTCGTACGACGGACTTCCAGTCCGTCGAGAGCCTTCTGGTCGCAACGACGGACTGGAAGTCCGTCCTACTCAGTGCAGGCTGCCAGCCTGCAACCCGGAGCAGGCGACCCTTGTGAGGGCAACATGTCGTACGACGGACTTCCAGTCCGTCGAGAGCCTTCTGATCGCTGGAAGTCCGTCGTACGGCTTTCCCTTGCAGATTCTCACCGCGGACGCCGGTTGGGAGTTCTTCCCGCGGTTGGTAAAATGCCGCGATGTTCCTCGTCTTTGAGGGCGTCGACGGCGCCGGAAAATCAACACAAATCGAACGCTTCTGCGACTCCTTGGCCGCGGCGGGACACGAGCTGATGCGCTGTCGCGAGCCTGGCAGCACGGCGTTGGGCGAGCGTTTGCGCGAGTTGCTGCTCAACCACGGCGAGACGCCAATCGGGATGCGCGCCGAGATGCTGATCTACATGGCGGCTCGGGCGCAGTTGGTGGAGGAGGTTATCGCGCCGGCGCTGGCCGCCGGGAAAACGGTGGTCTCCGATCGCTTCCTGCTCTCGAGCGTCGTTTACCAAGGGCATGCCGGCGGCCTGCCGATCGACGAGATCCGCGCGGTCGGCGCCGTGGCCACCTCAGGCGTCCGCCCCGATTTGACCTTTCTGCTCGACCTGCACCCGGACGACGCCGTCCGACGCGCCGGCGACACGCCGGACCGAATTGAGTCGCGAGGCGGTCCCTTCTTCCGCAAGGTCCGGGATGGCTTCTTGAGCGAGGCCGCCGCCGACCCCGACCGAGTGGCCGTGATCGACGCCGCTCAAAGTGTGGAGGATGTCCAGCAGAGCATCATGAATGCGTTCCAGCGCCACTTGGGCACGCCGGGCCATCCGCACGGGAGCACTACATGAGTTGGGAATGGATGCGCGGACACGAGCGTCAAGTTGAGATGTTTCGCTCGGCGATCTCGCGCGGTCATCTGGCGAGCACGTTTCTGTTCATCGGCCCGCCGGGAGTGGGCAAGCGCTCCTTTGCGTTGGAGTTGGCCGCGTCGCTGCTATGCCTGCGGAATGGTGAGGCGCAGCTGAGTTCGTGCGGACAATGCGAGGCGTGCATACAGGTCGCGGCATTGACGCACCCCGATGTGATTCTGGTCACCAAGCCCGACGACAAAATGGTGCTGCCCATTGACCTGTTTGTCGGTGATGCCGACCACCGCCATCGCACGGGCCTATGCCACGACATCTCCCTCAAGCCTTATAGCGGGCGGCGGAAGATTGCGATCATCGACGACGCCGACTATTTCAATCAGGAAAGCGCCAACTGCCTGCTCAAGACGCTGGAAGAGCCTCCGGCGCACTCGCTGCTGATCATGCTGGGCACGTCCGAGCAGCGTCAGTTGCCGACAATCCGCTCGCGTTCCCAGATCATTCGGTTCCAGCCGCTCAACCCCGGTGACATCGTGGCGCTGCTCCAGGCCGAGCAGCCCGAGCTCGACCCCACTGCCGCGCGGAAAGCGGCAGAAGAGTCAGAGGGAAGTTTGACCTGGGCACGTCTGTTCGTTGATCCGGAAACAGCCGAGTTCCGGCAACTGTTGACCGCAGCTCTGGATGACTCGCGATGTGACACAGTGCAGTTGGCCCGGGACATTCTCGGTTACGTCGAAGCGGGCGGCACGGACTCACCCGCCAAGCGGGCGCGGATGCGAATTGTGACCCGGATCGCCGCGATGCACTACCGCCAGCAGTTGCTGGCGGCCGTTTCGGGGGTCGGCCGACTGCCCGCCGAAGAAGTCGTGGCGAATCACTTGGAAATCGCGATCGACGCCGAAGGTCAGGTCGACGCCAACGCGAATGTCAGCAACTGGGTCGAATGGTTTGTCGACGCCCTCAACCGTTAAGAGGCCCCGAAGACGTCGATCGAGCAACGTCTATCGAGGGGGTCCGCTCTCGCGCTTACTCTTCGCCGCGAGGGCTGTTTCCTCGACCTCGCCCCGCACCGAAGCGTCCGCCAGGCCCGCCGGGCCCACCTGGTCCGCCCCCGCGTCGAAAGCGGTTGCCGAGTTCGCGCCAATGCGAGCGGGCCATTTCCTGAGCTGCGGCGGCCTCTTCGGCGAGGTCGAGCTTCGTCAGCAGTCCCGCTCGCTGTTCATGCAGGCGGGCCAGGGGAATATGCAGCCCGGCCAGGCCCGGCGAATCGGGTTGCTCCAGCAATTGCTCCAACTGGCTGGCAGAATCTCGCAGCATCTCCTCGCCTCGCCGCAGCGCATTCGCCGAACCATCCTCGGCAATCACCGCCGCCAACATCTGCAGCGAGTTGGATAGGCGGCCGCGATACCACATCGCCTCCGGATCCGACTTCAGCAGTGTCCGGTGGGTTTGCACGGCTTCCTCCAGCAGTCGCTGGATCTCTCCGCGCAGTTCCTTGGCGGCCGTGTCGGTCAACTCGCCCGATTGTCGCTGTTCGGAGAGACGGTGCGCCAGAGCAGTGCACAGGTCGCCGCGAGCCGTAGCGTAGGCGGGGACGGCGCCGTCCAGCTGACGAGTGTGATCGATTGCCGAGTTCAGGGCGGCATACATCGCCTCGCGACCTTCGCCGGCGGGGCTTTCGGGGTTGAAGGCGCCCAGCGCCAACGTCATCGCGAGATCGTATCGATAGTCGTCCGCCCGAGGATAGTCGGCCACCAGTTGTTTCAAGAGGCTGGTGGCGATCGCAATCGCGCTGCTATCGCCGCCACGAAACTTCTCGCGATAGCATAGCGCGAGCATTCGGGGGTACTCGGGGATGCTCGGATGTTCGGCCTGCAAGTCGGTCAACAACGCAATGGCTTGATCAAGATGTTGCGACTGCTCGGGTCCCAACGGCCGGAACAGGATGGGTCCCATGTAATTGCCGCGCCGTCCGGGCGGAGGCGGCCCGGGAGGACCACCGGGGCCGGCAGGGGGCGGACCGGGCGGCAAGTCCAATCCTTCGGCCGGTCCCTCGGGCCTCGCAAGGGTCGCCTGCGATGGAGGCCCGACCGGTCCCTCGGACGTCGCGAGGGCTGCCTGCGGTGGGGGCCCGCCCCGTCCGTTCCGGGATCGGTCGCGTGGCTCGCGTTGCGGCAGCTCCTCGAGTGGCGGCAGCAGTGCCAATTCCATGTCAGCTACGCCGGGCGAGCTCTCCGGCGCACGGCGACCGCCGATGGGGCCAAAGCCGGGGCCGCGACGCTCACCGGGGCCGCGGCGCTCGCCGAACCCGCGGCCGTCGCCAGGACCTTCCCCGGGCCGCCTTGGCGGACGGCCGAACCGCATGACGGTGCCGCCCAGCGTGCCGCCGCTTAAGAAATAGTGCGTTCTCGCCAGCTCGAATCGCACCTCGGTGGCGTCGGTGGTGGCGATCAGGCCCTCCAACGCGTGCAGCGACGCGCGGTGCTCCTGCTCGGCCGAGTCGAACTTGCCCATCCGCGAGTGAATGCTGCCCAGCTCGTTGCGAATTCGCGCGGACTCCGTTCGCCAAGCAACCTGGCGGGCGGGCTCGACTTCGCCATCGGGCAGGGAGGCCAGCTGCGAGTAGGTTTGAATGGCGCGATCGTAAGCCGCCAAGGCCTCGTCTCGCTGGTCCAATCGTTGGTAGATATCTCCGAGGCGACGATTCGCCTTGGCGGTCTCGGCGCGAAGAAACACGTCGTCGGTGTCCAGCTCCGCAAGTTTGTCATAGGACGCCAGCAGATCGCTGAGCAGCGATGCCGTGTCGGACGACAGCTCGGGCTGGGAAGGCAGCTCGACAAGCCCGTCCTCGCCGTCGTCCCCCAGCGCCACATTGGAGGCGACGAGAACGCGGTCGGGGGCGAACCGCTGATAGACGCGGTCCAGCGCCTCGAGCGAGATGCCGAGCGCGGCCTCGGTTCGCTCGCGTTGAATGGAGACCTTGGTCAACGCGGTCTGAGTGCGGACGTAGGCCGCCGACGAAATCGTCGCGACCATCAATAGCAGCACGGCGGCGATGGTGGCCAGCGAGGCCACGGCCGGGTTGCGCCGCGCCCAACGGCTGAGTCGCTCCACGGGGCCGACGCGGCGGGCGTGGATCGCCCGATCGTCGAGGAACCGTTGCAGGTCATCTCCAAGCTGCTCGGCTGACTGGTATCGGTCACCGGGCCGTTCGGCGATCGCCTTCAGGACGATCGTCTCGAGATCGCGGGGGATGGCGGCGTTGAGCTTGCGGGGCGCGACGACGGCGCCGCCGCGCTGTCCGGTGACCAAGGTCTGTTTGCGAGTCGACTCGTGATGCGCCGGCCGGAGCGTCAACATTTCATACAGCGTCACACCAAGCGCATACACGTCACTGCGGCAGTCCGCCTCGCCGCGCAACTGCTCGGGCGCCATGAACCGCAAGGTTCCCACAATGTCGCCGGTGCGGCTCACCGCCTCGTGTTCGGACGCCTTGGCCAGCCCAAAGTCGGCCACCCAGACGGTGCCGGTGTCGTCGAGAATCAGGTTGCCGGGTTTGATATCGCGGTGGAGCACTCCGTGCCGATGAGCGTAGTCCAGCGCGCTGGCCGCCTGCAGGCCAATGTCGGCGACCGTATGCCAGTAGCTGCGGGACAACTCCGGCGCCGGCGCCATCGGCACCGTATCGCTCAGGGAGACCGCGCTTTGCCCGGCGCCAACCGCGCTGTCATCCCGAGGAAGCGGCAGCGCCTGGCTCGACTCGAGGTCGCGAAGCTGAAATCCGTTGTCGTCGCTCAACGCGGGTCCGGCGAGCGACTCGGGCGAGACACTGCGTGGGAGCGGGGCGACTTTGGGCGTCACGTCGCCATGGTCGGTCGAGCCACCCGAGGTGGTCTCGTGCCGCAGGTGGCCCTCGGCGCCGCCCAAATCGACCCTGGCGCCATGCGAGCACAACCGCAGCAGTTTCGAGAGGTTCTCGTTCGACAGGTCCGAGTCGTGCCGCTCGGCCATCTGCGAGACGATCGAGTCGATGCCGAGCCCTTCGATCAGCTGCATGGCGTAATAGTGATAGCCGTCATGCACGCCGACGGCGAGAATCGGCACGATGTTGGTGTGATGCAGCCGAGCGGCCGTGCGCGCCTCGCGTTGAAACCGCCGCAGTTGCTTTTCGTCAAGCAACGACTGCTTGGGGAGCACTTTGACGGCAACCTTGCGTCGCAACGACTCTTGCTCGGCTTCGTAGACGACGCCCATGCCGCCGCGGCCGATTTCGCGAAGAATGCGAAAGTCGCCGAGCTGCTGAGGACGCGTGGGGCCCAATGACACTCGGCCGTCCGAGCGGCGATCCTTGCGGCGCCGCAGGCCCTCGAGGGCGGCGATCGTCGGAAAGAGCTCGCGAATATCGTCCGCCAGCTTCGGATAATCGGCCGCATATTCGTCGACCGAAGGCTTTTCGCCGCGTCGGAGCCGTTCTGCGAACTCCTCGGCGAGCTGCTCGACCCCGTGTCGTTGATCGCCGACGCTTGCCACGAGCTTACCTACCCTTCAAACTCCGGGAATTGAGCGAGCACATCCCGCAGCCGGGTCAACGCTCGCACATATCGATTGCTGGCGGCGGTTGGCTGAATCCCCAGCACCTCCGCCACTTCGCCGTTGGTCAAGTCCTCAAAGTGCCGCAGCGCGATCACCTCTTGATCGAGCTCCGACATTTCCTTCAAAGCCCGCTCGAGCTGAGCGGACACTTCCGCACGGTGCGCCGCCTGACTGGGAGATGTCACGCTTCCCAGCAGCTCCGCCGCCAGGGACACCGACGTGGCTTGCGGGTATCGCATGCCTTGCAAGGAAACCTCGCGGCCGGCGTCCCGCATCTCGGCGCCAATATGGCGTCGATAAACGTCCACCAAGGTCTGGCTGACAATCAGCCGAAACCAGACAAAGAGGGAACGCGTGGGATCCTCCAGGTAGTGTTGAACTCGCGCTGCCGCATTGACGAATGCCTCCTGCAAAATGTCGTCCGCGTCAACCCGAGCGGCCAGGCGACTGTCCATGCGAAATTGAACCGTCCGCCATAGCCGTTCGCGATGCAGGTCGAACAGCTCGCCGAGGGCATTCTGGTCCCCCGCCACCAAGCGTTGATGGAGCCGCTCCTCGCGATGAGGATCGTCCTCGGTTTTCGCCAACCCGTCATTCATGGAAACGTAAGCCGCCGTAACAAGTCCACTTCGCAAACTCGGCCGCCGTCGGCCCAGTCGATTGCCCGCCCTATCGATTCCTATCTCGCGCCCGAGTGAGGTTTTGACACCGAGTAATTGTAGCACGAAGCGCCCTTGGCGGAACGGAACCGCGCGATTCCACGGGCTGCGACCGTGGCCGCCGCCTGTCGCCCCTGCGGGGCTTTTTCCGCGTGGATTGCGCTGGTTCCACAGCTTACGACCATGGCTACCGCCGACTACGGCCTGTCGCCCCACGGCTTTCTCCCAGCGCTACGGCCACATCGCGACGCCCTCGCGTCACCCGCCTATTCGTCCCAACGGGCGTGATAGGGCTCGCCCGCTTCGTATTTCGCGAGGCAGCGTTTGCGCAAGGCGAGCTCGGTCGCGTCGTCGCAATTGCGTAGGGAGGGTTGAAGAACCTTCACTGCGTCTTTGAATTTGCCCAACTCCGCATGGGCAGCGGCCAACTCTCCCGGGTACTCATCGCCCGACAATTTGTTGGCCTGCTTCGCGAGTTGGAGGGCTCGCTTGCCGTCGCGAACCTTAGGATCGTCACAGGTTGCCAACAGCCAGGCGAGGTGGGCTCGCGGCCGGCCGTCGTCTCGGTCCAAAGCGATCGCCTTCTCGAAGTCCTGAATTGCCTTCTTGAACTGCCGCTGGCGGCAGCGCACATTGCCTCGATACAGATAGGCCCAAGCGTGATCCGGCGCCAACTTGAGGCATTGGCGGAGGTCCTTCAACGCGTCCTCCAAACGCCCCGTGTCGCAGCGGGCGCCTCCTCGCGACAGATAGGCCTCCTCCAAGAACAGCTCGACACCGCTGCTAAGCCGAATCGCTTCCGATAGGTCGCGGTCCGTCTCCTCGAGGTGGCAGAGGCAGAAGTGGGCGACGCCGCGGACGTGCCACGCCAGGTACGCCTCGCCACAGAGCTCGATGGCGCGCGTCGCGTCGCTGATCGCGTCTTCAAACTGTTCCAGCTCATAATGAGCCCAAGCACGCGCCGTCCAAGCGGCGGCCGAGTCGGGGGACTTCTCCAGTCGCTTGTTCATCGCCGTGCGAACCTGCTTGGGTGACTTGGGGTTGTCACCCAGAAAGCTCAACAGCAACGTCTCCACTTGATCCGGTGTATCCGCCATGGTTTTCCTCGCGATGCTGTGGTCATGCTCATCTTTACCGACAACTGGTCAGGCCTCCATCGCAGGCGACCCTTGTGAGGCCTGGTGCCGATCAGGCCTCCATCGCAGGCGACCCTTGTGAGGCCTGGTGGCGATCAGGCCTCCATCGCAGGCGACCCTTGTGAGGCCTGGTGGCGATCAGGCCTCCATTGCAGGCGACCCTTGTGAGGCCTGGTGGAGCGGTCCCGGACGCACCAGCTGAGCAACGTGCCGGAACGTGCCCGCTCGGGCGTTGACCGCAAAGCCATGAATCTCGACGCGTTTGACGGTGGAGTAGGGAAACGGGATGGCAAAGTCATTGACGCCATCCTTCACATCCCGACTGCACACCGGCCGGCCGTCGAAAAACACGTCAACGCGGTTCAGGTTCCTGCTGATGACGCGGGCTGCCGTTTGCTGCCCGAGCGCCGCCAGTGTCGCCGAGAGCCGACAAGCCGCCTTGTCTGCAATCAGCGAGATCGCGTGGGTGATCATGTCGATGTTGCCATTCAATAGATCATTCCGAGTCATCCGGTATCGCGCATCGGGAACGACTCCCAGATCCTCCAACGGCTGCCCGAATCGCGGACCGACGCGCATCGAGCGCCGAATCGAAACGCTCATTGAAACACCGCGCGGCAGCGGCTCGAGCCCGACGTCATCGTCGGCCAAATAGGGCAGCAACTGGCGATGGTGCGTCCACACGTTGGCGCCTCCCGCGCCGGTGTTGTCGTCAATGCCCATCACGGGGCCAATCTCGTGGTCCTGAAACCCCGCTGCAAAGATGTCCGTCGTGCTATAACACTGAGCATCGGTCACCAAGACCACGGGGCCGTAGTAATGTTGGCCGAGAAAATTCGCCTGCGCCGGGCTGGTCAGCGGCCTGCCGTTCGAGAAGGCCGCGCCCGTCAGGTTGGACTGGCGAATCGAGTGCCCCCAGTCGTCTTCCAATTGTTTTCTCGCCTTGCGAACGAGCACCGCACGCTGCTTTCTGGCGGCAAACTGCTCGGCAGACTCCTTGTCTCCGCGCACCAATGGCGAGTCGCTCGGCACGGAACAGAGCTTCGCCGTCAGCGCCGTATTGATGAATTGAAACTGCGCCGGCTCGATCATGCGCGGCGTCAGCAGCTGCAACAGCAGCTCGCCGTTGGGAATGATCCCGCCCCCGTTGCCACGCACGTCAATGACCAGCCCGTTTTCCGGCAAGAGACGCACGATTCGCATCACCTCCACGACGAAGTCGAAGACCTGCCGCACGCGGAAGTTGCGAATCCGCAGATAGCCGAACTCGCGGCCGTCATAGTCATAGCGAGCGAACTGCAATGCCCCGGGAAACTTCGACTCGCTTTGCCGATCGAACTTCTTCGACTCGCGGTACACCTTCTTCACATTGTTCAGCAGCCGTTCCGGCGCCGTGGCAAACAGCTCCGCGGCAGTGGTCGGCGAGTCATTCGCCGCAGACAACGGCAACACTCGATCGATTCGCTGCTCGGCGGCGATCGCCTGCTGAGCAAACATGTGCTTACGCGACTCGTGGATCTCGCTGATCCGGTCGTTCATGCTGGCAAGTGACTCAAGATCCCCGCCGACGTCGTCATCGCCGGCAGCGTCAAGTCCAGGCTCCGTCGAACTCGCCTGAGCAGCCTTCAGCGGACCCGCCGTCCGATCCCAAACTCGCCAAGGAAGCAGAATATCGTAGCCTGACTTCTCGTCCGCGTCGTAGCGAATGATCACCCACTCCTCGTCGGGCGGCATTTGCGTCGCCAGGGGACGCGATGTCATCGTCGCCAGCCCGACGGCAAACCGAGCGGCCGGGTTGCTGCCGTCCTCGCGATCCGCGTGCAGCTGCACGGCGCGTTCGATCGGTGTGCCGTTCCAATGCGTCACCGTGACACCGGGCTTAAACGTCGCGTGCTTGAAGCCCTCCTGCACGTGCGTCACCAGAAATCGTCGTCGATCGCCCTCGAAGTAATCCTCCAACATGAAAGGGAGGATGGCGACGCAGTTGCGAAACGGCGCCGGCAACCGATACTTGGTATGAACGTCGCGCAGCCCCTTGAAGATCTGCAACATCTCCGCGTGGAACGACCAATCGGCCAGCAGCGATGGCGTCTCCCGGGGGGCGGACTCCAGCCGATGCTGCAGCAGCTCGAGCTGCAACACCGGGTCGACCGCGTGCCCGGCTCGCTTGAGCGGCAAGTGCGCGTAGACTCCGCCCAACAGCAGCTTGGCCTGCCGCACAATGCATAGCTTCTCGTCGCTCGACATCGCCGGCACCTCGTCCAAGAAGGTCGAGAGCGATGTGTTCCAACCCAGCTGCGCCATGGCGGCGATCAAGCGCGGGTTCTCGCGCGCGTCATGGATGGGCATACAGGTGCGGACCTCGCCAAGCTGATCAGAGTTGCCCCGGCGCCAAACCGGCAATTATACCTCACAGCCCATGTCGCCACATAAAGGTCATCTCGCGCCGCCGAAAACAGAATTCGGACATCAGGCGACGCGTTGCCAGGCCCACGTGACAGCATCTCTCTCGTGGGATAGGCTCTGTAATGGTAACGCCCGCGGCCGGCCCGCAACTTGCGGCCAAAACCACAATAATCACAGGCTGGCGGCCGGCGCTACGGACGATTTGCTGCCTCTGCCTCCTCCCATCTTGTTACCCCGCCTGGATCCTGCCCGTGAGCGACAACGTACCGAGTCCATCCGAATGCGGCGCCGATGTCGACCCGACGGGCACGAGCGACCACGACGCACACCAGATTCCCACTCGGGGCAGCACCACCAGCCACGTGTGGGACTCCGGAGCAAAGAAGATCCCTTACCATGCGATCGCCGACTGGACGACGTTGCGAAACATTCACCAGCCAGTGGCGAAGATGTTTCACGTCGCCTACCTCGCGGATGTCGGCGCAGAGCCCAAGTCCCGGCCGCTGACCTTTGTGTTCAATGGCGGTCCCGGCGCGGCTTCGGCGTTCCTGCACATGGGGGCCGTCGGGCCTCAGCGGGTTTCCTTCGGCCCGGAGGGCTCCTTGCCGGCGCCACCGGCCCGCGTTGTCGAAAACGCCGAGAGCTGGCTCGACTTCACGGATTTGGTCTTCATCGACCCGCTCGGCACAGGCTTCAGTCGCGCCCTGAAGCCATTAACCCCCAAGGAGGGCGAAGCCAAGTCTCCCAAGGAAAACCAGGACTACTGGGAGGTCGATCGCGACGTGGAGTCGCTTGGCGACTTCATCACCCGGTTTCTCTCGGCCCACGGCCGGTGGCTTTCGCCAATCTTCATCGCCGGCGAGAGCTACGGCGGGTTCCGCGTCGCCAAAATGGCCGCCGCGCTGCAGCAACATCACGGCGTGGGGATTTGCGGCGCGATGTTGATCTCGCCAGCGATCGAGTTCGATGGCCTCTTCGGCTCCGATTACAACCTCACGCACTGGATTGAAGTGTTTCCATCGCTGGTCGCCGCCGCGCACCGCCACCAGCGATCCTGCTTCCCCGAGAGCCAGCCGCTCCGTGACGTGTTGGCGGCTGCCGAGTCCTTTGCCACGAGTGAGCTGCTCCGCTGGCTGGCCGCCGGCGACTCGCTGCCTGCCGCCGACCGCACGAGAATCATTCAGCGTGCGTCCGAGCTGCTCGGCTTGCCGGCCGAACTGATCGCAGCGACGAACGGCCGGATTGGCCCATCGGCCTTTTGCCGCGAGCTGTTGCGTGATCAACGCCGATTCGTCGGACGGTATGACGCGTCCGTCACCACTGCGGACCCCTATCCCGATCGCCCCAACTACGAGGGCCCCGATCCGACACTGCTGTCGATCGACCGCCTGTTTGCCTCGGCCGTCAATCACCAGTTGCGCGACACGCTTCAAGTCGACACCGAGCTCGAGTACCGCTTGCTTAGCATGTCGGTGCATGCCAATTGGCAAGACAAGACTGCCAAGCATGCGTTTCGACGCGCTGTCGGGTCGCTCGACGACCTGCGGTATGGCATGAGCCTCAACGAACATATGGAGGTGTTCGTCTCTCATGGCTACTACGACCTGATCACCCCTTACTATTCCAGCGGGCGACTTTCGGAACTGATGAAGCTGAACGAGGCGCAGCGCGGCCGGCTGCTGCTGAAGAACTACCAGGGCGGCCACATGTACTACAGCTGGGACGAATCTCGCGTTGCACTTCGCGACGACACGCAGGCGTTCTATGCGAAGTGCCTCCACAACGCTACCGACACGGAAAGCTAACATGGCCGACAAGGCGAACCGAGCATCCTGGGGAGATCTATTGGCCGCCGAGGTCCGTGCCAAGGCCAGTCCGCTGGTCGTCGGCATTGACCCGAGGCTATCCTCGCTCCCACCGCAACTGCGCGCGCAGGGCGAGGCAGGACTCGAGGCGGCCGGGGAGGCGTTTGCCACTTTTGGCAAGGCGGTGATCGACGCCGTCGCGGAACACACCGCGGTCGTCAAGCCTCAGGCCGCCTTCTTTGAACAACTCGGCGTGCCTGGCATGATCGCCTTGCAGCAAGTCATCACCCATGCCCGCTCGGCCGAGCTACTGGTGCTGCTGGACGGCAAGCGGAACGACATCGGCTCCACTGCGGCAGGCTACGCCGACGCGTATCTGGGCCAACAGAGCGCCTGGGGCGCCGACGCGCTGACCGTCAGCCCCTACCTCGGCTCCGATAGCCTGACCCCGTTTGCCGACGTCTGCGAAGAGCGCGGCGCGGGAATGTTCGTTCTGGTCAAAACCTCCAACCCCGGCGGCGGCGAGTTTCAGGACTTGTCGACCGGCGACGAAAATGGGCCGAGGCTATATGAGCGAGTTGCCATGTTGGTGGAATCGCTGGCGGAGCGTTCCGCCGGGGCGAGCGGCTACGGCGCAGTGGGGGCCGTCGTCGGCGCCACCTACCCCGAGCAACTGTCGGAACTGCGGAGCCAGATGCCGCATGCCTGGCTGCTCATTCCAGGCTTCGGCGCCCAAGGCGGCTCCGCCGCGGACACCGCCGGTGGTTTTCACGCCAACGGGCTCGGGGCCATCGTGAACAGCTCGCGCGGCGTGATTTTCGCCTATGACCGCCCCGAGTATGCGGGAGCGGCGAACTGGCAAGATGCAGTTGCCGCCGCCGCACGCGACGCCAAGCTGCAACTGCTCGCCGAAACACCGGCTGGAACGCTTTCGGGCTAACCTTCGAGCCCCGAAAATTCGGCTCCAAATTGTTTGTAGATATTTCTCGAACGGCTCCGTTTATTGATTAGCTCGACCCGCCACCACGTGGGGTATTTAGGGCTAAGAAAGCAACATCGGAGAGAGAGATGTCTTTGCAAACACGGAATTGCGGCTGGCCCCGGATGGCCGTCCTGCTGTTGCCTTGCCTGTTGGGCGATGCATTTTTTGTGGCCCGAGTGGCGAACGCGGTGTCACCTCTCGCGACGCCTGCTCCTGCTTCCGTAACCGCCGCAACTTCCGAAGTGGTCCCTGCTCCCGCTCCGGCCAAGGTCGAATTGGAGCGGCCGCTCGAATTCTCTCAAACCGTCGACCGGGGCATCCTGGTCATCAATCGCGAGTACCTCCAGGCGCCCTATCTGGTTGAAGCTGACAAGAACCACGTCACGGTCAACGGCCGCGTGGTCGACGCCTCCACCTGGTTCGGTGTTGTCACCAAGCGCCCGCCGGCCCGCCGTCCTCAGTTTCGGGCCGCCGGCATGTGGCGCGGCTGGGGGCGCCGTCCCGCCCCGGCTCCCGCCGCCAGCGTCCCCACGGACGAAACGGAGCTCCTGACGACCGACAACGCCAGTGGGCTGATGTCGCCGCGCGGCAGAGCGTTCGAACTCGCCGGCACGTTGGAGGGCGACGGCATTGTGCTCGCCGATGGAGACCGCGTCGAGGCTGTTTGCCATCCTACGCTACAACGCAACTTGCTGGCGACGATCCTCGAGATCCCCGTCAATGACACTCCTTCGCACTTCCAACACGAGGCGACACAATGGATTTCCGCCGTCTCGAATATCGATCCGCTGCGCACCCAAGCGCAAACGCGTTGGGACGCGCTTGAGGAAGTGGAGGCGGCCAACTACAAGAGCTCCAAGGCATCGCGTCGAATCAGCCAGTTGGCCTACCCGATGACCGTGTTCGGCATGGTGCTGACCGTCTTTTCGCTCGGCCATCTGCTGCAAGCGGCGCCACGCATCGAAACCGAAGAGCAATGGCGCGCCAACCTCGACCAGTGGAAACGCGTGACGACGATCTCCATCGTTTTGTTCGTGACGATGTCCGCTCTCGACCTGACGTGGACGTTGATGGCCTCGCAAGCGAATCAAATGCAGGAGCTCAACCCCATTGCGAACCTGTTTATTGACAGCCCCGCGGCCTTGGTGGTCTTTAAGCTAACTGCCACGCTGATCTCCGGCGGCATCCTGCTTTCGCTTCGCGAACATGCCCGCGCTCAACGAGTGGCATGGTGGGCATGCTTGCTGTGCACGATGCTCACGATGCGGTGGGTGGTGTTTAACTCGATGTTTGTTTCCTAAGGCTTGACGGTCACCAACCTCATCGCTTGGCAAACGGCAGCGAGTCGAGATCGACGTTGCCCCCGGAAAGCACCAGCCCCACTCGCTTGCCGGCAAAGGTCTCCGGATCAGCAAATACCGCGGCGAGGGCAACTGCGGCAGATGGCTCCACCACCAACTTCATGAACTGCCAAATCTGTCGCATCGCGCTGACGATCTGGTCCTCGGAAACGGTGATGATGCGCCGCACTCCCTGCTGAATGATGGGAAAGTTGACATCGCCCAGGTAGGTCTTCAAACCGTCAGCGATGGTGTTGGCGCCGGGCGGGTTCTCCTGGATGCTGCCCTCTTTGAGCGAACGAAACGCGTCGTCGACGTTGGCGGGCTCTCCACCGTAAACCGGGCAAGGTCGCCCCATGGCGCGGGCGTGCAGAGCGGCGGCGATCGCGGCTCCGGCCACCAAACCTCCGCCGCCCACGGGGGTGACCACGCAGTCCAGCTCCGGCGTCTGCTCCAACAACTCTGCCACCGCGGTGCCTTGCCCCAAGATCACCTGGAGATCGTCCGACGGGTGGATAAAGGTGGCGCCCGTTTCCGCGACAATGCGGTCGGTCGCCGCCTGCCGAGCTTCGACGATCGGCTCGCACTCGACGATCGTGCCTCCGTAGCCGCGGACCGCGTTCTTCTTCACTTCCGGGGCGTCTCGGGGCATCACGATGGTGGCCCGAGTGCCCACGCTGCTGGCGGCCAGCGCCAGGGCTTGGGCGAAATTGCCCGATGAATGCGTGACCACGCCGCGCTGCTGTTGCTCGGGGGTCAATTGCAACAGCGCGTTGACCGCGCCACGCATCTTGAACGCCCCCATGCGTTGGAAGTTCTCGCACTTCATGGACAGCATCGCCCCAGCGAGCTCATCGATCTGCCGGGAGCACATCACGGGCGTGCAATGTATGTAAGGCGCAATCCGTTGCCGGCAGGCGGCGAACACGTCGGCATAGGAACACAAGTCAGCGGGGTTCATTGCACTCTCGAATCAAAGGAGAACGGCGGCCAATCAGTCATTGGAGGATTGACGTGGCTTGAGACGAATCGCGTCTCTTAGTTTGCGAGAATCCGCACCCCGTGGCAATCGAAGGCGGTCGAGGTCTGGATGACGGAGGCGATGCATACAACCTGCACGGCCGGGGATAGAATAACTTAAGCGTACGAATTCTGACGGGAAGCTGGACTTCCCGTGGGCGGCGAATTGAGTTAGTTGGTGCTGAAGGGCGAGCTAATTGATGGAAACGGAGCTAAACGATCTGCGTGGACGACTGCAAGGCGAGCTGCAATGGGGCAGCTTGATGCGACGGATCTACGCCACGGACGCCTCCGCCTATCAGGAGCTGCCGCTGGCCGTCGCTATTCCCCGCTCGGAGGACGACCTTCGCGAGTTGATCGCCTTTGCCGCTCGACACCAAGTCGGCTTGATCCCACGCGCCGCCGGAACTTCACTCGCAGGCCAAGTCGTCGGCGCCGGCATCGTGGTCGACATCTCCCGTCACTTCACGGACATTCTGGAGATCAATCCGGCCGAACATTGGGTGCGGGTACAGCCGGGCGTCATTCGCAACGAGTTGAATATGGCGTTGCGTCGCCATGGCCTGTTGTTCGGGCCCGAGACGTCGACGCAGAACCGAGCGATGATTGGCGGCATGGTCGGCAACAACTCGTGTGGCTCCAACTCCGTTCGCTACGGCTCCACTCGCGACCACGTGCTCGAAGTGACCGCGTTGCTCTCCGATGGCAGCAAGGCGGTGTTCACGTCGTTAAGCCGCGAAGAGTTTGACGAGAAGTGTCTGCTCAAGAGCTTGGAGGGCAAGCTCTACCGCGACATTCGCGCCATGTTAGGGCCCGCGGCCGTCCGGGAGGAGATTCGACGGGAATTCCCCAAGCCGTCGATCCCACGTCGCAACACGGGATATGCCCTTGACCTGTTGATGGATGCCAGCTGTTTTGACGAGCAAGTTGACCGTCCGTTCCACTTCGGCAAACTGATCGCGGGCAGCGAGGGCACACTGTGCTTGGTCACCGAGATCAAGCTGCATTGCGAGCCCTTGCCGCCGCCAGTGAGCGGTCTGCAGTGCGCCCACTTCGACACAGTGGACGAGGCGCTGCGGGCCACGTTGGTCGCCGTGCAGTACGACTGCTACGCTTGCGAGCTGATTGATCGCTTCCTGCTTGACTGCACCAAGCGCAGTCCCGCTCATCGCGACAATCGCTATTTTCTCGTGGGCGAGCCCGGCGCCGTGCTGGTGACCGAAATACGCGGCGACTCCGAAGAGGCGGTGCTGGCCGTCACCGACCGCATCGAGGCGCAGATGCGGGAGCAAGGGCTGGGCCACGCTTACCCGGTGCTGTTCGGTCCGGAAACCGCAAAAATCTGGGACCTACGCAAGGCGGGCTTGGGATTGGTGAACAATATGCCTGGCGACTCCAAGCCCGCGTCGGTGATCGAGGACACCGCGGTCGCCGTCGAGGACCTGCCGGCTTACATCGCCGAATTTAACGAACAGCTGAAAGAGCGCTTCGGCCTCGAGTGCGTGCAGTACGCGCACGCGGGGTCCGGCGAGATCCATTTGCGCCCCGTGCTCAATCTGAAGACCGCCGAGGGCGTGGAGTTGTTCCGCGAGGTCGCGCAGTTCGTCGCCGATCTCGTGAAAAAGTATCGCGGCTCGCTGTCGGGTGAACACGGTGACGGCAGACTGCGAGGCGAGTTTATCGCCCAGATGATCGGCGAGCAGAATTACGAAATGGTGCGCCGGGTCAAGCAAAGCTGGGACCCGCAAGGCGTCTTCAACCCGCACAAGATCGTCGACACACCGCCGATGAATCGACAATTGCGTTATGCTCCCCGGCAGACGGCTCGCCGCATCGACACCGTCTTCGATTGGACGGCCACGCGCGGAATGCTCGGCGCCGCCGAAATGTGCACGGGCTCGGGAGATTGTCGCAAGACCCATCTTACGGGCGGCGTGATGTGCCCCAGCTACATGGCAACCCATGACGAGCAAGACACCACTCGCGCCCGAGCCAACATGTTGCGGCATGTGCTCACCGACCGCAGCGGCGATGCCGCCGGCGGCTTTGATCCGCTCGACAGCCAGGACCTCAAGCAGGTGCTGGACCTCTGCCTGTCATGCAAAGGCTGCAAACGGGAGTGTCCGTCGTCGGTCGACATGGCACAGCTGAAGGCAGAATTCCTTCAACACTACTACGACGCTCATGGCGCCCCGCGACGCGCGAAGCGAATTGCCAACTACGCCGCGACCCAACGCTGGGCTGCCCGCGTCCCATGGCTTTGGAACGCATTGTTTGGCTGGCCGGTCAGTCGCCGCCTGCTCAATCGGATGGTCGGCTTCCACCCATCGCGCACGATCCCTCCTATCGCGAAGGAGAGTTTTGCCCGCTGGCTACGGCGGCGACGTGTGCCCGAAAGCGCCGGCAAGCATGGCGTGGTTTCGCTGTTCGTCGACGAGTTCACGATGTACTC
>JAGQPF010000337.1 GCA_020426845.1 Planctomycetales bacterium
AATTGCGGCCGACCCCATCAGCTGCAGCCCGAAACGAATGCGAACGAGCGTTCGTTCAAAGGTGACCGCATTGTCGTCGGCAAGTTTGTCGCTGCGCTGCAGATGCCTCGCCGCTGGGACGTGACCGTCTTTAAGTATCCCGGCAATGCCAAGGTGAATTTCATCAAACGACTCGTCGGCATGCCCCGGGAGTTGGTGAAGATCTGGCACGGAAATGTCTACACCACGCCGCTGCTGTTCGAGCTGCCGTTGTCTACGCAGGCACCATTGGAACAGGGCAAGCTGCCGGAGGATGTGCGCCGCGCCTTTGCCGACCATCAGCGAGAACTGGGAGCCGACGCAGCCGTGGGCTTCGCGGAATTTTCCACCACCACCTACGAAGCGTTTGCGGGCTGGGTGCGCAGGATCAACGACGGCCCCCGCAGCTATATCCTCGCCGAGCACGAGGGCCGGCTGCACGTGTTCGCCGACGACTTTCGCATCCTTCGCAAGCCCTCGCGCAAGTTGCTGGCCATGCTCCAGGTCGTGCACGATGCCGCGCACACTGCGCCGGCGTTGCAAACTTCGGGTTGGCCGCTGCGGTGGCAAGGCTCGGGGTGGCTCACGAGCGATAACGGCGCCACGTACGCCTTCGAGGACGACGGAGCCAACCGGAGCGATCGGGCGCAGCATCCCGAGTCGGAGCCGAGCGACGACAATCGGTCCGCTCAGGCGCGCTGGCTGCGTTACCGGCACTTTGAGGCGCAGCCGTTTCACTGGGAGTTAGCGGAGCAAGGTCAGGCAATCCCGGCGACCGATTTGCCACAGGTCGGCGACCTGATCATGGACAGCTATGCCTACAACCAAGGGGAGCCGCAGGGAGGGCCTCACCACTGGGTCAGCGACTTGGTTGTCGAGTGTCGCGTGGCGGCGCCCTCAACGCAGGGGGCCGTGTGGCTCGAGCTGGTTCGCGCCGGAGATCGCTATCGCTGTCGAGTGGACCTGCAAACAGGCGCGGTGACCTTATCGACCACGAATCCGAACGGCTTCGACGCGCCAACGGCAGGCGCGGCAGGCGCCGGTGTGCGAGCTCCCACCGCGCAGGTGACGGTCGGCCCCGAGTTCACGCTGCGAATGTCCAACGTCGACGACGAGCTGCGCGTCTGGCTGAATCAACGCGAGCTGGCATTCGATCGACCGACCACCTACCAGCCCGGCACCTCGGACGCCCCGACCTATCGTCGCGCGACTTCCAAACGTCCGGAGGATCCGGGAGACACAGCTCCCGTCGCCATTGGCGCGGAGCAGGTCTCATTGCGAGTCAGCCAACTGCGGGTGCTGCGCGACATCTACTATGTCGCCGCCGATGGCCGCGGCCGGGACACCGACTTCGAGCGCGGCGACCTGGCGCCCGGCGATCCACCCAGCTACTGGCTCAACCCGGGCATGTTCGCTCAGCGCCGCGCCATCTACTATGTGCTCGGGCCCGACCAATTTTTTGCGCTCGGCGATAACAGCCCCTTCAGCTCCGATGCGAGGCGCTGGGGCGGCCGCCCCACCGATCGCCCCGACTGCCCACACTACGTGCGCAGTGAACTGCTTATCGGCAAGGCGCTGCTCATCTACTGGCCGCACGCTTGGCGGCCCTTCTGGCCCAACTTCCAACGCTGGATGAAGCTCGTGCGCTGAAGGCAACCCGAAGCGTCAGCGAGGGATAAGGAAACCCGAAGCGTCAGCGAGGGATCGCGGTGCTAACGACCTGACGCTCGCGGGTTCCCGTCGGATAGCTGATCGGATTCGTCGGATGGGGTTCGGCGGATCGATCCCTCGCTAACGCTTCGGGTTTCCTTAGTCCGCCCCCAGGTCGTTAACGAAGGATTGCTCGGGATAGACCTGCGAGTAGGGAACGCACAACTGCTCGGCGATAATCCGACGCACACCTAGGGCCACACGCGGATTTGTGCCGACGGAACAGCGACGCAGAAACTCCTCGTCGCTAATCGGCGGCCACTGCTGATCGAACGACCGCTTGCGGCGCAAGGACGTCTTCCGGAGGATGTAAAACAAGATCCACGCTAGAATCGCGACCAACGCGATCGGCACGATTCGCTCGCAAAAGATGTCCATGCGCACCGCCTCCCTCGCTAACGCTCTAACGCTTCGGGGGCGCCTTAGATCAGCTCGGCGATGGGCTGGCCTTCGTCGAGCAGGTAGGTCGGGCGACCTTGTCGATCGAGGAATTGGAGCCGATGATCGATGCCGAACATCTTGAGGATCGTCGCCATCAGGTCTTGGGGCTGAACGGGCGCGGTGCCGGGCACCTCGGCTTTTCGCGAGGATTCGCCGATCACCTGTCCCATGTTCAGTCCGCCGCCGGCCAGGGCCAGCGTGCAGAGCCGGCCCCAGTGGTCGCGACCCGCTCGTTTGTTGATGCGCGGGGTACGGCCGAACTCGCCCGTCACCACGACCAGCGTGTCCTCGAGCTGCCCGCGTTGGTCGAGGTCCTCGATCAGCGCCGACACGCCCTGGTCCACCTGACCTCCGCGAGACTTGAGACTCTTGTCGATGTTGCTGTGCATGTCCCAGCCGCCATAGCTGACGGTTACAAACGCGCAACCCGCCTCGGTCATGCGGCGCGCCTTCAACAGGCTCTCGCCGAGTCCCTTGCCGTATCGCTGTCGCACCGCCGCCGACTCCTTGCCGACATCAAACGCGTCCTGGGCGCTGCCCAAAATAAGCTCGAACGCTTGTTGCTCGAAGCCGTCGATGCCCTCCATTTTGCCCGAACGATCGATGTCGCGGCGGATCGAGTCCAGTTGGTTAAGCAACTCGCGTCGATCTTCCAGTCGATCGCTGGCCACCGAGGCGGTCATGTTTTTGCGAGCGCGGCCGGCCGGATCAAACGG
>JAGQPF010000338.1 GCA_020426845.1 Planctomycetales bacterium
AGTCCATGTTGCAGGCCGCGCCGCTGGCGCTGGCCGTAGTGCGGCGCGAACATGCGGCGCCCGGCAGCCAGCTCGAGTGCGACGGCCGCTTGGCGACGGTCGTGGCATTGCCGGCAGGTCGCTGATGAGCGGCGCACCTGAGCCCGACGGCGAGGATCTGCTTCGCGAGGCGACGGCGATGCCCGAGCGGCTCGAGCTGCGGATCTCCGACGGAGTCTGGATTGTCGGCCGCCGTCGCGGCGGCGGCGTGAGCCTGTTCGGCGAGCCGATGGTGCTGCAATTCAACGCTCAGCTCGAAGTGCGGCGGGCGTTTTGGCGCGGCGCCCGCATGAAGGCGGAAGGCGCCGAGCTGCATTGGATGCGCCGGGAGCAACCGCGTGGGCCGCTGCGATTCATCGTCGCGCCGCTGAGCCTCGCCGAACTCGAGGCTTTCTTCGCGGATGCCCGAGCCGCACTCTGCGCGCTCACTGCCGAGCTGTCATTGCTTGCAGACGCCGACACGCCGCCTGCCACGCTCATTGCTCCCGAGCCGCGACAGTTTCTCGACGAGCTCCGCGCCTGGTCCGCCGCCATTCTCGCCAATCCCTTGCGAATCGCCGCTCGCCCTAACGCACAGTAGGGGCCGAGTTGCGTTGCGTCGCCGTGAATGGTTCGACCAGCTGCGCGCTTCGTTAATCTCTCACGGAGACACAAAGACACGGAGAATTAAAAAAGTGGTTGCCGTGAATCTCTTTGCGTCTTTGCGACTTTGCGTGAGAAAGTTGTCTCGGCAAGGCCAGCGTGTGTGATGCTTCCCAAGGGTCACGCAAAGGCGCGAAGACGCAAAGAATGAACATTGGGAAAGAGTCTCTCTCGCCGGATGCCAATCCTTGAGCTCCTTCCAAAAGATTCGCGAAGGAAGTCTTGCTCCGAAATCCTCCGTGTCTCCGTGTCTCCGTGAGATAATTTCTTAGCGGAAGAAACAACATGACAAAGCTGCGAAGGAAGCCCTAGTCGTCAATCCAATTGCACGCTGATGGTGTAAGGCACGCCGTTCAGCACGCTGCGGTCGCCGACATGGCGGTGGAAGCCGGCATCGGGATCGTTGATCGTCGTGACGGTCGTGGCGCAGTGGACGCTGACATGCCAGCGACCGGGTTCGAGCTGGCGGTGAAACGTCTTGTTGGCGCCGTCGCGAAGGTCGAAATAATCCGCCTCGCGGCGAATTGCCAGCGACTCGCGCGCGAGGAACAGATGCAAGTCGACGGGCATGTCGCAGTCGAGCCTGACGGTGACTTGGGACGGGGGCGCGTCGGCGGGAATGTCGAAGGCGAAGTGGTGGTATTGCCGGTCGCCGATCCGCGCAAAGTCGGGCTCGTTGTCATTCGAGCGGCGATTCATTGCTCGCGGCTCGCCGAGAGTCAGGACGGCCTTCAGTTCGGGTGCGGCGACGCCATCCATCGCGTGCAACAGACATGCTTCGGTCAGCGCCAGTTGTTCGCCCTCCGGGCTGGCCTCGGGGTGGCAGCCGATATTCACGACGCGCCCGGCTGCGCCGTCCCGCTGATACGACCAGATGGCCGCTCCGCCGTCGATCTTGTGCCCGGGGTGGCTATATCGGGCCAACAACTCGACGTTGGGCAGCGGTTGATCGTCGTCGATCCGCAGCCAGTTGCCGTTGTTGTGATAGACGTCGTCGACGGCGAAGTCGGCGCCAAATTCGCGATAGCGAAGCAACGCCGAGTCGCGAGGGATGACGTGCCGCAGCTTGGTCTTCTGGATCCCCGTGTTCAGGGTGTTGTAGGGAAACAGATGCAGGTAGCCGAGTCGCGGCGCCTTAGCCTCGTCGACATTGCGGCCGCTGAGAAACGAGCCGGCGCAGGAGCCGCAATAGCTGCCGCCGGCGCGATAGTGTTGCCGCAATCGCTCCCGGCCGGCTTGGGTCAGCGACTTGCCGTGGTCGGTGGCCGAGCCGCCGTTGACATACACGAGACGAAATCGCGGCTCGCCGTCCGGATAAAGCAGCGCACCGTTTTCGTCCGCCGGGTTGCCGATAATCAGTTGGTTTTGCCGAGCTGCGTCCGCTCCAGCGTAGTACTCGTAGGCGAGCCCCAACGCATCGGCGGCCGGCAACGTCTTGCGGCTGGTCAGATGTTTGCCGCCGCTCATGAAGAGGTCCTTGTAGAAACCGTCCGCCGGGCGACTGGCCTCGGCCAACGGACTGGCCGCCGTCACGTCGAGGCACGACCAGTGGACCAGTTGGCGAAACGTCTCGCGAGGCCGAGTTGCGCCGTTGGTCTGCGTCAGCACCATCCCGATCACTTCGGTGGCTGGATCCACCCAGACATAGGTGCCGTCCGAGCCGGTGTGCGAGAACACGCCGCCCTGCTCCGTGACCTTCCAGCCAAGTCCATACGCCGTTGCCGCGGAGAGGCGGTCCGCTTGGGGGCGGGTCATCTCCCGCACACTCGCCTCGCTCAGGATTTGCCGCCCATCGTAAACGCCTTGGTTCAGCAGCAACTGACAAAACAGCGCGTAATCCCGGGCGGTCGAGACCATGCCGCCCGAGCCGCGAGGAAAGGGCCAGTCGGGCGCGTCACCGGGCGTCCAGCCAGCCTTCCAACTGCCATCTTCTTGTCGCTTCATCACGGTGGACATGCGGCTGTGGTCGGCTGCCGATTCGTGATTGCAGCTGTCGCGCATGCCAAGCGGCTCGTAGAGCCGGCGCCGCAGATGGTCTTGGTAGGAACCGGCGACTTGCTCGATGACGGCGGCCAGAATGTTGTAGCCCGCGTTGTTATAGGAGTACGTCTTCCCCGGGGGATGCTGCGGGCCGATCGCAGCGAACCGGGCGACTTCAAGTCGCAAGTCGGGCGCCTCCGGGTGCTCGTCCGACTTCGGCAGCAACGGAGTGAGAAATAGCGACGGGATTCGCAGCCCGCTGGTGTGCGTCAGCAAATGGCGCAGCGTCACGGGCGGTTGATTCCAGGGTTGGATGTCAAAGGCCGGCAGGTATTTTCCGACCGGCGCGTCGAGGTCCAACTTGCCGTCGTCGACCAACAGCATGATTCCGGCGGCGGTAACCGCTTTGCTATTGGAGGCCATGCGAAACAGCGCGTCGGCTCGGAGCGGCTGTTGCCGGTCGAAGTCGCGATGCCCGAACGCTTCTTGCAGGACAACGCGGCCGCGCCGCGCCACCAGCACAACCGCGCCGGGGATCTCATTGTCCTCCACTGCGTGCCGAATGATGGACGACGCCAGCGCAAGCCGCTTGGCGTCGATGGCAACCTCCTCCGGCGCCCCTTCCACGAGCTCGCGCACCACGGGCCGTTCGCCAGTCCTTTCCCCAGTCCCTTCGCCATAAGCGAACGTGGTTGCCACGAGCCAAACGAAGATCGAGATTCCCGAGTGGACTCGCCCAATGAGCAAACGGCGGCGACGAGGCATAGAAGATCCAGTGGCCTAAGGGGATGAATAAGGCGGAACTGCCGATTTCCAAAGTTCCCAGCCTCGGAGGTTCACAGCAAGCATTTTATTGATTCTAGCTCCGTGTCTTTGTGCCTCCGTGAGAGACAAACGAAGCGCGCAGCCGGTCCACCGGGCCTCACAAGGGTCGCCAGGGATGGAGGCCCGACCGGTCGAACGGCAAGAGAAACTCTGATTCTTTGCGTCTTCGCGTCTTTGCGTGACCCCTTGAGCAGCATCACACCCGCTGGCCTTGGCTAGGCAACCTTCTCACGCAAAGTCGCAAAGTCGCAAAGACGTCGCAAAGGGCTAAGCGCTGGGAGCGTCCGTTGCCTGGAGCCAGCGCACGGCGGCGCGATGGGCGCTGGGCAGCATCAGGCAACGGCCATGGCGGCTCGCGATTCGCTCCAAATCGCCAGGCTCCAGCGGTGTCATCCCCAACTCCTCGACCACGTTCGGATCGAGATCGCTGATCAAATGCACATGCGCCGTTGGCAGTGTTTCAAACAACAGTTGCGCGGCGAGCACATCGGGCGTATGTCGGCGCCGGAGCTCGCGCTCGAGTTCGTCGTCCACCAGGTCGCTCGCCAGTTGACGCAAGGCGGGGCCAGGCGGGACCGCGAGGGTCGTGCAGAGCACGATGTCGGCGTCCTCGTCGGCGATTCGTCGGGCGGTGTGGAGCGCTCGGGCAAAATGGTCCCAGGTCTGGACTGCCTCTCCGTCGATGGCGGCGATCACCAGCGGCGCGCTGGTTGCGGGCTCAAAGCACCAGGCTTGCTCGCACAGCGGTTGGCTCTTTCTCGCCACGGACTCGGTGTCGCCGGCGACCACGTGCATGGCCGTGTCGTCGGGACCGGCGACCACCTGCACGGCAAATTGGACCCCCAACAGCCATGCCGCCTCGGAAGCCTCGTCGTGTCGCTGCTTCCAGCCGGCTTCGCCGTCCGCATCTCGAGCCGCCTGAAATCGTCCGCGAGCGGCACTGTCGGCGAAGGCGGGATATAGCCCACCGCTGGCCGAATGGTGGCCAAGCGAGGCAAGCGGCTGTGCGGCGCCGATCGGCACCACCACATCGGCCTCGTGTAAGAGCCGATTGAAGTAGATGGGCAGCCCCTCTTTGGAGGCGGCCAGATATGTGAGCTCTTTCCGGTTGTCGGGATCATGGGCGATGGTGTCGAGCTGCAGCCGCTCAGCGATCCGTGTCGCCGTGTCCTGGCTTGCGCACAACACGCGAATTTGAATCTCCCCGCCGGCCGGGCCCGACTTCAATGCCCGCACGGCGCCGTTGACCACATCCACAGCGCAAGGCACGTGATCGTCGACCGCGATCACGACTTGGTCGCCCGGAACGCAGGCCGATGAGAACGGTGGAAATCCCTCGGGCGACTCCAGCGCCGCAGTGACCGCCGCCGAGGGATCGGCCAAAGCGTTGCCGGACGCGCGACATTGGGTCAAGTCGCAATCGTCGTTCAGCGAGAATTGGATCTCGCGGTCCTGGCCATAGCGAACGGTGTGCAGAGTGTTCACGTGATAATCCCTTGCGGAAGCGGGCTGCCGACGTCGATTTTAACAGACCCGTAGAGCGTCAAAAGCGAATTTAACGGGTGGTTCCACGGATTCTCGTTGTTGATCTTGCGCCCGAAACTCCGTTTTAACATGTGGCGCTCGGCGCTTGCCGACATCGCCCCCACTCGTCCATTCGGCTTGTCGGCGGGATCTGCGTTTCGGTTTAATGAACAAACTCGACGGTCACTAGGAGGCCTGCCTCCTTCAACAGGCTGTGGGTGCTTCGCCCTCGTGCTGCATGGATGGGTAGATGAAAACGACGAATTCTCGCGCGCCGGTGGACCCAAGCACACCGAGTCTTGCGGTGTGCCGCCGATGGCGAGGCCGAGCGGCAGTGTGCTTAGCCGTGTTGGTGGTTGTCGCGGGCTGCGGCAAACCCGGGTCGCGAGTCGGCGCCGGCAAAACCACGCCTGCGACCGAGTCGCCGGACGAAATGGCGACGGGAAGTCAGCCGGGCGCCGAACCATCGCCTCGGACCGGCCCCTCGGGCCCGCAGTGGACCACGCCGCCAGCCAGTCCGGAGGAGGCGTTGGAGCGTATGGTTCGCGTTTATGCGTCGGCGAACGAGTACGGTGACCAAGCGTTGGTGCGGTTAAGTTACACCGTGGGCGGCGAGCAACAACAGGAAAACGCTCCTGTTGGGGTTGCGTTCAAGCGGTCCCTCAATGCGCTGCGCGTGCAGGCCTACGATCTGGAATTCGGGTGTTTGGGGCGCCGTCGCTTCGCGCGGATCGAGGACCCGTTGGGCGGCATCTTGCGGAATCAGTTTGTCGAGGCCGAGTGTCCGGCGCCCGCAACGCTGGATGCCCTGTTGGTCGACCCAGTCTTGGTCGACATTCTCGATCGTGGGTTGGCGCGAATCCCGATCCAGCTCGAACTGCTGTATGCCAACGATGCGTTGAGTTACTTTCGCAGTCCGCAGGTGGCGCGGCGGTGGCTCGAGCCCAAGTCGCTGCAGGGCCGCAACTGTCTGCGTGTGGCCGTGGGAGAGGACGAAGAGCAGTTCGTTTTCTGGATTGACTCGACGGACTACCTGTTGCGGCGACTCGACTATCCATCCGCTGGGCTGCAGCAAGCGACCACGGCGGACAACGTGCAACTGTCGGTCTTGTATTACGGAGCAGCGCTCGTCGCGCCCGCCGATGCCACGTTTGAATGGTCCGCTCCGCCCGAGGCGACGGCGCTGCGCTACTTCGTGCCTCCGCCCTTGCCGCTTCCGACACGTCTGTACGGCGCCACTCCCGAGCCATTCCGGTTTCGCCACCCGCCGACCGCGACCAACCCCGCAACCGCCGAACTGACCTCCGAGCAACTGCTCGGCAAACCCGTCGTGCTGGTCTGGTGCTCGGAGCATCCGGTTTGCCGTCCGACGTTGATGCAGGTCGACCAGGTCCGCCAAAAATGGGGCGAGATTCCGATGTACGCGGTCTGCACGGACCCTGCCGAGATCACCGACGCCCAGTTGGACGAGCAGTTTCGTGATTGGGGCGTGGAGCTGCCGTTCGTGCGCGACCTCGAAGCGTTCGGGCGCGACGCGTTCGGCGTGCCGAATGTGCCGACGCTGGTTGTGCTCAATGCGGCAGGTGAGTTGCAAGTGTTTGATGTCGGCTACAACGAGAACCTGGTTGCCGAGCTGCAGCTGGTGCTGGAGATGCTGCGGCGGGGCGAGGATGTCGCTGCGCAAGTCCGAGCCCGCGCGAGGAACGAGCAGGCGGCGTACCGGCAGGACATGATCGCGGCCGGCGCGCGAGGACTGGAAGCGGAGTTTCCGGTAGCGCCCCGGTTGGAGCCGCGAGTGTTGAGACTGGAGCCGCGTTGGTCGGCGCGGACGCTGAAGCATCCCGGCAACTTGGTGGCTTATCGGCAGTCCGGTGGCACTCGGATCGCCATCCTGGATGGCATGCGCACCGTCACGACGCTTGATGATCGAGGCGAAGTTGTGTCGTCTCAAGAACTGAATCTGCCCGAGGGGATGGGAGTCAGTCTGATTCGGTCCAACGACGCGCCGCCGGAAGACACGGCGAGGCGATTTTTGGTCGGCGCCGCCGGTGGCCAGCAGTGGGCTCTGTTCGACGCGGGCTGGCGTCGCCTGACACTTCACCCCGAAGAGCCCCTGCATCGCGGCATCCTCTCTCTGCAGCTAGCTCCCCACGTTGCCGGTGATGGCGCCATGGTGCTTACGGGTTACCGCGAGGCTGGGCTCCACGCGGTCGATGAACAGGGGCAGCGCGTCTGGGTGAGTCGCGCGATCGACTCGGCCCTTTCCGTGGACTCGTTGAAGACCGCTGGCGGCCACCGCGTGATTGCGGTTGACCTCTCGGGTGTCTGCCATTTGTTGACGCTCGGCGGCCAGCCCGTTGGGCCGCCACAACGCGTTGGCGGCATGGCGATTCACTCCATCGCCGCCGCTCGCTACCCTCAACAAGACGGCGCCATCTGGTGCGGCCTAACCTACGACGCGCTGGGGCGGCGAGTGGCGGTTGGGCTCGACGAACGGCTACGACCGCTCTGGGATCTGTCACTTTCGGGTGGCGCCTTTGCCCAACCGGTCGACTTTCTGGTTTCCGGCGCGTTGTTGGGGCGTGGTTTTTGGGTGGCTGTCGAGCCGGACGGCGCCATCCAACTCATCTCCGCTGACGGCGCCATCCGGGATCGCTTTCAGTGCGGCGAGCTGGTGCAGGGAATCGGCCTGACACCGGACGGACAATTGATCGTCGCCACGCCAACTGGAGTGCACTGCTGGAGCGTGAGCCAACGGTAAACCCCTTGCGCCGGCCGATGGCCCGCTTCGCGCGTAGCCCCTCGCCCGTGCGGCACTGCCCAACCCCCTTGCGCCGGTCGGTGGCCCGCTTCGCGCGTACCATGGGTACCCTCGCCCGTGCAGCACTGCGCAACCCCCTTGCGCAGGCCGAGGCCCGCTTCGCGCGTAGCATGGGCGCCCTCGCCCGTGCAGCACTGCGCAACCCCCTTGCGCCGGTCGGTGGCGTGAAAACCGTTGTTTTCCACGCGATTTCCGAGTAGGGTAACCGCATCCTCCCAGCCGATCGCGCAGCTCCCCGCTGCTCGCCTCCCCGCTGCTCGCCTACCCGCCCTCCCGAGAAGCTACGCATGCACACCCAGGTTCGGATTGTTGCCCGCTGCGTTACGGTGTTGGCCTGGCTGGGGCTGACCGGCGGGACGGTGAACTTGGCCGAGGCGGTTGGGGCGGCCGATGCAGTTACAACGGGAGGACTGGCGGTCTCCCCCGCTCGCGTGGCACTGGAGCGTCCCGAGGCGTCGCAACAATTGTTGGTGCTGACTGCCGACGGAGCGGGCGTCACCCGCGAAGCCACCTATGAAAGCGGCAACCCCGCCGTCGCGACGGTTGACGCGCGAGGCCGGGTGAAGCCGCAGGGCGACGGCGCGACCAAGGTTTTGATTCGTTATGGCGAGCAGGTGGCTGAAGTGCCCGTCGAGGTGCGGCATATCCACGACCCGCCTCCGGTCTCGTTCCGCTACGAAGTGCTGCCCGTGCTGACGAAGGCGGGCTGCAATGCGGGCGGCTGCCATGGCAAGGCCGAAGGGCAGAACGGCTTCCGGCTGAGTATTTTCGGTTTTGACCATGTGGCGGACCACAATGCGCTGATCAAAGAGGCGCGCGGCCGGCGTGTCAGTCTGGTGGCGCCCGATCGCAGCTTGCTGTTGCGAAAAGGAGACGCCAGCTTGCCGCACGGCGGCGGGCAAAAGTTGGAGCCCGGCAGTGCCTGGCACCGGCTCGTGCGGCGCTGGATTGCCGAGGGCGGACGGCTGGACGATGAGTCGTCACCTCAAGTCCGCTCCATTGAGGTGCTGCCCGAGTTTCTATCGCTCGGCTCGCGCCAACACCGGCAGCTCCGTGTCACTGCCATCTATAGCGACGGCAGTCGGCGCTGCGTGACGGGCGAGGCCGAGTTTCAATCCAACGATGCCGAGGTCGCTCAGGTCGACCACGAGGGTCTGGTCACCACCACGGACGTGCCAGGCGAGGCAGCCGTGCTTGTCCGCTATATGGGACAAGTTGCTGTCACTCGAGTGCAGTTGCCCCGCGAGCGAGGGAAGTCATTGGAGCAGCCTCCGACGGACAACTTTGTCGATGAGCTGGCGTGGAGCAAGTTCGAGCAACTGGGGATCGCGCCGAGCGAGCGCGCCGACGACGGCATGTTCCTGCGACGCGTCTATCTGGACACGATCGGCCGGCTGCCGACCGTCGCCGAGGCGCGCGCCTTTCTGGATGACGACGCCACGGACAAACGAGACCGACTGATCGATGCGCTGTTGGAGCGACCCGAGTACGCCACCTTCTGGGCGATGAAGTGGGCCGACATACTTCGCGTCGACAAGGCAATCGTCTCTCCGCAGGGCGCGGTTGGCATGACGCGCTGGTTGCGCCGCCAATTCGCCGGGAACCGTCCTTACCACGAATGGGCGGCGGAGATCGTCACCGCTCGCGGGGCGACCACGGCCGAAAGCCCGGCCGCGTTCTATCAAGTCCACGGCGAGCCGGAGGTCGCGGGGCGGGCGATTAGCCAGGTGTTTCTCGGCGTCCGCATCGAATGTGCCCAATGTCATCACCACCCGTTCGAACGCTGGGGCCAGGAGGACTACTTCGCCTTCTCGGGCTTCTTCACCAGCGTCAAGCTGCAGAAAAGCGGGACGGCTCAGAAGCTGGTGTTGCAGCCTGGCAAGGATTTGCAGCATCCGCGGACGGGCGAGCCGGTGCCGCCCGCGGGGTTGGGGGCCCCGGCGGAGGACCTCACCGAGTTGCCGGATCGACGCGCCGCGGTGGCGGCTTGGATGACGTCGCCCGACAACCCATACTTCGCGCGAATGATCGCCAATCGCATCTGGGCGCACTACTTTGATCGCGGGCTGGTTGAGCCGATCGACGATCTGCGAGCCACCAACCCGGCGACCAACGAGCCACTGCTGGCCGCCTTGGCCAAGCACATGCAAGATGGCGGCTTCGACTTGAAGGCGTTCACCCGGACCCTGCTCCGCTCGCGGCTGTATCAGCTTTCATCGGCCCCCAGCCCGGAGAATGAGGCGGACCGCCAGAACTACTCGCATGCCGCGTGGAAGTCGATTCCCGCCGAAGTCCTGCTGGACTCCATCGCTGACGCAACGGAGTCACCCAATGAGTTCAATGGCTGGCCGAAGGGCGTACGGGCGATTGAGGTTTGGGACAACCGCATGCCTTCGTACTTCTTTCAGGTGTTCGGCCGGCCGCAGCGAGTCACGGTGTGCGAGTGCGAACGCGGCGATGCGCCGAGCATCGCGCAGGCGCTGCACTTGATGAACTCGCCCGAGACCGTGCGCAAACTGCGCGATCGGGAAGGCCGCGCGGCGCGGTTGGCAGCCTCGCCGTTGAGCAACGAGCAGATCATCGAGGAGGTCTACTTGGCGACGTTGTCCCGCCGGCCGCGAGACGAGGAGTCGAAGTGGATGCTGCAGGCGTTTTCCACGAATACTACGAAAACGGCAAGCCTGCGGCGCGAAGCGGTCGAAGACATTCTGTGGGCATTGCTGAATTCGCGCGAGTTCGTGTTCAATCATTGATGGCGGCCGCCGAGGCGAGCCCGCTCGCCTGCCAAAATCGACATTACCTAAGACGGATGGTAGAGACATGCTGCGACTGCACATTGACGGCCAAACGCGCCGGGGCTGTGACGGAGTGAGCCGCCGCAACGCGCTGCGGTTGGGCGGCGCCGGTCTGCTGGGCGGCCTGAGTTTGCCGATGTTGCTCGAGTTGGAGGCGAAGGCGGCCGGCCGACCCGCGAAGGCGAAGTCCTGCATCTTCCTGATGCTCGAGGGCGGTCCGAGCCACATCGACATGTGGGACCTGAAGCCGGAGGCGCCGAGCGAGATTCGCGGGCCGTTCCAGCCGATTTCGACCAACGTGCCCGGCACGCAAATTGGCGAGATCATGCCGAAGTGCGCTCAAATTGCCGACAAGTACACGATCTTGCGTTCGCACAGCCACAAGGACAACGCGCACCAGACCGGCCGGCATTGGGTGCTGACGGGCTATCCGCCAAGTTTTCGCGACGGCCAGGCGAAAGGCGTGCCGTTCAATGAGCTCTACCCTTCCATCGGCTCGATCGTGTCCCGCGAGCTTGGCGAGCGCGGCTCAGTGCCGCCCTATGTGGAGATGCCCAATCCGCTCGGACCCGGCGGCCCCGGGTTCTACGGCACGGGATACGCCCCGTTCACGATTGAAACCGATCCGGTGCAGCCGGACTTCGAGGTCCGCGACCTGAGCATTGCCGAAGGGATCGACGACCAGCGATTTCAGCTCCGCCGACGCCTGCTGGAAGGCGCCGAGCGTTTGGGCGAGGCCACCACGGGGCGGGCGCGCACCATGTCCTCCTACTACCAGCGCGCCCTGGAGCTGGCGACCTCCCCCGAGGCTCAACGGGCTTTTCGGATTCAGGCCGAGCCGGATCAGGTGCGAGAGCGGTATGGACTGACATCTATCGGTCAGTGCGCATTGTTGGCCCGCCGGCTGGTCGAGGCGGGCTGCCGGTTTGTCGGCATCGACCACGGCAGCTGGGACACGCACGTCGACAACTTCACGAGCCACGAAAAGGCGCTGTGCCCGCCCACGGATCAGGCGCTCTCCGCGCTGCTGAACGACCTGGACGAGCGCGGGATGCTCGACGAAACGCTGGTCGTGATGATGGGAGAGATGGGCCGCACGCCGCGGATCAACAAGGACGCCGGCCGCGACCATTGGTCTCAATGCCAAACCGTGATCCTGGCGGGCGGCGGCATTCGCCGCGGCGCCGTGATCGGCGCCAGCGACAAGACGGCGAGCTATCCCACCACGGAGCCATACGGCATTCAGGACCTGCTGCGGACCGTCTTCCAGCTCATGGGAGTCGACGCCAACAAGACCTATTACACGCCGCTGGGGCGCCCCGTGCCGATCGTCAGCGGTGGCAAGGTGATTCATGAGTTGCTCAGCTGATTTTGGCGGTCGGTTGCAACCCGCACCGTCGGCGTTCGTAAGATCCGGCCGGCGATCGTCCGCCCGCATGCCGATGTTGGTTGTCGCCGTCACGCTGGCGTGCTGGACCTATTGCCGCCCGCTATCGGCCCAGGCGCCTGCGCTCGGATATGCCTTCCCTCCCGCCGTGCAGATTGGCGAGACCGCCGTGGTGCAATTGGGCGGCTACGATTTCACCTCCGACATGCAATTCTTCTCGCATCACCCCGGCGTGAAGCTCGAGACCGAAGGGCGGCCCGGCGAGTTTTTTGTCCCGCCGCCGCCCTACTGGTTTGGTGAGAAGAGCCGCGACGCCGCCTTTCCCATCCCGCGTGAGGTCGAGGCGCAAGTGACATTGGCCACCGACGTGACGCCGGGGCTGGCGAGGTGGCAGGTGGCGAACGCCAACGGCGTCTCCGCCGCCGCGGTGCTGCTGGCCACTGCCGAGCCCGTGTTCGTGGAACGACGCTGGCGAGACGATCCGCAAACGCTGCCGACGTTGTCAGTGAAAAAGTCGTTTGGAGTGTCCGGGCGGATCGGCAAAATTGCCGAGGTGGACCGCTATCGGTGCACCGTCGAGCAGGACGGCCCAGTGACCGCCGAACTGTTCGCGCGGCGACTCGGCGCAGAATTCAACGGTCTGCTAGAAGTTCACGAGCTGGCGAGTGATGGTTCGACGCTGGTGATGGACCGCGCTGACACGTTGGGAAGCGATCTGCAGCTGACCTGGACGGCTCGGGGCGGGCGCGCGTACGAGGTTCGGCTGCACGATATCGACTACCGAGGAAACCGCGCCTACGTTTACCATCTCAAGCTCTCAGCAGGTCCTCGCGTCGTGGCGACCCTTCCAGCAACGCTCTCGCCCGGCGAGACGCGCGAGGTGCAGCTGATTGGCTACGGACTGTCCGCTGCGGCAAAGAGCGGTAAGGAACGCGAAACGGAGGTCGCGGCGCCGGCGCCGTTGCAGCAAGTGCAGCGCCGCGTCGAGGCGCCGGCTAATGCGCAGGACACTTGGATCTACCGGCTGGCGACGCCGCATGGTGACACGGACGTGTCGTTCCCGATTGTCGCCGTGGCGGAGCAGACGGTGACATCCAGCCAAGCGGGCGCGGGCTCGGATGCAGTTCAC
>JAGQPF010000339.1 GCA_020426845.1 Planctomycetales bacterium
AAGTCGTAACCGAACATCGAAAGTCGAAACCCGCCGCGCCCTTGAAAAGAGCCGTGACAGCTTCGGCCATTGCACCCGAGCCGCCCCAGCATTGGCAGCACATGTCGCTGGAAATCGGGGGAAACGGCCGCCGCCGAATCTTCCAAGCGGCGGGCGATCGACAGCTCGATCGTTGACGCGATGCCAGCCGGTGCTCTCGACGCCCCCGCCTCCGCCTCCGCGGTTGGGGCCAGCGGACTCGCAAGGGGCTCACCGGCCAAAAAGCGGCGCCACGCGTTCGGCTTGTCGCTGACCGCGTAGTGAACGTTGGGTTGAGCTGCGCGGAGCGTGGCCAGCGCGTCGACGGGCATTTGTGTGTTCCACAGCACGACGCTGGCGGGTGACAACTCGGCGAGGGCCGCCACGCCGTCAGCGCTCAGCTTGCATTCTCGCAACGACAACTGCCTGAGCTGCTTGAGCGACTTGAGTTGCCGCAGCGTTGAGCCCGTGACCGCTGTGCGGTCCAGCTCGAGCAGTTGCAGCTGCTCAAGGGACGCCAGTGATGACAGTGCCTTGTCATCCAATCGCGTTCCCTGCAGCGACAGCTCCTCCAGTGACGCCAGAGCGCCGATGGAACTGGCCGCCGCTGACGTGACCTTCGTCTCATTCAGCGACAGCGTTTTCAGTGGCAGTTCGCTCAGGTGCTTCAATCCCGCATCGGTCACCGTCGTGCGATCGAGATAGAGCCGGCGCAGTTTGGGCAGCTTCCCGATCACGGCAAGTGTCTCGTCCGTGAGACCCGAACCGGAGAGGAACAACACCTCGAGCGAACTTAGTCCGGCGAGGTGTTGGAATCCCTCGTCCGTGACGTGCGGCGTGACCACGGCGAGATAGCGAATGGCGGAGAATTGCCCCACCAACTCGAGATGCGCATTCTCCACGACGGGCTTGCTGAGCCGCACGAACCGAACGAGCCCCGTCTCGCGGTCCGTTTGCACATTGGACGCGATGGGACGGAGTGCCTTCAGCACCACCTCTTCGAGCTGCACGCCGGGGCTGTCGTCGGCAATGAGCTCGCAGGCCATTGCCCCGATAAACAGCAGCAACAGCAGCTGCCACGCCAGTCGGCCTTGAAACCGCGCGTTGCGCGGCACAGCCGAAGTAGAAGTGGAGCAATTCATGCGGGCTCCTGAATCCGATGGGGAAGCAAGCAGTCGATGCGGCGAGGGAATCGGCGTGACCGGGCGTCGCTGGGGCGAGGTTTGATTTTAGAGAGTCACACGGAGATTACCAATCACGATCGCATTACAATGCGATGGTCCAAGCACATCCCGACCTACCTGCCTGACCGACGCGAGACACCCATGCAATTCCATCCCCTCCGTGGAGCGATCGTCGCGACGCTGTTGTCGATCTCGGCCACCGCCATGTCACAGGAGACCCCGCTCCGCATCACCGGCGGCGAAGGCATCTTTGCAGCCGGCGACAAACTGGAGTCGCTTTGGGAAAAAGGAGGCTTCACCGAAGGCGTCGCGGCAGGACCGGACGGCGGAATGTACTTTTCCGATTTCGCTCAGCCGTTCGAATCGGGACCAGCACGTGTGATGAAGTTCTCGCCCGAGTCCGGCGAGGTAAGCGTGCATTGTCCCGACAGCGGCATGGGCAACGGACTGATGTTCACTCGCGACGGCCGCTTGCTGGGCTGCTGCGCCTCGCCAATGGGAGGTCACCGCGCACTGGTGGAGTTTTTGAATGACGGCAAGGTCAAGTTGGTCGCCGGTAAATTCGAGGGCAAACGATTCAACTCCCCCAACGACATTGTCATCGACCGCAAAGGTCGAGTGTATTTCAGTGATCCGAAGTACGTTGGACCCGAGAAGATGGAGCTGGACGGATTCTACGTTTATCGTCGCGACCCGGACGGCAGCCTCCACATTGCCACCAAGGCGATCACCAAGCCCAATGGGGTTGCGCTGTCGCCCGATCAAAAGACGCTCTACGTCGCCGAGACCGACAACGGCAGCGCAGAGGCCGATCGCCAGCCCGGCAAGCCTGGCCGCATGACGTTGAACGCGCTGCCGGTCGCCGCCGACGGCACGTTGGGCGCACCGCAAGTCATTGTCAACTTCGGTAACCAGCTCGGCGTCGACGGAATGACCGTGGATCGGCAGGGCCGCATCTTCGCGGCCGTCCGCTCGGCCGATCGCCACGGCATCTACGTTTTCACTCCCAACGGCAAGGAGTTGGGCTACGCGCAAACACCCAGCCTGCCGACCAACTGCTGCTTCGGCCGAGGCGCCGAGTCAAGCCGGCTCTATATCACCGCCGGCGGCGGCCTCTACCGACTGCAGACCCAAACCAAGGGCTACCATCCCGCGCTGGACTGACATCCTTGTGACAGCGACTGCGGCGCGACGAACAGCCAGGCCCACACACCCTAACGGAATGGGCGAATGCGAAGCATAGGCTAACTGCGTCGTGTCTTGGCGTAGCCCGTCAGCCGTTTTGATGGTGGCTGAGCGGCCAGACTGGTCGTCCAACGACCAACGGCGTCTATGGAGTGCCGTGCAAAACTCTGCACCCACGTGCACGGCTGAGCAACATCGGAGCCCACAACATGGCGTTGTGGACTCGGCAAATGAGGCGTTTGCCGGCGGCAAAGGATGACAACGCGAACGTCGTTACGTCTGGCACGCAAATTGCGGTTTAGCGTGAGTCACGGAGACAGGCAACGCTTGCCGGTTCCATCCATCACATTCAAGGAGGAAGTCATGTTGGTGCTCAGTCGCAAACCGGGAGAAGAGATTCGCGTCGACGACATCACGATCATCGTCCAATCGACCGCGAAAGGTCGAGTCAAACTTGGCATCGTAGCCCCCGACGACGTTCGCATTCTGCGTGGCGAACTGGTCGAGTTCGACAGCGAGCCAATGGATCGCCGACCGCGACAATTGACCGGGTGCTGAAGTAGAGAGCTTCGAAGCCCCCAGCCCCTTCCGGACCTCGGCTCCAGGTCGAGCCGGTGTCGGCTACAATGGCCGCCTGTTAGGAATGACGGGTGATCGTTTCGAGATTCCACGCTGGGCATGTCCGGCGCAAATCCGAAATGCCACGACATGGGGAACATCGATGATCTATCCGGGGTTGGCGGGACGAATTGCGCTGGTCACGGGCGGCTCGCGTGGAATCGGAGCCGCCTGTTGTCGCGAACTCGCTCAATCGGGAGCTCGCGTGGCGCTCACTTATCGCCAGGACCGCGCCGGCGCCGAGTCGGTTGTCGACGCGATCGAACAGTCAGGTGGCAACGCCATCGCCATCGCGGCGGACGTATCCGACGCGGAAGCGGTCGGGCATGCGGTGGCTAAGGTCCGTTCCCACTGGGGCGACATCGAGCTGCTGGTCAATAACGCCGGCATTTTCGAAGTTGTCTCGCATGAGGAGACGACGCTCGAGCAATGGCGTCGGATGCTCGACGTCAATCTGACGGGTGTCTACCTAACAACTTGGGCCGTGAAGCCCGCCATGATTGCGAGCAACTACGGCCGCATCGTGAACGTGGCCTCCATTGCCGGGCTCCGCGCAAGGCCCACTTGCATCGCCTACGCGGTCAGCAAGGCTGGGGTGATTGCCCTGACCAAAAGTCTCTCGGAGGCAGTCGCCAAAGCCGGCGTTCGCGTCAACGCCGTGGCGCCGGGGCTCATTGACACGGAAATGATCTCCGGCTTCGCCGAGGAAGGGCGTCAAGCGTTGGTAGACGCCACTCCCATTCAGCGTCTCGGGACGCCCGAGGAAATCGCCGCGACCGTGATGTTTCTGCTGTCGGATCTGTCGAGCTTCACGACCGGGCAGACCTACACGGTGAGCGGAGGCCGCGTGCTGTTGCCGTGACGTCATGGTGCAGCAAAGTGCCGGACCAAACGCTGCCATGGTTGTCTTTCACCGACGGCTTGGTGACAAATTCCGCAACTCTCGGGACACGCCGTCGCAGGCCGACGCGGAGAAAGTTGCCGCAGGCCGAGCTCACATTTACACTGGTGGGTTCGTTATTCGATTCTGCGCAACACAGTCTGAGAGCTGCCATGTTCCCCTCCTCTGCCACCGGCCCGTTACGCAACCCGACCTCGCCTCGTCCAAGCCAGCTTGCGGGCAAAGCGGCGTGGCTGCTGATCGGGCTGGCTGCGTTGCAGAGCGGCATGTTGGCGCAGGCGGCCGTCGCCGCGGACCGCCCGAATATTCTGTTCATCTTCACCGACGACCATGCCCCGCACGCGATCGGGGCCTATGACGGGACGTTGAAGGCGGTCAATCCGACGCCCAACATCGACGTGTTGGCTCGCCAGGGGATGTTGTTTCGCAACAGTTTTTGCACGAATTCAATCTGCGGACCGAGCCGAGCGGTCATTCAGACGGGCAAGCACAGCCATCTGAACGGGTTCATGCACAATGCCAATCGTTTCGACGGCAATCAGCAGACGTTTCCCAAGTTGCTTCAAAAGGCCGGCTACCGCACCGCGATGATCGGCAAGTGGCATTTGAAGTCCGATCCGCAGGGCTTTGACCACTGGCAAGTGTTGCCGGGCCAAGGGGAGTATTACAACCCCGACTTCCTGACCCCCGAGGGCCGCCAGAAGACGGAAGGGTATTGCACCGACCTCGTCACCGACTTCGCCATCGACTGGTTGAAGGCCCAGAGCGACAGTGGCCAGCCCTTCATGCTGATGTGCCAGCACAAGGCGCCTCATCGCACTTGGATGCCTGCCTTGCGGCATTTGCACCTCTACGATGATATCGAGATCCCTTATCCCGAGACGTTGTTTGACGACGCGATCGACAACGCCCGTCCGGCCCGGCACCAGGAGATGGAGATCGACCGGCACATGAACCTGGTCTATGACCTGTTCGTGTCACCCTTCCCCGGCTGGAATCCGGACGAGGGCAAATCGCTTGACCGCTCGGGATTCAAGAATCTGGAAAAGATGACGCCCGAGCAGCGCAAAGCATGGGACGCCGCGTACGAGCCCAAGAATCAAAAGATGCTCGCGCAGAAGCTCACCGGCAAGGAGCTCGTCCACTGGAAATACCAACGCTACATCAAAAACTATCTTCGCTGCGTCAAGGGTGTCGACGAGAGCGTCGGCCGGCTGATGGACTACCTCAAGGAGTCCGGGCTCGATAAGAACACGATCGTGATCTACTCCTCGGACCAAGGGTTCTACCTAGGAGACCACGGCTGGTACGACAAGCGTTGGATGTACGAAGAGTCGCTGAAGATGCCGTTGATCGTGAAGTGGCCTGGCGTCACTCGTCCCGGCGCCGTCAATGAGGACCTCGTTCAGAACTTGGACTACGCTGAGACCTTCCTCGACGCCGCCGGCGCCGAGATTCCTCAAGACATGCAGGGACGCTCTCTGAAGCCGATTTTGGCGGGCAACACGCCCGCGGATTGGCGCAAGTCCATCTACTACCACTACCACGAGTATCCGAGCGTCCACATGGTCGCCAAGCACTACGGAGTGCGGACTCAACGCTACAAGCTGATTCGCTTCTATCAGTTTGACGAATGGGAGTTCTACGACCTGCAGTCCGATCCCGACGAGCTCAAGAACCAGTACGACAATCCCGAATACGCCGCCGAGATTGCCGAGCTGAAGCGGGAGCTAACTCGGCTCCGCGAACACTATCGCGACGACACGGACGTCACCGTGATGCCCCGCGATTGGCAACAGAAGCGGCTATCGGGCGACCGCAGTTGACCAGCGCCGATTGCCTGCTCATCCAGCCTGCTCACGAAAACTGACGCATCGGCGCGTAGTCGTCACACGGCTGCTCCACCACAATTTCACGCGACAACGCCAACTGGTCGACGTATTGCTCGCCGATCCGGCGGATGTGGTCGGCGCACTCCAGAAACCGCTCCGTCAATTCGCGATCCCACTGCGTCCCCGCGCCGTTGGCCAGAATCTGAATCGCCCTGTCGTGAGGCATGCCCTGGCGGTAGGGACGATCGCTGGTCATCGCATCGTAAGCATCGCAGATTGCCAGGATGCGAGCGTCAAACGGAATCTCCTCGCCGGCCAAGCAGTCGGGGTACCCCGTGCCGTCGACGCTTTCGTGGTGGTGCAGCACTCCCGGAAGCACCGGCCTCAAGGCGTTGACCGGCAACAGCATCCGATACCCGATCCGAGGATGTTGCGCGATTGCGTTGAACTCGACTTCCGAGAGCTTGCCGCACTTTCGCAACACCGCGTCGGGAACGGCGATCTTGCCCACGTCGTGCAACAGCCCCGTTAGGTATAGCCGCTCACAATCCGCTTGGCTAAGTCCGATGTGCTCGGCGAGCCTGCGAGCGTACATCGCCACCCGCTCACTATGACCGCAAGTATAGGGATCACGAGCGTCCACGGCGTTGACCAAGGCGCGGACCATGTCGGTGAACAGATGCTCTTTCTGACGCAGCAATTCCAGGTTGCGGTAGTGTGACGCCATCATGGACGCGGCGCTGAGCAGCAGATTGGCCTCAACACTGGAAAAGCCCAGCTCTGCCGCCGCGTGCTGGTCGGCGTGGTTGCAAGCCAGCAGCCACCCATGGTCCCGTCCGCTGTTGATCTTGATCAGGATCAGCGACTCGACCGGAAATCCTTCGACCGGCTTGTTGAGAACAAACGGCCGTTGCGCCGCATCGCTGCGATAAGCGAGCACCAACGCCCTCGCCAACGCAAACGGCATCGAGTGGTCGCCCGCCGAGACAAATCCACAGCGATCGTCGTCGATCGCGCCGTGGAACAAGTAGAGTGACGAGGCGCAGACCACCTCGCAGAGCTCATTGAGCAGCTCGGCGAACGGCTCGTTCTCCACGGCAACGCGGTCGATCACCAGCGTCGATGCCAACCGCCGCAGAAACGACAGCTCTTCAAAGGACTTCGCGAGCTGCGTCGCCAATTCCTCATTCTCACTCATCAAGGCCACCTCGGCCGAAGTGGCCACATCCGCCTGCGCGTTCGTCATTCGTCCGCCCCCTAACGGCGAGTTGAATTCACGCAATCCTGCGCAATCCCTGCGCAAGTCACGGCGTCCGCTGCCGAAATCGACGTGGTTCAACAAACCATGTCCTGCCCAAGCTCACCACAAGATGTGAGCCAAACAACCGTAGGGCGCGGATAACGCATGGCGGGCGACTGGAGCGCCGGGGGGTGCACATCGAGCCCCTTCCGCGCCGATTGTGCGCCAATGGCGCAGGTCCTAGGGATTGTCAGGCCGCGACGGAGGCTCGAAGCGGCCTGGACAGCCGCGTAGCTGCGTGCGTTTGAGCAATGCGTGGGTCATTCCTTCGGCAGCAATCCGCTAACTCGCAGCCAATCTCCGCAGCGAGCAGGCCAAGTCGACACGGGGTTATCCGACGGCCGCAGACCGTATCCATGCCCGCCTTTGGAATACACGTGCAACTCCGCCTTGACGCCGACTTTCGTCAGTTCGGCAAACAGCAACGCACAGTGAATGCCACGATCCTTGTCGTCTTGCGTTACGGCGAGGAACATCGGCGGCGACTGCTTGTCCACTTTGACGAGCTCATTAAGTCGATGCGGGTCGTCCGCCGACCCGAGGTAGGCCGGGTAAATCGGGATCAGAAAATTCGGCCTGCAGTTGAGGCGATCGAGGTCATCCATCGGCTCGTACGTGCGCTCGTTAGGGTGCAAGCCTGCCATCACCGTCAAGTTGCCGCCGGCCGAGAAGCCAAGCATGCCGATGCGGTTGGTGTCGAGATTCCACTTTTCCGCGTTGCCACGCATCACTCGCATGGCCCGCTGCGCGTCCTGCAGTGGCGCAGCGTGTGGATTGTCCGGATCGCGACGAGGAACGCGATAAGTCAGCACTGCCCCGGAGACGCCCAAACTGTTCAGCCACTCGGCGACCTCGCCGCCCTCCTTCGCCCAGGCCAGCACGTTGTACCCGCCACCGGGGCAAATAACGACGGCCGGCCGCGGATCGCCACCATCGACCAGATACAGCGTCAGCGTCGGATCGTCGACGTGGAAGACTCGGTCGGGCACGTTCTGTTTGCGCAGCTCGGCTGCTTGAGCTTCGCTGACGGCGCCCAGGCCGCCCGGAGGTCCGGCAGGCCAAATCTTGACAACCGGTCGGTCCTTGGCTGGGGAGTCGGCCGGCGCCTGCGCTTCAACGAACGAGACACTTGTTATAGCCACAACGAAAAACATCAAAGCAACCATGCGCACGTTGAACTCCCAGCTGGAGCGTTGCGGTTTTGGATAGGGACAACTACGATAGTCGGATTGGCCAAGCAGCCAACGTTTGGCCAAGCAGCCAACGTTTTTCGCCAATCGAAGCGTTTGTTTTTATACCATGTCCAGCGTTCCCAAACTGGTGTTGATTGGCGACACCCTCGTCACGCTTTACGAAAACATGGCGAGAATTCGCCAGTTTTCGGTCGCCATGCAGCGAGCGATCGACGAGGGGCAGGCCGATTCGGGCACACGACCTGTCATCGGCCTGGAGGCGATGGCTGCCGGCGTCAGCTGGCATCTCACGCACGATGATCTGCTGTTCTCGGCCCGCCCCGCACTGAGCATTGCCTTGGGCAAGGGCGTCGAGATGCGAGAGCTGGCAGCCCAGTGCCTGCGACGATCCACCGGCTGTGGCGGCGGCATGGGAGGCGGACGCACGTTCGCTGCGCCGCAATACGGGTTTCTCGGTGTGACCGAGGACAACGCCGCTCCGATGTTGAACGCACTCGGCGCTGCCATGGCCTGCCGACGGCGAAAGCCACCACCCTTGGCCGTGGGGGTGTTCGGCGCCGATGGCCTGATTGATGGCGCGTATCACGAAGCACTGCGCTGTGCCGGCGAGTGGATGTTGCCTGTCATGTTCGTGGCACATATCGATCGCTCACGCGACCTTTCCCCCAAACGCTGGGGCACCGTGGCCAAGACCTACGGGATCGCCGCCGTCGACGCCGACGGCCGTTCTGTCTCCGAAGTCTACGCCGCTGCCAACGAAGCCGTCCGTCGTGCGCGCGAAGGCGAAGGCCCCTCATTGTTGTTGCTGGAAGTCGGCACCACTTCCGCCAACAATCAACTGCCCGCCGAGGACGACCCGTTGCAGGTCATGCGCAGTCAGTTGTTAAGTGACAAAGGAGCAACTCGGGAGGAGTTGGAGGAGATCGACCAGCGGTGCGAACAGGAGGTAGAGCAGGCCATGGCATACGCCGAGCTCGCTCCGCCCGTGGACTGGAAGGTAGCGGGTGCACTGATGCCGGCCTCGGCGCCGCCTGAATCATCACGCAGCATTCCCTCTCGCAAACGATCCAAGTAACTGATCCCGAGATACTCATGCCCTCCTGGAATGACGCGATAGCCGACGCGATCACCGCGGCATTTGCCGAGCAGGAAGAGATGTGCCTGCTCGTCACCGCCGGCGTGGAGCATCGGTCTCCCGCGGACGCGCTCGAAGCGTCCCACGGCGACGCGGCGGTGCGACGCGCCAATGTCACGGCCGGCAGTCTCGTTGGGATTGGCGCCGGCGCCGCCCGCGCGGGGACGCGCGTCGTGGTGGAGATGCCTACGGACAGCTCCATCGCACAAACCGTGGGGCACCTTTCCGATCACGTGACGACAGCTCAGTACTATTCAGCAGGACGCGTGACGATGCCGCTGTTGATTCGCGGCGTTGTCGGGCATGAGGGCGCGGCTGCCGACGAGCTCTCGCTGGCGAGCTTGCCGGGTCTCACGGTGGTGATCCCTTCGTCGCCGCGAGTGGCCGCCGGCTTGGCTCGCACAGCATTGCAGGCGTCGGGACCGGTCTTGTTGCTCGAGCCGAGTCAATTGCTGTCCTCCCAGTCCGATCCAACGCCCCATGACGAAGAGCTGTGCCCGCTGGGCAAAGCCGCCTTGCTGTTGGAAGGTGGCGATGTGACGCTGGTGGCATTGGGCGCCAACGTCGATGCCGCGTTGGCGGCCGCAACGTTGGTGCAAGCAGAAGGCATCGGCGTCGACCTCATCGATATTCGCACACTCGCGCCGTTGGATATGGCGACCGTGATGCAATCGGTTCGCAAGACGGGCCGAGTGTTCATCGCCGACATGTCCGGAAGCGTGGGCGGCTGGGGCGCCGAGCTGGCGGCGCGTTTGGCGGACGTGGCATTTGACTGCCTGGATGCTCCCATTCTTCGCCGCAGCGGCAGCGTCTCCCTCGAGCATCCGGGAATTGATCCTCAACGACTCGCCGAGGCGCTACGAGAAATCGTCCTCGACCAGTAAGACCAGTCAACTTCTCCGCACCAACCATCGGCGACATGGCATCGAGCACGCCGCGAGCGAGACGACTCGCACGACAGTTGAAATTGAACCTGACCGAGGTTTCCGGCACGGGAGCCAACGGGAGAATCTGCGCTCGAGACATCGCTCGCCAATCCCCTGCCCTCCCATCGACGCAAGCGGCAACGGGAGTGGTGGAGTTGAAGGTGGGCTTGGAGTCGCCGTGGAACCTGTGTGGCCAGCTCGGTCAACTGTCAGCGTATGACGAGCCAGAGCCGCTGCCGGGCGACCTGCTCATCAAGGCCGTGGCCGCGGCAGCGGAACTGTGCCCTCCTCTCTGGAATGCCTGCCGAGCGGCGACAAGCAGGTCAAGCGATGCAGGCAGGCAAGCGGGCATCTCCTTGGGATACGGCTTGCTGACAGAACCTCTGAGCTGGATCGAAGTGCCAAATGAGCCCTGGCATTCGGTGCGTGATATCGCCCATTGGAGCAAGACTCAGCGGACGGCAAAGCTGCTGCCGATGGAATCTTCGAACATGTCCTTGGCGCCATCTTTGTTGGTGTTGGATTGCCTGCGGTGGGGCATGACGCATGCGGACTTTCCCTTGCCTCCAGGCAGCGTGGCCCTGCTTACCTTCATTGGCGCAGCGGTTGCATCCGCCTCCCCGCTGGACGAAGGCGATGGGGCAAATGCGACTGCGTCGGGCCGCTTGCGACTGCGGTTCGACGTGACGCGGCTCTCACCTGCCGCAGCATTGAAGTTTCTTCATGGCGTTGCCGAACTGCTGGAATCGCCGCACTGGATGCTCGGCGCCTAGCGGCCCTGAAAACGACAGGTTCGTCGGTCCGGAAACTCACAATGGCGCGTTGGCCAGTTCCGCGGCGGCCCGGCACTCGCACCGCGAGCTTTGCAACACGTCCATCAATTGCAGGGCGACGGCGTCGCGCCATGGCGTCGCCATGACTTGCACCCCGCAAGGCAACCCCGCGGCGCCTCGCAGGTTGTCCAAGGCGGCTCGATCAGTGCGTGACCGGACGGACTCCCTTGCGACAGGTCGCTTCGGTCCGTCCTGTGAACTTCCACCCATCGTCATCGACTCTTCGTCCTCGCGCACTTCCGTCACCGGAACGACACCCGCCGGCGCACCCAGCACGTTGGCCAGCATCGAATATGCCGCGGCGGGCAGCATGTGGTTCGAGCCACCGTGGCGAAAAGCAACCGTCGCGTGCGGGGGAGTCACAACCGCATCCAACCCGAGCGACTGCATTCGCGCGAAGAACTCCTGGCGAAAGTCCGCGATCGCCTCAGTGAGCTGCCAGAGCGTCGAAGCGGAGCAGCGATACGAATGCTTGAGAATGCCGGCCAGACGCTGGTCGCCGAACCACTCGTACACGCGAGCGATCAGATTGCGGACACTGCGTGGCAGCTTGCTCAGCCGCAGCAGCGGCTTGACTCGCCAGTCCACCTGCTCGCCGCGCAGCTGCTCGCCGATTCGCTGCCCGCCATCCGATCCGAAAATGGCACAGTACAGATGCAACACTTCGCGGTGGTCGGGAGGTGACATCTCCACGACATCAACGCCCAGATCTCGCAGCCGGGAAACCGACTCGCGGACGGCGCGGCGGACAGTCGGGCAGACGGGAAAGTAATCATCGCTTTCCCAATAGCCCACCTTCAGCTCGCCCAGCGATCGAGTCGAGGGGCACCAAGCGGGCGAGAAGCAGCCGTCCTTTTTGTCCTCGCTGAGCACCTGCATCACCGCTTCGATGTCGTCCGTGCATCGGCCCATGACTCCGGGCTGCAATGCGACGGGCGTCATGCCCGGCATGATTCGCTCAATTCCGCGAGTCTCCAATCGACCGCTCGTGGGCAGAAACCCCGTTACTCCGACACTATGGGCTGGCTGACGGATGCTCCCACCCATGTCCGTGCCGATGGCAAAACAACCGTAGCCCGCCACGAGCGCCGCCGCGTCGCCGCCCCCGCTGCCTCCGGGAGATCGATCGGACCGCAGCGGATGATTGGTCCGGCCATAGAGCGGGTTCTCGGTCTCATAGAGCAGCATGAGCTGCGAGAGATTCGTCTTGGCCACCGGAACCGCGCCGGCCGAAATCAGTCGCTCAATGATCGGACTGGTGCGAGCCGACTCCGGGTTGCCCCTCGTCGCCAGTTGCTCCCGTCCGAGAGTATGGCGCGTGCCGCTCAGGTGATAGCACTCCTTGATCGTAAACGGCACGCCCGCCAGCGGGCCGGGATCTTCGCCTCGGGCAACGGCTCGATCGACTCGGTCGGCACATTGTCGAGCCAGCTTGTCGAGCCGAATGGCGACGGCATTCAGCTGGCCGTCCCTGGCATCGATGGCGCTCAGCGCCCGCTCCGTCACATCTCGAGCGGAAATCTCGCCCTGGCTGACGCGGGCCGCCAATTCGGTTGTGCTGGGAAAATCGGACATAACGGTTCACGCCAAAGTTGAGCAATCGAGCTGCAGTGTTCCGCCAACAATGGAATTCTTCTCCGATGCCGGCGGCCGGCAAGGCAGCCTCTAGCAGCGGCACGCGGGCGCCTTCCCGCTCTCAGACCTCATATTTCGCGAAAAACCGCGAATCCTCCGTATTTTCAAGCGGAACGACGCCTTCAATGTTACCACCCGTTAAAGCGGCACGCCCGCCCTGGATACCGAGTCGGGCGAAGTTGGCCGAACCGAGTCCGACGCATTCAACGCACACAGGCAGCGTCCCCCTGCCGCCTGACGCTACGGGAAATTACGCTTTCCGTGAGCCAATGATCGGCTGGCAGAGTAAAATGCCGGTCCTCTGTCACTATCTATTTGAGGGCTGCCGTGCATCGACCAACTCGACCAACTCGACCAACTCGACCAACTCGCTCGACTCGCTCGACTCGCTCGACTCACATCTCGCCGCTTTTCGTTGCCCTGGCCGGCGTGGTCTCCCTGTTCGCTGGCAGTGTATCTCCAGCTCACGCAGCAGGCGCCAAACCACGGCCCAACATCGTCTTCATCCTCGCCGATGACCTGGGCGTGAAAGACCTCGGCAATGAAGGCTCCGTGTTCTACGAGAGCCCGCATATCGACCGCATCTCCGAACTGGGCATGAAGTTCACGCGCGGCTATGCCACGTGCCAAGTGTGCAGCCCCTCGCGAGCATCGATCTTGACCGGCAAGTATCCGGTGAACGTCGGCATCACCACCTGGATTGGCGACGGGTCAGGCCCCGCTTGGCGAGGAGCCAAGCGATTCGACAGCCATCTCCCCGCCGAATATGAGCACCAGCTGCGGGCCTCCGAGCTGACGTTGGCTGAAGTGTTGAGAAGCGCGGGCTACCGCACATTTTTCGCCGGCAAGTGGCATCTGGGGGACAAGGGATCGTGGCCCGAGGACCACGGTTTTGACATCAACCGTGGTGGCTGGCGAGTGGGAGGCCCCACGGGCGGCTACTTCTCTCCCTACCAAAACCCGAATTTGCCAGATGGCCCGCCCGGGGAGTCCTTGCCGATTCGGTTGGGCCAAGAGACAGCGGCGTTCATCGAGGCGAACCACGATCGGCCGTTTCTCGCCTATCTCTCGTTCTATTCGGTGCACGGGCCGATTCAGACCAGCTCCAAGTTGTGGCGCAAGTACCGTGACAAAGCCGTGTCAGCCGGCGAGGCGCAGCGGGAGTCGCTTGCCGCCAACGGGCTGCCGCCGCGAAAGGCCGGCGAACGGTTCGTGTTCGATCGCCGCCTCGCGGTGAGACAGGTCCAGGACTGCCCGATCTACGCAGGCATGATCGAATCAATGGATAACGCGGTGGGAATCGTGTTGGCCAAGCTCGAGCAGCACGGACTGCTGGAAAACACCATCATCTGCTTCACCTCCGACAACGGCGGCGTCTCGTCGGGTGACGCGTTTTCGACCAGCAACCTGCCGTACCGCGGGGGCAAGGGCCGACAATGGGAAGGCGGCATTCGCGAGCCCTTCTATTTATACGCTCCGGGCGTCACGCAGCCCGGCGCCACTTGTGACGTTCCCGTCAGCGGCATCGATTGGTACCCCACATTGCTGACGCTTGCCGGCGTGCCCGTGCCCGCCGAACAACGGGCGGACGGAGTCAGCCTGGTACCGCTGCTCCAAGGCGCGTCGCTTCCCGCACGTCCGCTCTATTGGCATTATCCTCACTACGGCAACCAAGGCGGCGAGCCATCGTCCATCCTTATGGACGGCGATTGGAAGCTGATCTACTACCACGAAGACGAGCGATATGAGCTGTATAACGTGGCCAATGACGTCGGTGAGCGACACGACGTACTTGCTGACCAGCCCGATCGCGCCCGGGCGATGCAATCGCAATTGCAAGCCTGGCTGCGGGAGACCAACGCCAAGTTGCCTGCGGCCGACCCCCAGTTCGATGCAAAGAAGCGCCAAAGCCGCTGGGACATGTTGAAGACTTCCGGCCAAGCCAAGCTCGAGGCGCAGCACGCGCGTTTTCTCCAAGAAGATTTCAGCCCCAACGACAATTGGTGGGGCAGCGCGTTGGCCGAGTAATCTCGCCACATCAAGGCGGTTCTGCAGTGTCATGTCCGGAGCGAGGGATTTTCCTTCCCGGCTCTGTTAGGTGTTTTTGAGCGGCTTCTTCGTGAGTTTCGACCTCCACTTTCCCTTCACGCCCGCGCGATTTATGAAAAAGTACTTGGCCGAAGTCATCGGCACGTTCTGTCTGGTCTTTGTTGGCACTGGCGCCGTGGTCATCAACGAAGCGCAAGGCGGCGCCGTGACCCATGTCGGCATCGCGTTGACATTCGGCCTGATCGTCATGGCGATGGTCTACTCGCTCGGCGATGTCTCGGGCGCCCATATCAATCCCGCAGTGACGATCGCCTTCTGGGTGGACGGCCGATTTCGCGGCAATCAAGTTGCCCCCTACGTCATGAGCCAATTCTTGGGGGCCCTCGCCGCCAGCGGGTTGCTGCGGCTGTTGTTTCTAGAGGCGCCCGACCTGGGCATGACCTTGCCCGCTAGAGAATGGTGGCACGCCTTCGTATTTGAGGTCGTGTTGACCTTCATCCTGATGTTCGTGGTGCTCAACGTGTCCACCGGAGCCAAGGTGAAGGGGATCATGGCCGGCGCCGCCATCGGCGGCGTTGTCACGCTCGAGGCGTTGTTTGCGGGGCCGATCTGCGGAGCGTCGATGAACCCTGCGCGCTCGCTGGGCCCCGCCGTCTTCAGCAACCACCTTGCCGATCTCTGGATCTACCTCGCTGCCCCTACGCTCGGCGCCATGCTCGCTGTGCCCGTGTTCTACTGCATTCAGGAGTTGGACGACGCCAAGAAGGCGTGAGCAATCAATCGCCGACCCCGGCGCCTTTCAGGCTCCTCATCGTCCTAATCGGCGAAGATCAGCAGCGGCAACCGCATTCCCTGATCGTTTTGGGCAAGCAGTTGCAAATGAAGCGGCCCTTTTAGTTGATCCACCACGACCTGCAATTGGGGAATCAACTCCAGCCGCTGCTGTAACGCGGGAATTCGTTCCGTCAGCTTTTGCCGCTTGTTGGTAAGCGACTTGATCTGAGCTCCCAACTGGTCCAATGCGGCGTTCTTGGAAAGCTGCGCGATGGGGTTGGGGGCCGAGCTAGCCGACACGGAGCGATGCTCGGACATCAAATTCGGTAGTTGTTGCGAGATGACAACGAACTCCTCCTGGCTCCTCGCGAGGTCCCGCTCCGCGGTCGACTTCATCGTGACCAGCCGCTCGGCCGAAAGAACGGCAGTCGTCGTGCCGAGCGAAAACGTTGGCTCCACCATCAGCACGGCGCGGTCGCCCGCGACACGAACCTTAAAGTCAATGGTCACCCCCGTCAGGTCCTCGTGCTGCAACGTCACTGCCTGTTTGAGCTCGACATGGTGCCGATTGCCCACATGCATCGTGCTGGGCAACAGCCCCACTTCAAAGTGAATTGCCGAGGCGCGTGGCAGATCCGAAATATTCAAGTCCTGATTGCTCTTATCAACAACAAACGAAAACGCCTTGAGTCGACCTGGCGTACGCAGCGGCACAAAGCGCTGCAACGGTCCTGCTCTCAGCTGCAAAACGCAATTCTTGAGCTGCCGTGATGCGGCATGGGCACTGTTCGTCCAGACGAACAGGAATTGGTCGTTGCGACGGGCTAGTTCCGCCAGCCGCTCGGAATTGCCGGCGGTCACGACGGAAATGATCCAACGTTGCGCATCTTTCGGATGCGGAGCAAGCTCAAAGTCTTGATTGTCCGCAAGCGCCGCAAAACTGCTCATCAATTGCACCTCGAGCGGATCAGCCGGCGGAGCAAGTGGGAAGAGTGTTTTGGGTCGAGTGTCGATTAACTCCGGCAACTCAACGGCATCCGGGATCCCGGACCAAGGACCAGGCAAAGGTGGCTGAGGTTTGCCGATATTCGCCAACGGATCGTTGACAGGGCGGGGCGCAGGCACGGGATTCAATCCACCGGGATTCAGTCCACCGGGATTCAATCCACCGGGATTCAGTCCACCGGGATTCAGTCCACCGGGATTCAGTCCACCGGGGTTCAATCCGCCGGGGTTCAATCCACCGGGATTCAATCCACCGGGATTCATTCCACCGGGATTCATTCCACCGGGATTCAATCCACCGGGATTCAATCCACCGGGATTCAATCCGCCGGGATTCAATCCGCCGGGATTCAATCCGCCGGGGTTCAGTCCGCCGGGGTTCAGTCCGCCGGGGTTCAGTCCGCCGGGGTTCAATCCACCAGGGTTCAGTCCGCCAGGCGGAAGGTTGTTTGCAGCCAGTTTATCGTCGAGAGGTGGCGCGCCGGGCTGTCCAACCGGAGCATCGCCAATTCGCTCCTTGTTGAACAGTTGGACGAGCGAAACTTGCCGAATATCGTTGATCACAGCGAGAGCACCGTCGCGAGACAGGGCAAATCCACGAATGAGACTGCCGCGAAGTTGTCCAAGCTGTCCGAAGTCGCTGCAACGGTACGCAGTCAGATCGTCTTGGCAGGCAATGTAAAGTACTTGGCTTCGCGGACCGAACCGAACGCCAACGATGTCGTCCTTGGCGGTGAGTTGCCGGAGCATCTGTCCCGTTTGCGCATCGATGATGCTCGCCGTACGAGTGCCACCGAAAGTAGAACCCTTCATCCCGCAGGCGACCCACTTTGCGTCGTTATCGATGGCGATGTGAGTCGCCTGCATCGAGGTCGCGCGGTTGGCAATAATCCGATTGTGCTCGACGTCGATTAGCGCCATGCTGCGAGAGCTGTTGTTGCCGGCGTTGTAGATCGAAACGACAGCCCACTTCCCATTGGGGGATATCGCAGCGCTCACGGGTCGTCCGCCCAGATCCAACACGCCGACCAAGCGGTTCGTCTTGGCATTCCACAATTTCAGGTGGCTGTCGTCCGTTGTCAGCAGAGTCTTGCCGTCGGGTGTCGCTTCCACACACGTTATTTCGCGATCGTGAGCCGCGAAGTAACCGGTCTTTTGCTGCGCCAGGTCGTAGAGCATGACACCGCCGCTCGAGCCGCCACACACGATCAGCGATTCGCCTCCAATCGCAAGTCGGGTCGGTCGCCCAAAGCCCACTGCCACTGGCAATGGCCGGTTCGCCGTGGGGTCTGACGGGCTGCAAACCTGCAATGTTCCCTGAGTATCGATCACCACGACATACTTTCGATCGGAGGTGATGACAGGACTTTGCACGGCGCCAAATGGAATCGTGTCCGTCACGGCGGGCGCGAAGTCCTTCAAGGAAGGCGGAGACGCGGCCACCGACGCCGCATCGGCCGTTGCAGGAGCGTCCCCCAACTCGGCCAATCGGTTCTCAATCTGAACCTTGTCCAGTCCCTGGGCGTCAGCCCGCGCCGCCAAGTACCAATGCCGTGCGCGATTCAGGAACGGATTGACGTTTCCCCGAAAGGTTCGCTCTCGGCCAAGTCGATCCCAGCGCTGGGCCAATTCCAACTGCGCCTTGTGGTCGGTTTGCCCCGCCACGTCCATCAGAGCAGCCTCCTTCAACGGACCGTCCACTCCCTTGGACAAGCACTTCAACGCAAGAGGCCAATCTTGTCCGGACTCGCAAAGCGCGATCCCATAGTCGGTGTTCAGCTGCGGGTTCTCGGGATCCGCTGCGAGAGACTTGGCCAATTCCCCCAGTTGCTTGGCCACATTGGCGATGGACTGCGCCGAATCCTTCAGTGCGACGGCGGCCACGCGCGTCTTTCCGTCGCGGACTTTCAGAGCCAGGTCCTCGGCAATTTTCGCCATCTCGATTGCGCTGTTGGCCCGCCCTTCGCTCAGCTCTTGTTGCCCAACGCTTAGCGCCAAGCTCATCAGGCCGGCCCGAACTTGCGGCACGATGCGGCCACGCTTCTGGGTTTCGCGGACTTGAAACAACCGCAATGCTCCTGCGTCCATCTCGAAGGAGTCTGTCAGCATCTCGATTGCTTTGGCGCCTAGGTCAAGGTCAGCGCCGCGGCATGCGTACTGCAAAGCCAGCTTTAAGGTCAGAAACCTGGCGACGGGATCAGCCTCCAGTTGGTCCGCCTGGTCGACAAAAAACGTCGCGGCAGCGCGGGGATCCGACTCGGCCTGCTGCAATTGCATCGCGAATACTTGGTCGAGCTTTTTTTGGGTGGCTGCTTGCTCTTCATTGCTCGGAATCGGGCGTTTCGCAATCGGCGCCGGATCACCACCGGGAACCGGCAGGCCGGCAGGTGGCGGAGGTGGAATGGCGCCACCGTTGAGATTCTCAAGCGATGGTTCGAGAGGATCCCCCGAGCCCGACGCTGCTTCGCCGAAGTTAGCACCTCCAAAGTTGGCCCCTCCAAATTGGCCATCGGGCGTCGACCCGGCGGCGCCATTCGCCGACTCCGAATCGGAATGATCAACGGGGACCGTCGAATTCGGATTCGGACGAGGACGACGTTTCGGCAATTCGGTGGTCGCGGACTCCGAATTGTTACCTTGAGACAGGCTGTCGCCGTCAGGCTTGGACGCGGAGAAGAAGCCGAATGGATCCACCCCCATGCCGAACCAAAGGAACAAAGTCGCAAGGACCAACCCGCCGCCGCCGCCGGCAACAATCTTGACCGCCTCCTTGACGGCAGGATTCGCGAATATTCCCGCTTCAGGCGCCTTCTCGCTCTTGCCACCGGAAACAGCGACCGACCCACCGGGCCTCACAAGGGTCGCCTGCGATGGAGGCACGCCTGAACCCGCATTCTCCACCGCTGATTCCGTGGCGCCTGCGGAAACCGGAATCGGCCGAGACGATCGCGCCGCACCGGGACTGCCGCTCGCGACCAATTCGGGCTGTCCCACGTCAAGGACCACAGGCGTCTCTGGTGAGGCATTGGAATCCAATCCACTGCCAAGCTGATTCATATGGCTCGTGTCCGCACCCTGATGGCTCGCCATTGCCGACGCGTTCTCGCGCGTCGGGGCAAACGTCGTTTCGTTTGCCGGTGGGTTGCTCGGACCCGTTGCAGTGATCGGCGCGGCAGCAGGCAGGTTGGCGCCCTGTTGAACAACACCCGGCTGCGAATCACACGCGCCATCGGACGTGCCTACGTCGTGCGGCATGCCGCTGGGGAGACTGGCGGAGCTGGCGGATGGCAGCTCCGCAGACCAAGCGGCGTCGCCCGTCACCTCCGCTGGGGCAGCCACTGGAATGCCGCGCCCCAATTCGGGCGCCGGCATCGGTGCAATTTCAACCGCGGAATTGCCTACGCTTGATGGCGGGAATCCGGCCTGAAGGTGGGCATAAAGTTGTTGGTCGTAGGCCTGTTTCGTTTGGGGGTTGAGAAGACACATTTGTGCCTGCTCGATCCTCGGCCACAAAAATGCAACGGACTGCGCGTACTCGCCCTCGGCATATCCTCGAAGGTACGCCAATTGCTGCTGGGCAGCCTGAGCAATCACGTTGAGGTCTTGCTCGAACAACTGCAATCCGAGCAGACGATAATGATTCGGTGGCTGCTCGGACGATGGAATGCCGAGCAACGCAAAGAAGGGGTCAAAATAACCTTCCATGAGGATACCGCAGTAGCCGGAATGGGGGGGAACAAAACACCCTTATCATCCGCCCATCGGCCACTAATTGCAAGATCTAACAGCGCTGTCCAAAAACAACGGTGCCGGCAATCGGCACCGCGTCTTTCGAGCAGCCCAACTAACGGCTGAGAAAGCGGCGCAGCACGTTGGCGGTGATCAGAGACACGGATTCGTCGACCAGAATGGAACTGGGCCAGCAGATCGACCCCACCGAAAACACTGCACCGCCGCCGTCGGGCTCGTGAATCACCATTTCGGCGCCGCCGTTGTTGGCGTTCGTGCCTTTGGCCAGCCGCTGCACGTTGGTTGGGGACTGCGGGGAAATCTTGTCGGTCTCGTGCCCCGAGGCTCCGCCCGGCACACGCAAGTGGAGGCTCTCTCGCCCGAACAAGTCGCCGTTGCGAAGCCCCGTGTTTGCGAAACACCAGTGCGAGTCATCTTCCACGCGGTAGGGCGCCGCGGTCATGATGCCCGGAAACGTAAACACGACGCCGAGCAGATTCGCTTCGGACTCGGCTCGCTTGTCCAGTCGGCTTTCGTACTCGCGGCCATCGGGTGCGTACTGCGGCTCCGAATGACTCCACTTCGTGTTTTGGTAGACGATGCGATGGTCGTCGAGAAACTCGACTTCGCAATTGAGGCCATTGCCTCCAAGATACATCAGCCGCCCGCCGCGGTGGAAAACCCAGTCTTTCAGACGTCGGTACATGTCCAGCGACCAATATTCGGGATGCGTGCTGAGAATGAGCACGCGATAGTCGTCCAGCGGAACTTGGTCGAAATGAAACTGGGTCTCTCCGTAGAGGTCGTAGGCAAAGCCCTGCTGCTCCATCCACCCGAGCAGCCGCCATTCCGCGGCCGCCATGTGACATCCCTGGCGGCCCGCGATGGGATCGGTCAACTGCTCGCGCTCGTCGATATGATTGTACGGATCGGGCCGCTCGAGCGACAACGGCTCGTAGTGATCTTGATCATAGGTGCGATGTTCGGCCTCGGTGTAACGTTTCAACTCGAGCCGGGAGTTGATGATGGGCGTCGGCGGCAGGCAATCTGCGTTGATGTAGTTGCTGCGTCCGCCAAAGCTGTTGTAGGCGTTCCAGGTGATGTCGGAGGCGAACACGGCCACCGGCGCCTGCGGGGCAGCCGGCGCCACCACCCAGGGAAAACTGAAGAACTCGCCGGACTTCGAGCGCGCGTGAAAGTAATAGAGTCCGCTACGCTGCGGGGCCTCAACGAACTGCGCGAAGGCGCCGTGATAACCGAACTCGTTCCAATGCACACCGCCGCGAGTGTAGTCGCCGTCGGGAGTGATCTGCATGTTCGCCCGCGGTCCATGCTCGTCAAAAATGCCGATTCGTCGCACATGTTCCTTGCGTGCGCCGTACCGCCAGAGCTCGAGCGTGTACTCCTCGACAGCGTGGACGCAAAACTCCGCGCGCTCACCTGACTTGACGCAGCGCGGTGACGCGTATCCGCACAGTCGGTCCGAGAGCAGGCGGAACTGGTGCGGCTTGCCCTCCTCGACGTCCACGTCGACGAGCTTGGAGCCGAATCCGTCGCGGCCGATCGCAACGCGGTATCGCCCCGGCGGGATGTTCGCATAAACGGCTCCCGAGATATTGGAGCGGGCGGCCGTGACACCGCTGGCGCCGCGAAACTCCAGCAACACGTCGCCTAATGCGACATACCGTTCGTCACTAACGTAGCCAATCAGCATGACCGTTGTCCGTGTTGGGTCGTTCGGTGCGGCAGCGTCTCGCCGCAGGCTGTCTACTCGCCGCTGAACCTACCGCGAGCCGGTGCGCTGCACCAGATCCCTGATGAGAAAGGAAACCCGAAGCGTTAGCGAGGGATCGATCCGTCCTGCCCGTCTTTTATTCGAAAGCACGTCCGCGACGAGCCCCAATCCCCGCAGGGCATCGAACCGCCACTGCCCCGAAAAGAACCTTGCGGCATATGGTCCCGTCCAACGGCTCAAACTCCGAGACGTGACACTCGCTTCATTTGTCTCTCACAGAGGCACAAAGACACGGAGGTAGGTCCACCAACTGAGCCCGCAAAAAGCCCAATCCCAAAATCCTCCATGTCTCCGTGTCTCCGTGAGTCATCCTGCCCCGGGAAATCCGGCAAATGTGCCGTGGGGCCGTCCAATCTGCGATCGGCTTGGACTAAACTGAAAGACTTCAATCCCAGCCGCTTCGGCATCACGCCGATCACGCCGATCACACCGACAGCACCCTCCACTCGCCTCACCGCATCTTCGACCGCGGACTGGTCCACCGGGCCTCACTAGGGTCGCCTGCGATGGAGGCCCGACCGGCCCCTCTCCACAGGAGCGGTGCATCCCTTTCCATTTCACGCTTCCACTCTTGTTTGTTTCGATCTGCCATGAAGCTCATCCGCCACTTCCTGCCTCCCGCGTTCTTGTTGGCAGCTTTTCTCATCACTCTGGCAGCACTTCCGCTGGCCCACTCGCACCAGACTTCGCAGCAATCGGCGCGGCCCGAGAAGCAGGCGGCGCCCAGTGCCCGGCCTCGGGCGAGATTGGTGCTGCAGCAGAGCGCGCCGCAAGCCAAGGCGATCAAGGCGCCGCAAGCCAAGGCCAAGGCGCAGAAAGCCCCGCAGGGGAAAGCCAAGCAACGGCCGCGACGGTCGGCCACTGTCGGCCCGGCGATTGGCGGCAACAAGGCCACGCCGGTGGATCGCATCAAGGCAGCTCCCGGATTTCAGGTCGAGCTGATTTACTCGGTTCCGGGGGAGGACCAGGGGTCGTGGGTCAACCTGTGCGTGGACGATCGAGGCCGGCTGATCGTCAGTGACCAGTTTGGCGGGCTCTACCGGATCACGCCGCCGGCCGCGGGCGCGACCTTGACGCACGATGATGTGGAGCCGGTGCCCGCGCAAATCCGCGCCGCCAACGGCATGGTTTGGTCGAACGGCGCGTTGTATATCGGCGTCAACGACTACGAGCAAAAGATTGACAGCGGACTGTATCGCGTCAGCGACAGCAATGGCGACGACAAGCTCGACAAGGTCGAGCTGCTTCACAAAGTCCAATCCCGCAGCGATCACGGCGTCCACGCCGTCGTGCCGACTCCGGACGGCGAGGCGTTCTATCTCATCACCGGCAATAACACGACTCCTCCGGACATCGAAGTCAATTCGCCCGTGCGACTGGTGTGGGGCGAGGATCACCTGCTGCCCAGCATGCCCGATGGCCGCGGCCACAATCGCGGCGTGCTGGCGCCGGGCGGCATCATCTATCGCGTCACGCCCGACGGCTCGAAGTTCGAGGCGATTGCCTCCGGCTTCCGCAACATCTTCGACGCGGCGGTCAACCGCGACGGCGAGCTGTTCACGTACGACGCCGACATGGAGTACGACTTCAACACTCCCTGGTATCGACCGACAAGAATCTGTCACGTCACGGGCGGCGCCGAGTTTGGCTGGCGCAATGGAGCCGGCAAGCGGCCGGTGTTTTACGCCGACAATCTGCCGGGCATTCTGGATATTGGGCCCGGTTCGCCGACGGGCATGACCTTCGGCTACGGCGCCAAGTTTCCCGCCAAGTACCAGAACGCGCTCTACGCGCTCGACTGGAGCTGGGGCAAGCTGTACGCCGTGCATCTCAAGCCCGACGGCGCCAGCTACTCGGCGACCAAGGAGGAGTTCGTCACCGGCGCTCCCTTGCCGATCACCGACGCGATCATTCATCCCGGCGATGGCGCGATGTACTTCACCATCGGCGGCCGTCGAGTGCAGTCGGGCCTGTACCGTGTGACCTATGTGGGCGACGAGTCGACTGCCCCCGCGGAGACGACGCCGTCCAAGAGTTCGGCGCGAGAGACCCGGCGAGCCCTCGAGACGCTGCAGGGCGGCCAGGGAACCCAGGAGAAGCCCGGAGCGGTGGACAAGGCCTGGGGCCATTTGGCGGACTCCGACCGATTCATTCGCTGGGCGGCTCGCACCGCTCTGGAACATCAGCCCGTCGCGAGTTGGTCGGAGCGGGCGCTGACCGACGCCAATCCCGCCACCCGGGCCGAGGCGCTGCTGGCGCTGGCCCGAGTGACAGGAATCTGTCCTCAACATCGCAAGGACGACTCTCCGCCGGTTGACCAGCAAATGGGACGCCGGTTGACCGAGGCGCTCGCTGAGATCGACCTCGACAAGCTGAACGAGCAGCAGCGTCAGACGGTTTATCGGACCGTACAGATTGTGCTCAACCGCTTCGGACGTCCGGATCAGCAATTCAGTGAGGCGCTGGTCGCCCAGCTGGACCCGCGTCTCCCCTCCTCCTCCCCCGATTCCAATTGGCTGTTAGTTGAGACGCTGGCGTGGCTGGAGTCGCCGAATGTGGCTGCGGAGGCGATGGAGTTGCTGCGCGCGGCGCCGGCGCAGGAAGAGCAGATGCAGTACGCCCGCTCGTTGCGAATGCTGAAGTCCGGCTGGACCCCAGCGCTCCGCAATGAGTATTTCGAATGGTTTTTGACCGCCGCCAACTATCGAGGTGGCGCCAGTTTTGAGCGGTTCATCGAGTTCATTCGCAACGACGCGGTGGCGACACTGAGCGAGGACGAAAAGCAGGCGATGGCGGAGCTCTTGGCGCGCAAGCCGGAGCGGACGTCCGCGCTCGAGCACCTTGGCAAGATCTTTGACGGCCGGGAGTCGACCAAATGGACGCTCGACGAGCTCTCGACCGCGGCCCGCGCCGCCGACGGCTTGCGAGCTCGCGACTTCCACAGCGGCCAGAAGATGTTCGCCGCCGCCGGCTGTTATGCCTGCCACCGGTTCGGCAACCAGGGCGGCATGACGGGGCCGGATCTCACCTCGGCCGGCCGCCGCTATTCGGCCCACGACCTGCTCGACCAGATCGTGAACCCCAGCAAAGTAATCAACGACCAGTTCTCGGCCGTGCGGGTCGTGGTCGACGGACAGATTCACACCGGCGTCGTCGTCAATCTCAACGGTGACAGCATGACATTGAACACGGACCTCGCCGATCCCAACCAGCGAGTCAACATCGACCGCAAAGAGATCGAACGCATGGAAGTCTCCAAAGTCTCGCCGATGCCCGAGGGACTGCTCAATCGCATGAAGCAGGCCGAGATCCTCGACCTGATCGCCTACGTGCTCAGCGGCGGCGACGAGGCCAACGAGATGTTCCGTTAGCTAACTTTGGCGCAATTATCTCGAGCAATCCGCGGTGAATCTGCGATTCGAGGTTCACCGTGGGCCCCGGCCAAGCTCGCGAATCAGCCGATTAAGCTTGTCGCGAAGCTCCGTCGCCTGTTCGGGGCAGCGACTAAGCGCCTCCAACGCGAGTGCCTCGGCGCGCGTTTGCTTTCCCAGCTGGCTGGCGATTTGAGAAAGAGTCGCCAGTTGGATGGGATGAGCGACTGTTTCGTCCACATCCTCGACCAGCGCCTCAAACTGGCGCGGGTATTCGGCAAACTGATTGAAGAAATCGTGGCCGTAGATCGGCCAGTGATCGCAGATGAACGAAATCGTCTCGTTCAATTCCTCATCGTTGTCGCCATACGACCAGCCCACGCCAGACCCCGCGGGTGGCTCAAAGCGGTCCCGAAACACGCACTCGTACTCTTTTAATTGCTGCGAGTCGGGTTCGCGGCCTCCCGGTGTGCGAAGAAACGTCAGGTGTGCGCCCAAGTTCAGATAGCAACTTGCGCCGCCCGAGGACCCTTGAACGTTAAACACGTGAATGACGGGACCGTTGACTCGCCGCAGCGTGTTGCCCGACCCGCGAAAACCCTCGCTGCGCAGGATCGGATATAGTCGCTTGGAAATCGCCTTGGTGAACGCTGCTCGATTCATCGCGGTTCTTCTCTTACTTTGCCACTCAAACTCAATCGTCACACCGGCCGCGATGTTTTTCGCCCGGGAGGACTGGCAATCGGAGCAGTGTTCATCGCGCCGTGCATCACGACAGGGAAGAACGCCTACTACCGACTCTCTTTGCTGCGTCTTCTTTCCTTCCGGTACGCGTCGTAATCCGTCTTGACGCGATCATATCGGACACGTTGACTATCGGACAAAGGACGATTTGCGCGTTTTGTTGGATTCTTGACTTGAAGGACATAAACGCACGAGGCCTTGTTGTTCAATGGTCGAGTTCGGTTCGCATCGCCTGCCAGAACTTCGGCACTGAACTGACCAATTGTCGCCGTCAGTCTTGCGATCCATCATTGCCGTGGTGTCGATGCCTACCCAGTTGGAGAAACGGAATCGTCGTGCCATGCCTGGGCAACCAGTGCCATAGTGGCCGCCCGAATCCTGCCCGCAACTACTGGGATTGGTCCAAGGTGATCCTCACATCGGGCATTTCGTCGAAAAATTGAACTACAAGAGGAACGAAACCAGCAGCTTCGACCCTGATCTGGGCGCTGCCGGTTTGGTAAGGCCCGGGTTCAGCTTGACCATTCCCACCGTAGTTGTAAGCGGCAAATACGGACGTGAGAAAGACAAACCTGCCGCTTTGAAAGTCATACAACAACGGTGCATGCCGATCCTGTTTCGATCCCAGGAGCATCGAGTCATTCGTTCGGTAAAAGCGAACGGTTCTCGGGTGAGAACCATCCGCTCCGCGAATTTCGCCCGTGACCATCACGGACGTAATGCCATCACCATGCAGCAAAGTCGTTTTGTCACGTCGAGAGTCGTCCACTTTGGGCCAAGCGGAGGCCGGCCGAAATTTCACGGTCTGTTGGGAATCGACATCAATGGTTGACTCAGCCTTGCCTCCACATGCCCGCTTGCAGGCAGCAAGGAAAGCCCTTTCATGCTTGCTGGCGTTTCCCTCCAGCCTGCCTATTTCTTCGACAAACCGGGGTTCTCTCAGCATGCCCATGATGCTGCCCGAGAGAGATTTCTGTGACGCTAGCCAAGTCCGAGTCGGATTGTCTTGATTCTGGTGCTCGCAGAGAAAAACAAACAGTCTCGCTGATTGCTCGCCGAGCGACTGGCCCAGGTTAGGGTGCTGCGCGGATAGCGATCGAAGCGCATCCGGGTGCTCCAGCAGCGAGATTGCGACGACACTCACTTGATCGGGGGTCAAATGGGCGGAGAGGGAAAGCACTGTCTCCACCGCATCATTGGTTAACCCAACTTCGGACAAAACGTACATTTTCGACGCGCGGTCTCGTTCGTCGCACTTGCCTGCCATAACTGCTCGCGCGATTCTCTTTGAATAGGGTCGCGCCTGCTCTCCATAGTGACGGAGCAACGAGGTCGCAGGGTAATACTTGTTAAAGTCGGCATCGGACAAATCATCAATCAGGTCGTCAATCACGAGGTGCACTTTCGGCCACGCCTCCGTTCTCTGTTGCATGACGTACCAATTCACCGTCGCGTCGTCACTTTTGATGCCCGCTTCAATTGCCGACAGGACGGAGTCAGAAGACCTGGGCGCTCCCGCCAGAGCAAGCGCAGCCGCCTTCCGCACCGCGGAATTTTGATCCCGAATGCCCGCCTCAATGGAGGTCGCGATCAAATTTAAGTCTTGATCGGAGATCTTGCGTGTCTTGGCTTCTTGCTGAAACTCTTCCTTTGGCGTGTCCGAAAAGCCGCCAGGCAGTGCCGTGCGTTCCTTCCAGTACTCTGCAATCGCGTTAAATCCAGCAACACGCTGCCCTGAACTCAACCCGACTGTTGTTTGCTGAAGATAGGTTGCCAATGCAGCACTATCCTGAGCGCTACCAACTGCGGCGACGCAGGCAATCCACACGAAGATCCAAGCAACAGATGGTTTTCTCATTGCGACTAGCTCCATTTTCGGGGCAAACGCAGGAGGTTACCGTGAAATGGCGCGATATATCGAGCCCGCATGGATACGCCCGTCGGCCTGACATTGAGCCACATTCCGATCTGCTTGTAGCTGCGGTCCGGCCGCTCTGCCTACGCCATGTCAAACTGAGCGGCCAACACCCACGAGCGCCGGATACCGCTTGGTGTCGCAGGGGCTTTGATTAACCAACTCCGTCATCTGAGCCG
>JAGQPF010000340.1 GCA_020426845.1 Planctomycetales bacterium
GGGCGGCGCTGCGCTGTGCCCCGGGCCATGCTGAGGCCTTTGTTTCATTGCTCACGAGAGCCAAGGTGGCATCCGGCGACTCCCGAGGGCGGCGCTTCGCTGTGCCCCGGGCTTCGATGTGGAAGGCCTTCAGCCTTCAATGAATTTGCGGTCACCTAAAACCGGGGCGGCGCTACGCTTTGCCCCGTGCTGCGGTGAAGAAGGCCGTTGGCCTTCCACGCAACAGCCCAACAGGCCGACAGGGGCGGCAGGCGCGAGCCCGGGGAACGCGACGACATGCGCGCAACAGCCCGGAGGAACCGCTTACGCCCGTGAAGCGCATTCCTCGCATGCCCCAGCCGCCACAATCTTGAAGGTCTGTTGGTCTCGCCAACCCAATTGCCGCAAATCTCCCTGCAGGCGACGCCTTGCCGTCCAGGAAATGCCATGTTTCATTTGTTCCCGGCGAGGAACTCAAAATTGCCCCACCCCCGCAAGCGGTCGACAGTTTTCGGACTGTTGGCCGCTGCTTTTTTTCTTGCCGCGCCGCGATTGGAATCGGCGTTCGCCTCTGCGACGTCGGCGCCCGGAAGGGGACTGTTACCATCAGGTTACACCGATTGCCGCCCACTGCCCGTAAGATTGAGAGAACCGAGACCGATGTAAAGTTCTCGGCGAGCATCTTTCTTGCGAGGTGAATCATGAACTCGGCGCGCAGCATGTTGGTCGGCGTGGCAGTCGTCGTTTTTGGCTTGGGGGCGTCGGCGGCCGAGACGAACCGCAGTCGGCAGCGGTTCGAGTCATTGTTGAATCGACTGGATGAGGTCGCGGCAGACGCCGTGGACACGGCCGAGGTGGCTCGATTGCGCGAGGCGATTGATGCGGAAGGTGGACAAAAGTACGCATGGAAGTCGCGGCTGTTCTGGCATACGGACATCGAGGAGGCGCGCGCCGAGGCGCGGCAGCGTCAGGTGCCGATCATCAGCTTGCGACTGCTGGGGCGACTGACCGATGACTTGAGTTGCGCGAACAGCCGGTTCTTTCGCACGGCGCTTTATGCCAATCGCGAAGTCTCCCGGACTTTGCGAGAGCGGTTTGTGCTGCACTGGTCCAGCGAGCGGCCGGTGCCGGTGTTGACGGTCGACTTCGGAGACGGCCGCTCGATGAAACGCACCGTGACGGGCAATAGCATCCACTACCTGCTCGATGCCGAGGGGCGGCCGATCGACGCTTTGCCCGGGATGCACGGTCCTCGGTCGTTCCAGCGGTGGCTGGAGTTTGCGACGGCATATCATCGGCAACTGGTGGCAGCGCGACCCGCTGTGCTGCGTTCGGAGATGCGACGACAACAGGGCGAATGGGACCAGCTGCTCGCGTCTGTGGGACGATCGTCAGCCGCGCCTGGCGGCGCCGTCCCCGCTGTCGCTGCCGAACGCCTGCGGGCGGCAAGGGCGGAATTGGAATCGCTCGGAACCGGCGCGGGCGACCGCGCCGCCCAGCGCGCTGTCAGCGCTCCGGTTCCGGCCGAACGAGCGGTACGGCTCGCTGTGCCCAAGATGATCTTGGAGGTGGGAATCATTCCTCACCTCACGTTGGCCGGCCTGCCTGCCGAAGATGTCAAGGACCCCGAGTTCTGGCGGCAGTTGTCGGAGCGCGTGTTGGACGATTGTCGGCTGGACGCGAGCAGCAAGGAGTTGATCGCGATGCAACGGCCCATCGGGCCCGCTGCACCGGCCACCGACTCGACCGGGGAGGCAGAGCTGGCCGGCATGATCGATCGCTTCGAGCGAAACGTCGCCTTGGACACCGTGCGAAACCGGTTTGTGCTCCAACGCCGCGTTCGCGACTGGCTGCTGAATGAGCCGATGGATTTCGAGAGCCTGAATGAACGCGTCTATCGCGAGCTGTTTCTCACGCCGCGCGACGACGCGTATCTGGGATTGCTGCCCGAGGATGTTTATTCTGGACTGGAGAACGGCGGGCTGGCGAGCCCGCCGACCGCAGACGAACGGCAATGACGTAGCAGCGGCAACTCAACGGCCTGAACAAGAACGCACGAGGTGGTTCGTGAGCCAAGGCATCACGATATTGACGATCGAGGACGAACGGGCGATTCGCCAGGGCATCGTCGATGCCCTGCAGTTCGCCGGATATCGCGCTCTGCAGGCCGACAACGGCAAAGACGGGCTGGAGCTCGCCCTGAACGCGTCCTGCGATTTGGTGTTGCTGGACTTGATGTTGCCGGGCTGCAGCGGGATGGAAATTTTGAAGCGAGTCCGCGAAGTGCATCCAACGCTGCCGGTGATCATTCTCACGGCGCGCGGAGCCGAGGACGATCGTGTCCAGGGGCTGCGGGTCGGCGCCGACGACTATGTCGTCAAGCCATTCAGCGTCAAGGAGCTGATGGCGCGCGTCGAGGCGGTGCTGCGACGCTCGCCGCAGCGTCCCGACGACGTCGGCCATGCGGACGTGCCGGGTGGCGTCGCCGACTTCGAGCGCCGCGAAGTGCGTTTTGCCGATGGACATCGCAATGAACTCTCGGAGCGCGAGACGCAACTGTTGCGGTATCTCGTGGCCCATCGCCAGCGGGCCGTGTCTCGCGACGAACTGTTGTCCAACGTTTGGCTCATCAGTCCTCGTGGACTGTCCACTCGCACGGTCGATATGCACGTCGCCCGGCTCCGCGAGAAGCTGCGAGATGACTCGGCCAATCCGCAAGTGCTGCTGACCGTCCGCGGGAAGGGCTACATGTTTGCCGGCGGGGAGTGCTGAACCGATGGGCAAACGTCCTTGGCAAATCTGGCTGGTGTTCGGAGTCAGCCTGTTGTTGGCGATTGCCGCCATGACTTGGCTGACCGGCCAGGTCATGCGGCTCGATGAGGCCGAGGCGACGGCGCAGGCGCGGATGGAGCAGGACGAGCGAATCGGCGCGGCGCTCTGGCGGATGGACGGCGCGCTGTCGCAGTTGCTGGCAACCGAGGCGGGCCGGCCGGTGGGCGCCTATCGGCCCGTGCTGGTCGCCGCCAAGGGCAAGGCCGCGACCGAGACGTCGCAATCGGTGTCGCCGCTGCTGCTCCAGTCCTCCGAGTTTGTGCTGCTGCACTTCGAGGTCGACGCGAACGACTGCTGGGCATCGCCGCAGTGTCCCGACGAACAACAATTGTCTCTGGCATTGAGCAACGGTGCAAGTGTCGGGAGTGTGTCACGCAGCCGAGAGCGTCTCATGGAGCTGAGTGACTCGGTGCGCCCCGACGTGTTGCTGGAGCGGATTCCCGACAACTTGGTCGTGCAGGACTTTGCGAATGTCGCCACCAATTTTGCGTTCACTCCGCCGCAAGTGATCGTGAATACGGTCAACCTCGGTGTGCTTCAAGAGCAACTGCAGGTGCAGCAAACCGATCAACAAGAGCAAATGGAGCAGTACGACCAGGAGCCAACGCCACGCAGGCAGGCCCGCGCGCAGCAGCAGGCCAACGACTTCAACCAGCGTTTTAACTCACTGCAGACAGCGGCGCAGCAGGCGCTGCTGAATCAGCACGCTTACGGCGCCAACGAGCCGAATCCCGATATGTTGTTGGAGTCGGGCGGGCCGGTGTCGCTGACGCAGACACAGCCGATCTGGATGGAAGAGCGATTGTTGCTCGTGCGGCAAGTGAATGTCGGCGCCCACGCTTTTGTGCAAGGCTGCTGGCTGGATTGGCCGGCGATCAAGCGATCGTTGTTGAAGCAAGTCGATGATTTGTTGCCGAACGCCGATCTGCGACCCGTCGCCAGCTCGGACTCGCCACCGATCAACCGCATGCTCGCCTCGCTGCCTGTCGAAGTCCTCCCGCCACCCCTCGAAGTGTTCCGCAATGGCATGTCCCCGATGCAGGCGGCCTTGCTGGTGGCTTGGGGGTGTCTCGCCGCGGTGACCATCGCGGTCGCCGGCTTGTTGCACGGCGTGATGCGGCTCAGTGAACGGCGAGCGTCGTTCGTCTCCGCGGTCACGCACGAATTGCGGACCCCGCTGACCACATTCCGCATGTATTCGGAGATGTTGGTCGAGGGGATGGTGGCGCCGGAGAAGCAGGACGACTATCTGCGGACGTTGCGAAGCGAGGCGGATCGCCTTTCCCACTTGGTGGACAACGTGCTCCATTACGCAAAGCTCGAGAAGTCGAAGGCCGGCTGGGAGCTGTCTCGCTGTCATGTCGTAAACTTGCTGCCGGCGATCAGTGAGCGACTCGAGTCGCGCGCCGAGCAGTGCGGACTGCGCATCGAGTGGGTTGAGGCCGAGGAAGTCGCGGATTTGGAAGTCGAGACGAATCCCGGCGCCCTCGAGCAGATCTTGTTCAACCTGGTCGACAACGCCTGCAAGTACGGCCGCCCCCACGCCGCTCCCCGGATGGAACTCGAGGTTTCCTCGCGAGGCGCCTGGGTCGCGATTTCGTTGCGGGACTTCGGGCCCGGGGTCGCGCCCGACGTGCGGCGGCGGATGTTCCAGCCGTTCTCGCGCAATGAGGAGGTCGGGCCGGCGCCGGGAGTAGGGCTTGGGTTGGCGCTTTGCCGGCGCTTGGCGCGGCAGCTCAAGGGCAAGTTGGACTATGAGCCGGCGTCGCCCGGAGCGAGATTTACGCTGCTGTTGCCCAAGGCCGGGCCATCGAAAAACAGTTAATCGCTAGCGCGCCAGCATCTCGAGCACCGGGAGCGTCTCCTCCCAGGAGAGACACGGGTCGGTGATCGACCGGCCGAACGTCAATGACTCGGCTGGGTTTTGGCGGCCGCCCAGCAGGTGGCTTTCCAGCATCACTCCGCGAATGATCGAATCTCCCGCGGCGCGCTGCTCGGCGACGCTGCGAGCGACAACCGCTTGACGCTGCGGGTCCTTCTCGCTGTTGCCGTGGCTGCAGTCCACCATCACCACCTCCGGCAGGTCGGCGTTGCGGAGCAGCTCGGCGGCCGCTCGGATCGCCTCGGGCTCGTAGTTGGGCCCCGTCAGCGAGCCTCCTCGCAGCACGAGATGGCAATCGTCATTGCCCGTGGTTTCCAGAATGGCCGGCGCGCCCTCCTTGGTCAGCGACGGGAACAGGTGACGGTGCCTCGCCGCGCGGATGGCGTCGACAGCCACTTGAATGTCACCATCGGTCCGATTCTTGATTCCCACGGGCATCGACAGTCCCGAAGCCAGCTCACGGTGGATCTGACTCTCGGCCGTGCGGGCGCCGATCGCCCCCCAGCTCACCGCGTCGGTGTAAAACTGTCCGAAGGTCGTGTCGAGAAACTCGGTACCGGCCGGCAAGCCTCGCTGTACCACGTCGACCAGCAGCTGCCGGGCGAGTCGCAATCCCTTGTTGATTTTGAAACTTTCGTCCAAATCGGGGTCGTTGATCAAGCCCTTCCAGCCCACTACGGTCCGCGGCTTTTCAAAGTAGACCCGCATCACGAGATACAACTTGTCGGCGAACCGCGGTGCGACATCGGCAAGCCGGTCGGCATAGGCCAACGCCGCTCTCACGTCGTGAATCGAGCACGGCCCGACAACGACCAGCAGACGCGGGTCGTCACCACGCAAGATCTCCGCGACCGTCCGGCGAGTGGCTGCGACGGCGGCGGCCTGCTCGGCCGAGAGCGGGATCTCTTCGTGCAAAATGGCGGGAGACAATAGGGGGCGGATCTGGCGAATCCGCAAGTCATCTGTGGCATCAGCCATATCCGGCGTCCTCTAACTCTTCTTCGGAGAGACCGAAATGATGGCCGATCTCGTGCAATAAAGTGATTCTAATTTGACGTTCCAACTCGTGGGAGTTCTCGCCGACAACGCGGCAGCCGCTGAGTCGGCAGATGCCCTGGCGAAACAGGAAAATCGCCTCGGGAGGCTGGATCGGAATCGCCACGGACTGCTCGGTCCGTGGAATGCCGTGATACAATCCGCACAGCTCGTCTGGATGTTCCAACCCGAGCTCAGCCAATAATTGAGCCGACGGGGCGTCGTCGACGATCAACGGCGCCTGGTCCAGCAGTCGATGCAAGTGGGAGGGCAGTCGGGCCAGGACTTGGTCCAACAGCGTGTCAAAATATTCCCGCAGAGATGCTTGCATGGAGCAATCGATTCCAACAATGTAACGGGCAGCCTGCGAGGGTCGAAAAACAGTTGGCGGTTTGCCTGACGGGTGGTTTCGAGGTAGATGTGCCGAATTGGTCGCGTTTGGAGGCAAAAAGGGGCAAATCGGCGCGAGCTGGGGCGAGGTTTTGGAATTGGTCGAAGCCCCTCGGTGGAGTGGCTTTTGGTGAGGTTCGGACAGGCGGGCGCGGGGCCTGTGGGCGGGCAATTACGTACTTTTTAAGTGGTTTTTAGTCTTTCGGGCGTCAAATGGCGGATTGTCGGCGGAATTGTCATCTTTTTTCAGGCGCCCCGGGGAACTTCCCCGGGCGGCGGGCGTCAGAGGTGGTGAAACCCTAGTGAAAGAAGATGTTCGGCTAATCGACGCGACGCTCGACGGAGACCGTGCAGCGTTCGGGCACTTGGTCCAAAAATACCAGGATCGCCTGTACTCTGCGATGGTCCATGTCACTGTCAACCGCAGTGACGCGGAGGACGTCGTCCAAGAGGCTTTTGTCAGAGCCTACTTGAAGTTGGACACCTTCCAGAAATCCAGTGGTTTCTACACTTGGCTGTATCGCATTGCCTTCAATATGGCTATCAGCCGAAGGCGGCGAGCCAAGTCCCACCTGTCGTTGGAACAGAGCAGAGAGGTGGCCGGCAATGAGCCGATCTCCTCGGACGAGGCGGTTGGACATCATATGGTGCGCGAAGAGGCGAATCGGGCCCTGTACGGGGCGCTGAGCCGTCTCAGCGAAGAGCACCGAGTGATTATCGACTTGCGTGAGATGCAGGGGTGCGACTACGAGACCATCGGGCAACTGTTGGAGTTGCCGGTTGGCACGGTCCGCAGCCGCTTGCACCGAGCGCGAGCTCAATTGCGCCAGCTGTTGACAGAACCTCCCACTTTGGACGGCCGGAACGAGCATTCGGGCCCCGCCGACGAACAAACCACCTAGATCCAAAGCGCGACGAGCTTGATGCGAGCTTTGGGTCGCCGGGCGCACGGAATTCACCAAGCAATGTTTTCGTTGCCGGTGAGGCGCCAGAGCCAGTGCCATGTGTGACGAACAGAAACTCGAAATGATCAGCGCGTATGTGGATGACGAACTTTCGTCATCCGATCGACGCATGGTCGAGCAGTGGCTGCAGGCAAGCTCGGATTGCCGCCGACACTACGACGAACTGATTCAGCTGCGGCAGCATTTCGCCGCGGCACGCGAGGCCGGTGAATTCGGGCACCGCGGCGCCGAGCCACTGGGACGAGACTTGGGCCCCGCCATCATGGCCCGCATCGGGGAGCTGCCTCCGCGGGAAAAGCACGCTGACGAGGAGGCCGTCCGTGTACCCGCCACGCGCTCTAAACGAGTTTACGTCCGCGCGACGCGATGGGCGGTTTGGGCCGCTGTGGCCGCGGTGCTGACGATGATGGTGGTTTGGAATCGCGGGCCAAGCGACCCACATGGCACCGGCCAAGGCATGGGGATTGCCACAATTCCCTCGGTTCCCGACTCCGGCACGTCGCCGAGGCCAGGCGACCCTACGACCAAGCAGGAGTCGGACCCGAGTTCCGACATGCCGGGGCCCGGCAACGACACGCAGTTTGTCGCCGCTCAGCCCGCGATCTTTCTGATGGTCGAAGTGGAGTTGAAGGCGACCGCCAAGAATCAAGGCGTGCTGGCGGCCGCGATGAAGCAGGCCGGAGTGGGGATGAGCGATCCCATCGCCGTTGACGCGGACCTTGAAGACGCTCTGGTAAACAGCCACTTGTTCGGCAAGCAGGCTCCCGGCGTGCCCACGCCCAATGAGGCCGAAGTTGGCGCCAAACTTTCTTCCGTCGTTTACGCGGTGCTGAATGGTCCGCAATTGGATTCGGTCTTTAGCCAACTGAAAGCCGAACGCGCCAAGAACGGTATGGTGTCGAAGGTCGTGATCGACTTGGCCATGCTGCCTGCGGACAAGTCCTTGTTCGACGTCTTGCACCAGTCGGCTGAAATGCAAATCGCCTCCACCGAGCCGCCACCGGTGTCTGCGCCCGAGCAGCCGACGCTGTTGCTCCGCGCCCAGCGGATCGCCTTGTCGGCGGCGCTGCAAACCCGCCTGGGCCTCGGTATGCGTGTTCTTTCCGTGCCCGCACTGGGCGTGATGGGAGTGCTAACGAGCCAGCAGGGATCCACGTCGGAGAACGGAAGTCAGCCCACCGATGGCGAGGCGATTCGCGTCACCGAAGCCCAGCGACATGCGATGGCTGCACAGACGACAGGCGTGCTGTTCGTCGTGCGGACGGCTGCCGAGTAGCAGCAGGCGCTTGCAGTCCCTCACCATTGCGATAGTGCGTTGGCCTCTGTTGGCCTCTTAGCTCACTTGGCTGGTTGTCTCGACGTCAGCTGTGGCGCCGAGCACATGCCGCAGCGCACTCTCGACCGTTGGATGGCGGAATGGGTAGCCGCTGTCGAGCAAGCGCGTCGGGGTGACTCGCGTGCTGGCCAGGATCAGGGCATCGGCCATTTCCCCCAGCAGCAGTCGCGCAGCAAACGCAGGCATGGGAAGAAAAGCCGGCCGCCTTAGCACCTTGGCCAAGGTCTTGGTGAACTCCCGATTCGTGACAGGCTCGGGGCACACCAGGTTCACCGGGCCGTGAAGCGAGTCCGTCAGCACGCAATGTGTGAGCGACCCGATCAGGTCGTCCAGCGAGATGCAGCTCCAGTACTGACGTCCGTTGCCCATGACGCCGCCGGCCCCGAGCTTGAATGGCAACAGCATCGGCTTTAGAGCTCCGCCTTGTGGCGTAAGCACAATGCCGATCCGGCCGTTGACCACTCGCACGCCCGCATTGGCGGCTGGCTCGGTCGCCAATTCCCAACCCGCGCAGACGTCGGCGAGAAAGCTGTTGCCGACGGCGGACGTCTCGTCGAGCGGTTCGTCGCCCCGGTCGCCGTAGTAGCCGATTGCAGACGCCGAAACCAACACCTTGGGCGGGTTGCTCATGCTGGCCATCGTCCTGGCGAGCAACTTGGTCGGTTCGACTCGGCTTTCCAGAATGCGGCGCTTCTTTGCCTCATTCCAGCGTCCGTCGGCGATGCCTTCGCCGGCGAGGTGAATCACGGCATCGATGCCTTCGAGCGAGGCCGCGTCGAGCACACCTCGTTCGGGCTCCCAACGCACCTCGTGATCGTTTCGCGGGGCGCGGCGTACGATGCGAATCACCTCATGTCCGCCGCCCTCCAGGAACGGCGCCAGCTGGGATCCAACCAAGCCGGACGAGCCGGTCACTGCGATTCTCATCTCTTTGCCTCGATGCAATTGGTGAAATGCCAGGTCGGCTGATGTCACGTCGTGTCGAAACCGAAACATCCGCTGCAATTGCCGCCGCACCCAAGGTTGTGCCGCCCAATCGCCCCAGCCTCCCCCCGGGAGCTCGAACTCGATTGAGTCGGTGAGCTGACAGCCGTGGGCGGTAGGCTCAAACCGATGGGAATGCTCCCATTGGCGAAACGGCCCTTCGGTCTGACGGTCGCAGAATTGTCGATCGGCTTCAAAGCCAAAATGTTCCGCTACCCAGCGTTTCGAGAAGGGGCCGATGGGGATTCTCAGCTCGGCCAATTCGCCGTCCTGCAGACTTGCCGGCGGCTTCTCCACTATTACGCCGTCCCAAGGCGGCAGAAGTCGGGACAGCGCCCCTCGCTCATGCCAACGCATGGCCTCGGCGGGACTGACAGGCAGGGCAACGCTTCGCTCAAAATGGTTCACGCGATCCTCGGTTGGCAGGCCCTTGAATTATGGGACATTCTTTTCAACCGCACCGGTGCGAACCAAGCAACCGAGACGCCCCAAATCGTTGGTTGCCGTTCCGAGCGTTAAATTGCGATTGGCTGCCGGAATCGTGGCACAGGCTGCCAGCTGGAATCGTGGCACAGACTGCCAGCTGGAATCGTGGCACAGGCTGCCAGCCTGTGATTGAGGCTGATTGCAGGCTGGCAGCCTGCACTACGACGCTTATTCCCGCACCAAAACACTGTGGCGGTGCTTGACCTTCAGCTCGCGCCCCGAGGCGATTCGCATGGGCGGTTGATGCGTAAACCACGCAGCCATCTCTTCGGCACGTTCGGCGCGATATCGTCCGCCATGTGCGTGCAGCAGGTATCGCAGTCGCAGCGGCTTCGCCTTGGTGGTCAGCAGCGGCGCCTGCATGGTGGGAGCAGCGCCCATCCAGCCGTCTTCGCGGACGTGCCAGTGCACGGGATAGCCGGGGTTGTCGGGATGATCGAAGAAGGTGACGCCGCCGCTGCCGTCATCGGCGGGCGCGGCGCCTCGCAGCGGCCCGCTGTAGTCCATCCACCTGGAAGACTGCTCAAACAGTTGCGGCTCGCCCTCCACGCTCCGGTCATTGGTGAGTTGGCCGCCGCCAAAGTGAGCGCTGATGCTCCGCGCGACGCGGACAGCGAGAAAGCCGTAGTTGGTTTGCTGAAACTCGAGCATTTCGGCGACTGGCGTGAAGGTCGAGTCGAGCTCGAGCAACGTCTCGTCGGCTGCGCCCGGCGCCGGCCGCACGCTGACCAGCAGCTGCTGTTGCAGCAGCTCGCGTGGATCGTGTCCGTCATGCCACGCGAGCAACACGCCCATCATCGCCTCGTTGTCGCCGTCCTCATAAGCTAGCCACTGCTTTTGGCGAATTCGCGCCGGGGACGTGTTGCTCCAAAAGTCGATCCCGAGCACCTTGTTGTGAGCGAACCAGATGGACTGATGATGATCGTGGTTGGGGGCGCCGGGGTGACCCATTCGTGTCAGTTCGCCGCCGTTGGGCGCCAGCAGAGGATAGAAGAACGGCCGCGGATACGCTGAGTTGTAGTTCCACCGCAGCCGCTCCCGGCCATCGATGCGAAACGCGACCTCATGGTTGGGAATCGGCACGGCTTCGCAGCGAGGCAGGTCGTTCGGCATGGCGGATGCGTCGCGGAGGATCGGTGATGAGGGCGAAGGGATGGGAACGAAGCCTTGGGCGGGGCCGGCGCGCCATCAACAACGGACCACGGCCGCTACTTGGCCGGCTCGGGAGCCTTGGGCGGAGCAGGAGCGACCGGGGGCTGGCCCGGCTGAGCTGGCTGGCCCGGCTGAGCTGGCTGGCCCTTTGGTTGGGCCGCTTTTTCCTCGCGCTCGCGCATCTCGCGAAATTGTCGGTTCAGTTCGAGGACAGACGGCGGATCGTCGGGATTGACCGGTGGATTGGCGGGCGGGTTAGTTGGCGGATTGGTTGGTGGATTTGCCGGGGGCGCAGGAGTCGCCGCGGGATTGGGCCCGTCGGGCCCGGCCGGCATGGCGGCGGGGTTGGGCGCCACTGGATTGGCCGCGGGACCAATCGCATTTGGCGCGAACGACGCGGGCCCGGCGCCGATGATCCACGTCGACTTGGGAATCTCGAACCCGAACGGCTCGGTGTCACGCCCCAGCGCTTGTTTGGGCAACACCAATTGCGCGGCTTGATGGCCCGGATCCGGTCCGGCAAATGTCAGCGTCTCCGTAAAGGTTGAGCCGTTATGCAGGACTTCCGGCGCCGCTGTCTCGCCTGCCACCGCCAGTTCCACCCGTCGGTCGGCGGTTCCCTCCGCCGCGTAGACCAGTCTGGCCGCGCTGAGCTTGCCCAACGGACCGTTGCCGTGCCACGTCGAGTACTTGACGGGGGTCGCCGACAGGTAGGTGACTTGGACTTGAGCATGCAATCGTTGACCATCGCCGGTTTCCTCCAGCCAGGCCGACAATAGCTTCAAACTGCAGACGGACTTGAGTGTCAGCGTTCGCCCCACGGCGCTCCAGCGAACTTCGCCTAATCGCTGCATCGGCGCTTCGTCAGCGGTTGATGTGACTGTGTTCGACGCGCCTGCGATCGGTTCGGTCGGACCAGGATTCACTGCTGCCGCGACCGCCGTTGTCGCATCCGCACCGGAGGTCTGGGAATTGGTGTCGGTATTTTTAGCGGCGCTTTGTTGGGCCACGACGATGATGGCGGCGATGGCGCCGACGCCAACGACACTGCCGACGACCCAGGGCCATGTCTTCTTCTTGCGAGGTCGATATCGAGGCGCCTCGTCGTTTCTGGCCGGGGCCGGAGTTGCAACGGCTTGCACGGGAGCGGACGCCACGACCTGCACGGGCGCCATTTGGACAGGCGGAGAGGCTGTGACAGGAACCTGTCCTACTTGGGCGGCTCTGGGTGCGGGCGCCGCCGAGACCGCTGAGACCGGCGCGGTGGCGACGGAGGCGGCTTGCGGGCCTTGCTGCGCCTCCATGGCGAGATGCAGCGCTCGCAATGGCCATTGGGAAACGGGGCGCCATGCGTTGGGATCGTTGGCGGGCCGCAGCGGCGTCGCCCCGTCCAGGCGCCCCTGCTTCGCCAACATCAACAACTGTTCGTCGGTAATGGGGCCGTATTCCGTTTGTTCAAGGAAGATGTGCCAAGAGTTTGCCATCGTGTTCCTCGATTGAATCGTCAAGCGGTGAGCTGGGGACAAGGACCGCGGCACAGGCTGCCAGCCTGTGATTCATTGTGGTTTTGGCCACAGGTTGTAGGCTGGCAGCCTGCATCATGACAAGTCGCCCGCGAAAAGAGCGAGCGTCACTCCGGATCATTGTCACCCCGCATTCTATCAAGCTCGACCCGCAATGCGGCGGGGAAAGCCCCAATTGCGGAATTGCAGGGAGCGGGCGGCTCACCTATGCTCTGGAGAAGTGCCCTTTAAATCCAGCAGTCGCCCGCCATGAGTCAGTCAATTCAACCATCGACGGTTGCACGCCGGCGTCTGATTCAAGCGGGCGGCATCGGCGCATTGGGGCTGAGCTTGCCTCAGTTGTTGCGGGCCGATGAGCGAGCGCGAGGCGCCGGCAAACGGGAGTTCTCCTGCATCTTCATCCACCAGTTCGGCGGGCTCAGCCAATTGGACTCGTGGGACATGAAGCCCGCCGCGCCCGAGGAGATTCGGGGGCCCTATCGCCCCTGCTCCACCGCCACGCCGGGATTCCGGATTTGCGAATTGATGCCCCGGCTCGCGCGCTTGTCGGAGCAGTACGCCGTGGTGCGCACACTGACGCACAAGCAGTCCGAGCACAAGCGAGCCAACTCGATGTACTTGGCGGGGCAAGAGAACCCGGCCGCCGACGCCCCGTCCTTCGGCGCGATGGTCGCCAAGCTGCGACCCTCGCTGGCCAGCATCCCCGGGCACGTGTGGTTGCAAAAGTTCGGCGGCGGGGCGGCGCCTCCCGATCACACATACCTGACAGGCGGCAACCTGGGAATGGCCTATGCGCCGATGTTGATTGGCGAACGGCATGATGACAATCCCGCCTCACCCGACTTCCGCGTCCGGGCGTTTGACGCGCCCGACGAGGTGTCACCTGCTCGACTGCTGCGCCGTCGCGGCGCGCTGGACGATCTCCAGCGACTATCCCGCATGGCGACGCCGGAGTTTGCCACTCAAGATCTGTACCAACGTCGCTCTTTCGAGTTGCTTGGCAGCAGCACGGCCCGCGAGGCGTTCGAGATGGACCGCGAGCCTGAGCGACTGCGAGATCGATATGGCAGGCATCCGCTTGGCCAAAACTTGTTGCTGGCTCGTCGTCTGATCGAGGCGGGCGCACGTCTCGTGAATGTGGTTGCCTGGACCGGGCTGGCGGAGGGCGAGAAGTTCGTCAGCGTGGAGACGTGGGACATGCACGGCAACGCGGACGTCGGCATTTTCGAGAACGGTTGGAACGGCTTGCCGTTCGCCCTGCCCCGCACCGACCAGGCGGTCGCGGCGTTACTTGAGGATCTCGGCGACCGCGGCTTGCTCGATTCGACGCTCGTGGTCCTGGTGGGCGAGTTCGGCAGAACGCCCGTGATTCGCAAAGGGGCCAAGCGAATTGGCCGCGACCATTGGCCGCAATGTTACTCCGCGATGCTCGCCGGCGCCCGAGTCCGTGGCGGCGCTGTGTACGGCGAGTCGGACAAGCAAGCCGGCTATGTGAAGTCCCATCCCGTGACGCTGGAAGACTTTTGCGCCACTCTGTTCGCCGCGATGGACATCGAACCCGGCTCGGGCATCAGCCCCGATGGCTTTTCGGTTCGCGCCAGCCTTGGGCACCCCATTGCCGCTGTCCTGCAGTGACGATCGGGCCTCACAAGGGTCGCTGACCGGGCGCATATCCGCTTTCATTTGAAGGCCGAAGGCCTTCTTCAGCGTAGCCCGGGGCATCGCCCCGGGTGTGCTGAGCGACGATCATTGTCGAAGGCCGAAGGCCTTCCTCAGCCCGGGGCATCGCCCTGGGTGTGCCACGCAACGATCGTTGTTGAAGGCCGAAGGCCTTCGTCAGCCCGGGGCATCGCCCCGGGTGTGCCGCGCGACGATCATTGTTGAAGGCCGAAGGCCTTCTTCAGCGTAACCCGGGGCATCGCCCCGGGTGTGCCGCGCGACGATCATTGTCGAAGGCCGAAGGCCTTCCTCAGCGATAGGGGCAGCGGTTCGCCGCGACGCG
>JAGQPF010000341.1 GCA_020426845.1 Planctomycetales bacterium
GAAAGGAAACCCGAAGCGTAAGCGAGGGATCGAACTGCGAGTGAGCGCGAGCATCGGAAAGGAAACCCGAAGCGTAAGCGAGGGATCGAATTGCCGGGCAAGCCCAACCCCGGACACCACGATAGGAGAGAGACCTTGGAGCCGAGTTTTTGGCACGCGCGATGGGAGTCGAACCAGATTGGCTTCCACAACTCAACGACGCATCCGCTGCTGGAGCTTTATTGGAGCCGGCTAGCCGCCGACAACGAAGCGCGTGTGCTGGTGCCACTGTGCGGCAAGAGCCTGGACATGCACTGGCTGGCCGCTCGTGGTCATCGGGTGCTGGGGGTCGAGCTGAGTCACGTCGCCGCCGCCGCGTACTTTGCCGAGGCCGGCGTGGAGACCGAGGTGTCCGAGGTGTCCGCTTGCTCGGACGCGTTTGAGCTCTACCGTGGCGGCCAAGTGGCGATTGCGGCCGGCGACTGGTTCCGTTTTGGGCCACCGCTGATGTCCTTCGCCTGGGAAGCGCTCGGCGCTGACCCGCACGGCGTCGACATCGTGTATGACCGCGCCGCGCTCGTCGCGTTGCCACCCGAGCTGCGCCGGCGCCACGTCGAGCAGCTGCGCAAAGTCGGCGGCGCGGCCCCGATCCTGCTCGTCACGGTCGAGTACGATCCAGCGCTGCGCGGCGGCCCGCCCTTCTCCGTGATGGAGGAGGAAGTGCGGCAGCTGTTCGCCGACCGAAATGTGGAGCGAGTCGGTCAGATCGACTCGCCGCTGCGCGAGCTCATCGTACAGGAAGCGGCCTATCTGATCACACCATGATCACACCATGATCACATCCTGACTCTGCTCCAGCCAGGATGCGGAATCAGAGGCCCTCAACCTCCCAGCCTTTGCGATAGGTCCGGCGAATCAACGAGTTGGCAAAGTCCGCGTCGTTTTGCTCGCAGCGCAGCTCCTTGCTGTTCCAAACGATCGTCTGCCCGCTGCGGAAGGCGACATTGCCCAGCAACACGGACTCGGTGAGTGGCGCGGAGTACTCGAAGGGACAGGAGGGCTGTTGGCCGGCGAGTATCGCGTCCGTCCATTGCGAGTAATGGTTGTCCGCGGCGGGTCGCGGAATCTTGGTGTCCGCAAAGTCGCCTTGTGGGAACAGTTGCACGTCCTCGGGGAAGCCGACAAACAGATTGCCTTTGGCGCCGACGAACAGCACGCCGTTCTTCGAGCCGGGCCAGTCCTTGGGTGCCAGGAAAATGTCAGCGGGCGGCATGCGTCCAGCCTCGTACCAGACGACCTTGACGTTGTCATCGGCGTAGGCGGTGCCGGGGAAGCGGTAGGTCACGACGCACCATTTCGGTCCGCTGCCCGGCAGCGGCTCCGGCCCTTCGGCGGAGACCGTGCGCGGCGGCCCCAGTTTCAGCGCGGACACAACCGGGTCCAGCAGATGGCAGCCCATATCGCCCAGTGCGCCGGTGCCGAAGTCCCACCAGCCGCGCCAGTGAAAGGGATGCAGTCCCGCCGAATAGGGTCGCTCTGGCGCGGTGCCAAGCCAGAGATCCCAATGCACATGCTCGGGCACCGGGGCCGTATTGCCGGGCGTTTTCAGGCCCTGCTCCCAAAACGTGCCGGGGCGGTCGGTCCAAGCGTGCGCCTCGCGAACCTTGCCGATCACGCCGGATTGAATCAGCTCGACGGCCGACTTCAATCGAGTTGACGAGTGGTGTTGGATCCCCATCTGCGTAATCGCCTTGTGCTGTTCAGCAGCCTTGGCGAGCTGACGCGACTCGAAGACATCATGCGTCAGCGGCTTTTGCGTGTAGGTGTGCAAGCCTCGCCGCAACGCCTCCATGGTGGCCGGCGCATGCGTGTGATCGGGAGTGGAGACGGTGACCGCGTCGAGCCCATCGTGCTCCAACAGCTTGCGCCAGTCGGAGTACGCTGCGGCATTGTATTTGGCCTTGGCGGCCGCGAGCCGTTGCTCGTCGATGTCGCAGACGGCGACAATCCGATGTCCGGCGTCGGCCATGCTGCTCGTGTCGGACGCGCCCTTGCCGCCAATGCCGATGCAGCCGATGTTCAGCGTGCGGCTCGGCGCGGCCCACATCACGGCGGGCGCGGCGAAAACGGCCGAGGCGGCCGAGGCGACGGCGGTGGAGGCGAGAAATTGGCGGCGGTTGTAGCGGCCGCGCGGGCTCGAAGATGACATCGGCTTGTCCTGATGGGAGGGCGATTGCGGGGCCGTTACCGAGTGGTGGTGAACTCAATCAGATATCGTAGTCGGTTCTGTTCGGGCTTGTAGACAATAAACTCGTTGTTCTGCACGCCGGAGGTCTGAGCTTTGCCGAACACGCTGTGGTGGCCGCTGGGCGGCGACGTGTAGGGCCCCCACTTCGGCGCAACGTAGGGATTGCCGAGCACCACGTCGCAGGCAAACATGAATGCGTCGCGCCCCTGGACCGTGCCGCCTCCGCGCGACCAGTAGGAGCCATGGAGGCTGGTGTAGCCGGCGGACTTTTTCCAATCGTCGGCGAAGTACAGGCCGGGGCCGAACATCGCACCGGTGATCATCACCCCAACCAGCTGTTTCGGCAGACGCAGCGCCTCGCGGAGGATGCCGCTGACATTGACGCTGCGCGTGCCATGGAACAGCAGCGCCGTGTTGGATTGCTCGAACTGCTTGCGGTCTTTGGCGGACAAGTCGTCCCGGCGCTTGGGCTGATACTGCGCCCGCTCGGCAATCTTGGGCTTGCTGTCGTCGACCCAAGCCTGCATCTTCGGGATTTTGCCATCGTCGTCGTGACGACTGACTTCCCAAAGATTCTTGATCTTCATCGTACCGAGCCCCGCGTGCCGGTTGGCGGTCGCCTCCGGCCACCAATCGTGCAGGAACTTGCCCAGCTTCGACGTCGGCGAGACCCATTGCATGTCGATCTTGACGCCGCCGAACGGATCGAAGTCGGCCTCTTGATCGTGCTGAATGTCGGTCGAATACAACGCCGTCTCGAATGCGTCGAGGTCGCTTTGCCATGACAAGATATTGTCAGCCGACAGGATCCACTCCGACTCCTTGGCGCGGATCTCCTTCTTCTTCGGAATGCGGCTGTACATCAGTGTCGTGAGTTGCAGCAGTTGTTTGTCCTTGACCTGGCGTTTGACGCTGTCGCCAACCTTGGCGACGCGTTGCTGAGCCTCGGCCAGGATCTGCCGCGCCTCGTCGATCGCCTGCTGCGTCGGCAAGCTGTCGCCAACGAGGCTGCCGCGCGTATAGGAAAGAGCGCCGACGGCCAGATCGCGCATGAGCGCCATGGTGGGCTGGTCGTAGCGAGGCTTGGGGGCGCGGCCGGCCTTCTTCTTCACCGGCTCCTTCGCCCCCTCATTCATCTTGATGGTCCGCGCATCGGGCAGGCCGGTGCTGCGAGTCGCCATCGGCCGCACGAGATAACAGTCCTTGCCCTTGCGGGCGCGCAGCGTCTGAATGCCGGCCACCGTCACCCACTCGCCCCGGCTGTCATTCTTCGAGTGCAGTTGCCTCGCGAACTCCTGCTTGGCATGCGCCTCATCGCGGCAACCGACGAATTGGAACGCCGGATTCGCGGCGCCCGTCCGGCCCCACTCGAAGTACGCGTACCAATTGCCCGACTCCAAGTGTTGCACAACGGCGCCGTGATAGTACTTGTTGCTGTCCTTGCCGTCCTGCGTGAAGCAGCCCATGTCGCAGATCATCACGTCATTGAACTGGCCGTCACGGGTCGCGGGCGGGCCATAGCAGCGAAAATCCGACGACGACGACTTCTCGGGAAACGCCTTTTGCGGATGCTTGCCCAGCGTCACTTTCCGACTCACTTTCGGCGTGACGCGGGAAGTCGCCGAGGCCGGCGCGGCTGCCGAGGCCGGCGCGGCAGTGGCGCTCGGGGGCGTCTTGGTCTTCTTCGCGGGCGATTTCTTGGCCGGCGCCTTTTTCGCGGGGGACTTCTTGGCCGGCGCTTTCTTTGCCGTCGCCTTCTTTGCGGCTGGTGGTTTTGTTTTCTTCGCGGTCGCTTTCTTTGCAGCCGATGGTTTGCCTGTCGCCTTTTTTGTGGCCGACTGCTTCGCAGCCTTGCTCGCCGTGGTCTTGGCGGAGCCCGCGGCCTGCTTGGTCGACTTCTTCTTGGCCATGATTTCCTCGGCGATGGCGGTTCGGAGATGAATCGGAGATGAATGCGGGGTCAATCGCGATGGTTATAACCCCCGTACAACGGGGATTCAAATCCCGCCGCAAACATCGCAGGGCGCCGCTCGGCAGCGTCCGCTGGCCGCAGGTCGACGCCTTTCGGCAGGCCCCGCAGGTCGCCGGCCCACATCCTGCTCGGAGCCGCGAAACTCGGCTGGTGCGGCTGAGTCAATGAGCTAGAATGGGTGCGAATCACGAGTTTTGCCCAGACGCTTTTGCCCTGCCGCGTTTCCCAGGCCCGCATGAGACCAACGCCCGAGTCCAACGTCGTCCTCGCTCCTCACGGGCTGGACCTGCGCAATGTCCCGCTGGCGGCCACGTTGGCGTGGTTGATCCCGGGCGCCGGACACATCTATCAACGGCGATACGCCAAGGGCGTGCTGTTCTCCGTATGTGTGCTCGGCACGTTCTTCTTCGGCCTGGCGATGGGCGGCGGTCGAGTCGTCTACGCCTCGGTCGCCAAAGGAGATGTCCGTTGGCATTACATCTGCCAACTGGGAGTCGGCTTGCCCGCCATGCCCGCGCTGATGCAACAACAGCTGGCGCAACGCGGCAAGTCCATGGGAGAATGGATGCGGCCGCCCCAGACCTCGGGCGATCCCCAAGAGTATGACGAGCTCGCGCAGTGGCACGAGGACTATCACCACTTCTTTGAACTCGGCACGCTCTACACCATGGTCGCGGGCCTGTTGAATGTGCTCGCCATCTATGACGCTGCCTTTGGCCCGTTCACTCTGCAACTGAAGGAGGAGGGCGAGCGAGCGCCGCCCTCCGACGAGGACGCGGACAACGATGGCGGGGAGGATGCATCGTGACGCCGCTCATCGCCTCCCTGTTTCTGCTGGGCTCGCTGCCCTACAACCAGCTCTGGTACGCCGTGCCCCTGATCGCAGCCATTAGCTTGGTCTATGGTGCCACTCGCGATGAGCAAATGGGGCCGATTCTCACCCACGCCTATCGCTCCGTCGTCATGGTCGCCGGCTTTCTGCTGACGATGTTCGGCGTGCTTTGGATCGTGTCGTGGTTCGTGTAGAGGCTCGTGTTGAGGCCCGTGTAGAGGTTGGAGGCGGTTAGACGCTGGGACGCCGTTGAGTCCATGCGATCGAACGTTACCCTCCTGTATCGGTATTGATCGCGCGAGCGCACGACCAGCCCAGCACGCCCATGCGGCGAAAGTAGACGAGCAGCGTCAACGAAACCAACCCCGCGCTGACCACATCGGCCCAGATGGCGTATCGTCCAACGATCAAGTGGAACGCTGCGCCCAGAGGCAGCACCAACACCGCCGACTCGATCCAAAACCTGACCCACGCCGGGCGAGCGATCTGAATCGTCCGCAACACGTTGAGCGAAAGCGGTGGAAATAACGTGCCCGACTCCAGCGCGGACAGCACCATGATCGGGAAGCACACCAGCTCGCAGACGGCGACGAGCAGAAATGCTTGAAACGCCGATCCAAACGGGAAGAACTGGCCAATCGCCGAAGCGGGAAATCCGGCAAACAGAAAGGCGCCAATGACAACCAAGGTGTTGGAAATCCATTCGGAATACCAATCCGCCGGCGGCGTCTGCGGCTCTTCGATGCCGTTGGCCGTGTCCTTGAGGACTTCCAACAGCGAGGCAGTCGTATACATCGCAATCGGCAGCAAGGCGCCAACCGTCGGCAGCACAATCAGCAACCCCATCATCAAACCGATGCCGCCCGAACGGATAAAAAACGTCGCATAGCTGAAGCCGATGATCTCCAGCGCGAAAAAGATCCAGAGCGTAAACGCCACCTGAATCGCACCGGGCTGCCGCAGGAAGGAAGCTGTCGCCGCGAAGGTTGCCCAAGCCGGCACGGCCCTTTTGGCGACCGCGTCTCGGACGGGGTCGGGAGACTTCGCCTCCGCCGCTGTCGCGCCGACCGGGGGAGGCGACCCGAATGCCGGAGGGGTTGTCGGAGAGGTTGTTGTCGGCGCCGGTGGCGTGGCCATCGGTGGCGCGATGGGAGACGCCGGCATGGGAGAAGCCAACGGCCGCGCCGAGGTCGTGGGCGTCGGCGGCAAGCCTCTTCGGGACGTTTGTGGATCGCGCGGCGCGGGTGGTTGCGCCGGCGCTGCGCCGCCCGACACGACCGGCATGCCGCGCGCCTCGGCCGCCTGCTCCGCTCGCTCCAACGCACTGCGAGCCAGCGAACGCGCATGGTCCAGATCCGGGCGCGGCCGATCCGCAAGCTCATGCAGACGAAATTCGGCGAAGGACTCCACGTCCTCGCCCGCCTGCATGGTCGGCTCCGCCGGCCGAGTCACCGAGCGTTGTTCCGGCACGGCCGTTTCCGACTCGCAGTCCGAGCATCGAATCAACTTGCCTGCGTCGGTCTTCTCAGCTTGCAACATGCTGCCGCAAACATCGCACGAAAACCGGATCAGCATTGCCGCATTTCGCGGGCGCCTCGGCTCGGGTTCGGCAGCGCCCGGCGCCTGGCGAGCGCGCTCGTCACGCCGCCGGTCGGAGTGCTTCGCCGCGTCGAGCGACGCCATGTCGACTTCTCGCTTCGCCAGCGGCCGGTATTCGGGACGAGGCCCGCTCTCGGGTCCCAAGGCCATCTCCGTTGCGGCCGATTCAACTGAACGGTCCGAGGCTGAGCGGTCGGCTGAGCGGTCGGCGCCGCCGGGTGCCGAGTTGCCGGACCGCACTTTGGCCTTCGGCATCGGCACCGTCGTCGACGTCAAACAATCCGGGCACACAACCTGACTGCCCGCCCGCGATGGATTGGCCTTGAGGTGGGTGTCACAAACCGGACAGTGGAAACGAATCTCGGGCTCAGCCAGTTCGGGAGCCGCGGATGCCGCAACAGGCGCAGGCGCAGCGGGCGGGGACGAGGCATCAGTCGCTCCACCGGATGCGCCCGGATGGGGATGCTCGGAGACCGCCAGAGAATCGGCCGCAGCCAGTGGCGCCAGCGTCGCATCCAGCTCGCTTAACAACCGCTGAGTGTCAACGGACCCGACATCGACCGAACTAGCCGTCTTCGCGGCCGCATCCCGGGAAGGAGCTGCCGGCGCAATCGTGGTCGCCGTGCAGTCCGGACAACGAATCGGCTGCCCCGCCTGCTCGGGTACCACCTCCATCCGCGTGCCGCACAAGGAACAACCGAAGGTATAGGCATCCCGACGTGGGGCAGGTGCAGCCGGGGGAGTTTTGGGAACGGGCGGCGCTGCCCCGAGTGACGGCGCGGTTGGCGTTGACGACGACCTCGACGACCTCGACGACGTTGTCGCCGGGGCTACGGGCGGAGGCGCCGGTCGCTGTCGGGAAGGCGGCACCGGCGGGGCATTGGTCGATGGCGCCGACGGCGGGACCTCGACCGTTTCGCTCACCGCCTGCGCCGCCGCCGCCGGCACCCGGGCCGGGGCGGTCGGGGCAGTGGCCGAGCCGCCGGGGACGGCGACGCTGGCCCCGCACTTGGGGCACTGGCAGCGTTCTCCCGCCAGCGTCGACAAGCTCTTAATAGTGGCGCCGCAAGCATCGCAGGCAAAACGAATCAAACTCGACACGATGTTCCCGTTTGGAATGAGCGCGTGGGACGGCGCGAGGTGCAGCGGTGGTGAACAGCCCCCGAATGGGTGACTACTTCGGGCGGCTACCTCGGGTGGCTAGCTCGGGTGACTTCCCGGGGAGATTCACCAACAGCGGGATGGACCTATTGTACCCGGTTGCGCGGTAGTGCTCCCGAATTCCCTCGTTGGGAGCTGGAGCGATGCAACGAAGGACCGGAGAGGAGGCCGGAGACGATCCGCACAACCTCCCTGATTCGCTCAACCGACGTGATTCTTCCTTACAACCTGAAGAATCGCGCCTCGATTGCCGATTACCCAGTCAAGGAGGTTGCGAATGTTGACTTTGTTTGGAAACATTAATAACATTGCATGCCGATCACTGAGAGACCGTCAACACATCGCCGCCGCAACCGAGTCGCATTGAGAGCCAGACATGGGACCCGCCCACGCCCCGCCCCTGCAGGCAACGGAAGAGCTACTTTCCGAATTGGCCGCCTACAGTGAGGAGCTGGAGTCAGCCAGCCCGCAGGAGATCCTCCGCTGGGCCACCACTCGTTACGCTCCATATTTCACGATGGCCACAGCCTTTGGACCGGAAGGCATGTGTCTGATCCATATGCTGGCCGAAGTGGCGCCGGAGACCCCGATCTTCAACCTGGACACGGGTTACCAGTTCCCCGAGACCTTGGAGCTTCGCGAGCGGGTGAAGGAGCGGTACGGGATTGAAGTGAAGTACTATCGGCCGGACACCACCGTCGAGCAGTACGAGCAGCTCCATGGCGGCCCGCTCTATGAGAGAGATCCGAACCGTTGTTGTGCGGACCGCAAGCTCAGCGTGCTGAAAGGGGCGGTGGTCGGCATGCAGGCTTGGGCGTCGGCCATCCGGCGCGACCAGAGCCCGGACCGCGCGAAGGCGCCGATCGTCGGCTGGGACGCCAAGTTCCAGTTGGTCAAAGTCAGTCCCTTGGCGAATTGGACGAAGGTCGACGTCTGGGGAATGATGGAGCGAGACAAGATTCCCTACAATCCGCTGCACGACCGCGGCTATGCCAGCATCGGCTGCTGGCCTTGCACGCGGGCGGTGCTGTTCGGCGAGGACGAACGGGCGGGCCGCTGGAGTGGCACGCAGAAAACCGAATGCGGCCTGCATTCTCTGGACGACCGATCGTGAACCTTTCCGCCAAGACCGAGTATGCCTGCATTGCGCTGATGGAGTTGGCGCTGCATCGCGGCGGCGACCCGGTGCGGATCCGCGCCATCGCCGATGCACACGGCGTTCCGTCGCGCTTTCTGGTGCAGATCTTGCTGCAGCTGAAGGCGGCGGGGCTGGTCCGCAGCACTCGCGGCGCCGCTGGCGGTTACCGCTTGGCTCAGCCGCCGCAGGGAATCACGCTGGCCGACGTCATGGACGCCGTGGAGGGCCCATTGGAGTCGGCCAACTCCAGCGCAGGGCGCAGCACGGCGGTGACTCAGGCACTGCAGCGCACGTGGCAGGATGTCGGCGAGGCATTGCGAGCCAAGTTGGAGAGCATCACGATTGCCCGCCTGGCCGAGGAGTCGGGCGTGCCCACGGAGAACATGTACTACATCTGACTCGGACATTCACAAAGGATTGCCATGTCCGCACCGATATCCACTGCCCCCGCGTCCACCGCTCCCGTCTCGGCCTCTCCCTTTGCGCAGGCCCGCGCGGTCGTGACGGGCCAGGGCGCACTGCCGACCCATCCCCCAACCTTCGCCCATCCCACTCCCGATCGAGAAGCGTCCGTGTCCACCTACAATTTGACTCATTTGAAACAGTTGGAAGCCGAGAGCATCCACATCATTCGTGAGGTGGCAGCGGAGTTTAAGAACCCCGTCATGCTCTATTCGATCGGCAAGGACTCGTCGGTCATGGTGCAGCTGGCCCTGAAGGCGTTCTACCCCGCCAAGCCGCCGTTTCCGCTGATGCACGTGGACACGACCTGGAAGTTTCGCGAAATGATCGAGTTTCGCGAGACCTACGCGAAGCGCGAGCTGGGCCTCGATGTGATCACTTACATCAACAAGGAGGGCGCGGCCGAGCAAATCAGCCCGTTCGAGCACAGCGGCAAGCACACCAACCTGATGAAGACCGAGGCGCTGAAGAAGGCGCTGGACATGTACCACTTCGACGCCGCCTTCGGCGGGGCCCGCCGCGACGAAGAGAAGTCGCGCGCCAAGGAGCGCGTGTACTCGTTCCGCGACCAGTTCCATCGCTGGGATCCGAAGAATCAGCGGCCCGAGCTCTGGAATCTCTACAACGCTCGGGTGAACAAGGGCGAGAGCATCCGGGTCTTCCCGCTTTCCAACTGGACCGAGCTCGACGTCTGGCAGTACATCCATCTCGAGCAGATCCCGATTGTGCCGCTGTACTACGCCGCCAAGCGTCCGACCGTCGTTCGCGACGGGGTGCGGATTATGGTCGACGATGACCGCCTGAAATTGCGGCCGGGCGAGACGCCCGAGCTGAAGACCGTGCGCTTCCGCACGCTCGGCTGCTACCCGCTGACCGGCGCCGTGGAGTCCGAGGCGACGACGCTGCCCGAGATCATTCAAGAGATGCTGCTGGCCACCACCTCCGAGCGTCAGGGCCGCCTGATCGACAACGACGAGGAAGGCAACATGGAGGAAAAGAAGCGCGAGGGTTATTTCTAACAGCCTGCCGAAAATCACGCCGCTGACAATCCACCAGCGCCCCGTCCGTCCAATCTTCGGGTATCGCCTCTCGGTCGCGACACTTCGCATCGCGACGCCCGTTTCCGAACAGTGAAGACAAGAACATGTCACACCAATCCGAGTTGATCCGCAGCGACATCGACGAGTATTTGAAGCAGCATGAGCAGAAGGAGCTGCTGCGATTCATCACTTGCGGCAGCGTCGACGACGGCAAGAGCACGCTGATCGGCCGCTTGCTGTACGACTCGAAGATGATCTACGAGGACCAGCTCGCGGCGATCCAGAAGGACTCGGCCGTGCATGGCACCACGGGCGGCGGCTTCGATCCCGCGCTGCTGACCGACGGACTCAAGGCCGAGCGGGAGCAAGGGATCACGATCGACGTGGCCTATCGCTACTTCTCGACGGCGAAGCGAAAATTCATCATTGCGGACACGCCCGGCCACGAGCAGTACACCCGAAACATGGCCACGGGCGCCTCCACCGCGGATCTGGCGATCATTTTGGTCGACGCCCGCCACGGCGTGCTCACGCAGACCAAGCGGCACTCGTTCATCACCTCGCTGCTGGGCATCAAGCATGTGCTCGTGGCCGTCAACAAGATGGACTTGGTCGACTTCAGCGAGCAGCGATTCGAGGAGATCCGCGACGACTACAAGTCGTTCGCCGCGCGGCTGGACCTGCCGGATTTGCACTTCCTGCCGCTGTCGGCGCTGAATGGCGACAATGTTGTCGACGCCAGCGAGAACATGCCCTGGCACCACGGCCCCACGTTGATGCACTTTCTCGAGACGGTCTACATCGGCTCGGACCGCAACCTGGAGGACTTCCGGATGCCGGTGCAGTTCGTCAACCGGCCCCACCTCGACTTTCGTGGCTTCTGCGGCACGATCTCCTCGGGCATCATTCGCACGGGCGACGAAGTGATGGTGATGCCGTCTCGCAAGTCCAGCCGCGTGAAGTCGATCGTCACCTTTGACGGAGATCTCGACGAGGCGTTCGCGCCGCAGTCCATCACGCTCACGCTGGAGGACGAGATCGATGTGAGCCGCGGCGACATGATCGTCCGGCCGGGCAACGTGCCCAAACTGGCGCACAAGTTCGACGCGATGGTGGTCTGGATGGCCGAGGCGCCGTTGAAGCCGGGCAAGCAATACCTGTTCAAACAGACGACCAAGACTGCGTCCGGCAGCTTCTCGCAAGTCCGCTACCAAGTGGATGTGAACACGCTGCATCGCGCCGACGCCGAGCAGCTGGAGCTGAACGAGATCGGGCGCTGCGCCGTTTCGCTCAGCGAGCCGATCGCCTACGACGACTATCGCCGCAACCGCTCGACCGGCGCCTTTATCGTCATCGACCGGCTGACCAACGTCACCGTCGGCGCCGGCATGATTGTCGATCGCAACACAAGCGAGGACCGGCCGGATCACTGGGACGACCAAGCCAGCGAGGGACTGCACCACGAGCTCAGCAACGTCTCGCCCGAGGAGCGCCGCGGCCGCTTCGGGCAGCAGCCCGCCACCGTGCTGCTGACGGGACTCACCGGCGCGGGCAAGACCACCATCGCCTACGCGCTCGAGCGACGGCTGTTCGACATGGGCAAGGCGGCCACGGTCTTGGATGGACAGAACATGCGGCAAGGCATCAGCCGCGACCTGGGCTTCACGGCCAGCGAGCGATCCGAGAACCTGCGCCGCTCGGCGGAGATCGCCAAGCTGTTCAACGACGCCGGGCTGATTGTCGTCGCCGCCTTCGTGGCGCCACAGCGCGACGTGCGGCAGCGTGCCCGCGAGGTGATCGGCAAAACGCGCTGCCTCACGGTCCATCTGGACTGCCCGATCGAAGTCTGCCGCAGCCGCGACACCGATGGGCACTATCCCAAAGCGGACTCGGGCGTGCTGGCCAACTTCCCCGGCGTGACGGCGCCCTACGAGCCGCCGCAGGAGCCCGACCTAGTGCTGCATACGGACCAAACGCCTGTCGACCGCTGCGTGGAGCAGATTGTCAACTTGCTGCGAGAGCGCGACTACATCTCCTGACCTTGCGCTTGAGCCGGAGTCTGGCGGAAGGCTTGTGGAGGCGGTCGCCGGCTGGCTGAGCGAGGCGGCACAACATTGCTGCGCGCGGCGCGGGTGCTTATCATCACGGCAAGGCCGCTCTTCGCGGCGCTACTTTCCCCGCCGTTGGAGACACCCTCATGCCGCACTCCCGCCGCCTGCACCCCCTGCTGGCCTTGCTGACCCCGGCCCTCTTGCTCGTCGCCGCCCCGCAACGAGCGTCCGCCGAGGAGCTCCGCAATCTGTTCAACGGCAAGGACTTGACCGGCTGGCACGGCAACAATCCGCATACGACCACCCGCGCCAAGGACGCGGAAAAGTCGCTTGCCGAGCAGCAACCCGAGTTCGCCGCTCACTGGCGAGTCGAGAGTGGCGAACTGGTTAACGACGGCAAAGGACCCTACGCCACAACGGCGGAGGACTTCGGCGACATCGAGTTGCGGATCGACTACAAAACGGTCGCCAAGGCCGACAGCGGCATCTATCTGCGGGGCACCCCGCAAGTGCAGATCTGGGACACGACCAAAGAGGGCGGCAAGTGGGACCGCAACGCGGACAAAGGCTCCGGCGGCCTGTTTAACAACAGCAAAGGCGCCGCAGGACAGCTGCCGTCGGTCAACGCCGACAAGCCGTTTGGCGAGTGGAACTCGTTTGTGATCAAGCAGGTCGGCAGCCGCACTTCGGTTGTCTTCAACGACAAGCTCGTCGTCGACAAGGCGATCATGGAGAACTATTGGAATCGCGCCGAGCCCCTGCCGGCTCGCGGTCCGATTCATCTGCAGACGCACGGCGGCGAGATTCGCTGGCGCAACATTCAAGTCCGCGAGATTGGCGCCGAGGAGGCGATCGCCTTTCTGCGAGGCGACGACCAAGCGCAGGGATTCACTTCGATCTTCGACGGCAAGACGCTGAGCGGCTGGACAGGCGCCGTCGACAACTACGAGATCAAGGACGGCGCGATCGTCTGCAAGCCCGGCCACGGCGGCGTGCTGCACACCGAGAAGAAGTACGCGGACTTCGTCGCGCGGGTCGAGTTCAAGCTGCCGCCCGGAGGCAACAACGGCCTGGCAATTCGCTATCCCGGCCAAGGCCGCGCGTCCTACGACGGCATGACCGAGCTGCAAGTGCTGGACGACGACGCCCCCAAGTACGCGAAGCTCGATCCCCGCCAATTCCACGGCTCCGCATACGGCATGGCCGCCGCCGCCCGCGGCTACCTGCGCCCCGCCGGACAGTGGAATTACCAAGAGGTGACCGTCAAGGGATCGACGATCCGAGTCGAGCTCAACGGCACCGTGATTCTGGACACGGACCTCAGCCAGATCACCGAGTTTAAGGACGACCGCCCCCACCCGGGCAAGGACCTAACATCCGGCCACTTCGGCTTTGCCGGACACAACGACCCCGTGATGTTCCGCAACATCGCCATCCGCGAGCTCAAATAGGAGGCCTATCAACCTCCGTGGTCATTGCGCCAACACGCTAGCCCATGCGCAACAGCGCAAGGGGCGGCAGACGTTAGCCATGGACTTGAACGCGGGCCCATGGACACGTCGCGCAACTCACGATTCCGTTGCGCGAGCCCCGGAATCTCGCGCACTCCGCGCACAACAGCCCCGCAAGGGGCGACAGACGTTAGCCATGGGCGCGAGCCCATGGACGCGTCTCGCAACTCTCCATTCCGTTGCCCAGGCTCCCCCAACCGCGCGCAACAGCCCCGCAAGAGGCGACAGACGTTAGCCATGGGCGCGTCGTGCAACCACCTCATTCAGGTTCTTGTTCAACGACGAATCGCGGAACGAACTCGATCCCGGCCAGTTTCAACATTCGGATCAACTCTTCTTGAGACGATTCTCGCAAATGATGTTCCTTCTGATTCTGGATGTATTTCTGGACGTTTGGCACAACTGCATCGCTGACGGAGAACGCTGAAAATCCAGTCTGCCACGCGAACCGAAAATGGACATCGGGGCGTTCGTTAATCCATTTCGACGAACAGGCTTTCGCAACTCGCAAAAAGTCCGAGATGGCCATTGTCGGAGGAAGTAGAAATAGGAAATGCGCGTGATCCTGCGTCCCGCCACTCGCCAATAGCCGGCCGTTCTTTTCACGTGTGAGGGCCGATATATACGCGTACAAATCTTGCTCCCATTGAGGGGAGATCGTCCGCTTGCGGTATTTCGTGGCAAACACGACGTGAAACAACAGCTTGGTGTAGGTTGACATCGAATTGGCCTCGCCGACAACAGGATGTTACGAAACAACAAGTCCGGTTAATCTACGCTTCATTTGAGTTTTGGAAACGGTCTGACAACCTGATGTCATACCTATGGAATGCAGCGGGCTCGCGCGACGGGTCCATGGGCTTGCGCCCATGGCTAACGTCTGTCGCCCCTTGCGGGGCTGTTGCGCGCGGCGTGCGCAAGATCCCGGGGCTCGCGCAACGGAATCGTGAGTTGCGAGACGGGTCCATGGGCTCGCGCCCATGGCTAACGTCTGTCGCCCCTTGCGGGGCTGTTGCGCGTGACGTGCGCGAGATTCTGGGTTAGCGCGACGGATTCGTGAGTTGCGCAACGGATTCGTGAGCTGCGCAACGGGTTCATGGGCTTGCGCCCATGGCTAACGTCTGTCGCCCCTTGCGGGGCTGTTGCGCGTAACGTGCGCGAGATTCTGGGGGTTAGCGCGACCGATTCGTGAGTTGCGCAACGGGTTCATGGGCTTGCGCCCATGGCTAACGTCTGTCGACCCTTGCGGGGCTGTTGCACGCGACAGATGGAAGGATCACGCGCCTGCGCTCCAGTTACCAA
>JAGQPF010000342.1 GCA_020426845.1 Planctomycetales bacterium
CGCGGCATCGCCCCGGGCATACCCCACGACAATCATCTCCGAACGCTGAATGCCTTCTTCAACGTAGTCCGGGGCCTCACCCGGCATCGCCCGGCATCGCCCCGGGTATGCCGCGCGACAATCACTTCCGAAGGCTGAAGGCCTTCTTCAACGTAAGGGCAGAGCGAATCGCCGGCCGGGTGAGGCGTTTGCCAAGCGTGACAGAATTCAGCTGGGGCATGACTTCTTCATAGCAGCGGAGCCGGCCTCGCCATGCGGGGCCGGCTCCCGTTGTTTTCGGCGCCACGACTGTCGGGCGGGAAACTCAACATCGTTGACAGGCTCGTCGACTCAATTCAGCGCCCTGCGGCGTCCAGGTCACTGGAAGCGTCGAGGCTCACTTGGAGACGACGGTGGCGCCGAGCCACGTCGAGTCCAACTGATGCACCAATGGTTGCGAAGAGTATGGCCAACACGACAAATGGTGTCGGTTCCATGTCCAGATGATACGAAAACGTGAACGCGAACATCTCGAAGGACGCTGCCATCGGAAATATGCAGTCTCGGTATCCAGCAATGAGCGTTAGCGGAAGTCGTTTTCGCTTCATCAGCCCGAGTGTTCCGTAGGAAGCAATCAAGGTTGAAAGCACGAGAACACTCACTCCTCCAGTCGCCGCGGCCCAATCGCTGTTTCCCGTCACGTGCAGCGCGACGACGTAGATAATAGCCGCGACAAAAAAGCTAAACAGGAAAACCCCGCCCAGAAACAGTGTGCCACCCAGCGGCCCCATGTAGTGATGCGAGATCGTTTCAACGGAACGCCGTTCAAGGAAGTCGATCCATCCTTTTCGAGTTGATTCGTCATCGCAGATAGCAATGTCTTCGCGACTCGCAGGAGACGGCAACCGGAGGACGAGTGCTGCAGAGTGATCGAGAAACTGTCCGAAGCCGCTGTCCCGTCGCAGATTGCTCTCCTCCCACTGGCAATCCGCCAACGAAAAGATGCGTTCCTGGCGCGGTGTTGTTACGACAATCTTGTCCTCGTACACGGCCACTTTGCGTGGGAATTCGAGCCGCGATCGAACAATTGCCGCCAGGAGCACGGGGATCATTGTCGCAACACCACAAGCAGCCAACACCACCCCCGCAACTGCGACTTCCCAGAGCCGTTGGGGCAAAAGTGCAAGATTCCCTCCCATAAGCGTCAATAACATGCAGGCCGTTGATGCAGTCCCCCAAATCCCTCCCACGGCATAGCCGGTTGATCGGGCCACTCCAGGGACTATCAGACGCCAAGTTGGCTGAAACCTATCAACTGGAGGAGTTGACGAATCGCACTGTTTGTTTTGCCAAGTCAACGGCAGCTCCTGGTCGTGTTGCACCACAGATACCGCAAGTCGCGATGCCGAATGCCGCTCATAGAGATCTTCTTCGTACATCGCGACAAATTCTTTTGCTTCCTGTTCCTGTTGATTGCCTGCGTTTGCAACGTCGCGCTCGCCGCAAACATCTGAGTGAATAGAAGGCTCACGGCGTCGAACTCGGTTGAAGAGCGTTTGAGCGGACGCTCAAAGTCGCCTGACGCAGCCGGTCTTCTTGCCCGTTTTTGGGGGGCCATTGGCAAGACCCGGGGAATTTGCACCATGGATGGCTGCAGTGCTCGTTGTCGGATGGCTTCGCCGACGTCACCCTTTAGAATGGACACTTGCGGGGCGGCGGTTATTTGAGGGACCTAGCGGCTGAAGGACACCCAAACAGACAATCGAAATGCGGTGCGGCGAGTGCCGGAACCACTATTTTTTTTCGGCCTCCGTCCGAAGCGAAGGAGTAGCGGTGAGTATGCGTTGCGTGAATGTGCCTTGTCCGGGTTGCGGATGCGTGTGCGACGACGTGTCGCTCGCGTTTGACAAGGGAAAGTTGGTCGCCTTTGAACCACGCTGTGAGTTGGGGGAGCGGTGGTTTCGAACTCACAGCCAAGATGGCCATTCCATCGCAGCGATTGACGGGCAACCCGCGTCGATGTCGGCCGCGTTGGATCGTGCGGCGAGCCTCCTTTCGCAGGCAGACTACCCGCTGATCTACGGACTTTCGCGCAGCGCCACGCCGGGGCAACGTGCCGCGGTCGCGCTCGCAGAACGGCTCGGCGCAGCGATCGACACAACCGCATCCTTATGCCATGGCCCCTCGATCATGGCGTTGCAGGAAGTGGGCGAAGTGACCTGCACATTGGGAGAGATTCGCAATCGTGCGGACTTGATCATCTTTTGGGGATGCCATCCTGCCGTTTCTCATCCTCGACATGCCGAGCGTTATTCGGTCTTCCCGCAAGGACGACACACTCCTTCGGGACGAACGGATCGGACCATCGTGATGGTCGGCGAAGCGGGGCAAGTCGAGCAATGGCGCCTCGACGCGGACGGCGCCAAGCCGGATTTTGTGCTCCCGATCGATTCGACCCAGAATTACGAAACGCTCTCCACGCTGCGAGTGATGTTGCGCGGAGAAACAGTCACAGGCGCCTCCCCCGAGCTTCAGCGCCTGCTGGACTGCATGTGCCGCTGCAAGTATGGGGTCATCTTCTTTGGACTGGGGATCACGGAGACCAGCATGTGGGACGGACGCCCTCATCAACCGACGGGGCACGTCAACGTTGCGGCACTCTTGCAACTCGTTGCGGATCTGAATGCCGTCACGCGGTTCACGGCCCGCCGCATGCGCATGCAGGGAGACGTCTCCGGCGCCGACAACGTGCTGTGCTGGCAGACGGGCTATCCGTTTGGCGTGGACATGTCGCGTGGCTACCCACGCTACAATCCCGGTGAATTCACCGCCAATGAGCTATTGGCCGAGCAGAACACGGACGCCTGCCTGCTGGTTGGCGCCGAAACCGTGCCGTATTTCTCCGCGCCCGCGCGACGACACCTCGAGTCGATCCCGACCATCGTGCTCGACTATCCAGGCGCCGTGTTGGACTTTACTCCGTCCGTTCAATTCACCACGGGAGTGTATGGCATCCACGCCGCCGGCACGGCATACCGAATGGATAACGTTCCCGTCTCACTTCAGGCGCCGCTCGCCAACAACGCGCCCACCGATGAACTCGTGCTCAACGAACTCTTGAATCGGTGTCCCATGGAGCTCACGAGAGGCAACGGACACTCGCAAGCGGATACCCCCTAGCCAATCAGCGTGTTGAATAGATCGCAAGTCCGCAGGCAACCATGACCAATCGCACGAGCCAAGTCGGTGGAGAAGGACAAAGCAGTTGGGGCGGACGCTTCGTTACATTTCTTCTTTTTGGCATCGGCATCGGGTTCGGCGTACCGTCGATCTGGGTCTATGAGCAGTATAAATCACTATTTTCCGGCGAGAACATCAGTCTCAGCGAACTTCCTCTTCCGTCCCTGTTCATACCCGAATTCGACCCGCAAACCGGCGACTACAAGACAAAAGAACCGAACTATAACGTGGCAGATCGCGTGCTGTGGCGATTATTGCAGGCCAGGGGATTTGGACTGATCCTGCTTGTTGGCGGATACGTTGCACTGGTGATTCCAAGACACCGCGCAGATTACAGGATTTCTACAGCGGCAATTTTCTGCTACGTCGCTTTAGTCGCTTGCTGCATGGTCGCAAGTTTCTTGGTCATGCCGTTGGTAGCGGCGACGTTGGGAATCGTAATTTGGGGGCGCCGTGCTTTTTGGCCATCTTTTGGGGTGGGGCTTGCTAGCGAGGCGTTGGCGATGGCGGAGATCGCCTCGCTCGTGTCCTAACAATTGCATTCTATTCCGCAGAGACTTTTGAGAATGCCGTTGCCGAATCCTTAAAGGCCGCTAGTTGCAGCGTCTTTGTCAACTCCGCCTCGCTGACGACGAATTCAACCAAAAACTTATCGTAGGTGACGCCCTCGGGTCCCCCCTTCTCTTGCCCGAGCAGCTTGCTCGAAACCGTCTTGATCGCGTCCGGCGGAACGACATGAGTGGCTACCGGCTCCGGAATGTCCGCAAACAGTGCGTCGGAGTGTTGGTTGTTGATCCACTTGTCCAAGTCGTCGGAGGTTGCGCTCTTGGCAAACACATGAACCTTGCCGCTGGTGGCAAACCCCTTCCCCTTGTCGGCGAGGTGAACCACGACAACCGCATTCTGCTTCGCCAGAGGATAAAAGACTCTCGTGTTCGAAAAACCAATCAGCGTTTGATTCGCCACGGTTCGCACGATGGCGCCACCTTCACCGCCTACCTTGAGCTTCACTGGGTCGGCGGCCTCGGACTTCCCGCCTGTTGCCCAGCAGAGCAAGGCCAAGCAGATTGCGATTCGATTGTGATTGTGATTGTGAGTGCGATTCATCGATTTCTCCCGGAAATGTTGTGGGTTTGAGAGGTTCCTTGCTCGGCTGCGGCGTCCTTGGATTTGTCCGGCTTCTTCGTATCCTTGTGGATATGAATTTCAAATGGCTGCTGAATGATCACCCGCTCCGGAGTGCCCGCTGGCTTGACTTTGGCGAAAGCCAGGAGCAATTCCTGGATAGCGACTTGGTCGTCTTCGGTTGCCTTGGCAACTTCGATCTGGCCGGCCGCCGCTGCGGACTCGACCGACTCAGCTGTCTTTCCGGCGATGGCCAGGATGAGGGACTTCTGCAGCTGCACCTGTTTCAGCAACGATCTTTGCGAGCGCAGCTTTCCGAGAAACTCCGACTGCAAGTCAGGCAGACGCCCCTTCTCGACATTGACCGCGATCTTCTTCCCGAGGGCTGCGTTTTCCTGCAGTGCCTCTTCCATCAATCCGGCTCGCGCCAAGGCGATCGCATGCGCCGCCTGAACATCCCAGCCGAGCGGCTCGGTGGGCCGACCGTCCACCGCCATTCGGTCGCTCACGCGAATGGCCGGATAGGGCGCTGTCAGCTCAACCATCGCTTCGTTGAGATCCTCCGGATGACCGGTCGGGCCTCCATCGCCGGCGACCCTTGTAAGGCCCTGTGGACCAGCCGTCAGGAGCGGCCAGACCATCGCGGCGAGCTTCGAGGCGGCATTGTAACTCGACTCATTCGGGTGGGCGAAGGCTGAAGGCCTTCCTCAACGTAGCCTGGGGCGAGCGCAGCGACGCCCCGGGTTGATCAACAGCGATCCATTGAAGGCTGAAGGCCTTCCTCACGAGGGGTAAGCGCAGCGCCGCCCCGGGTGGTGCCCCTCGGCTTCGTGAATTGTGCCCCGGGGGCGCACGCGACGAACCGGCGCCTGCCCGGGGCGTTGCCCCAGGATACGTTGACGAAGGCTTTCAGCCTTCAATTGAACGGGGCGGCGGCATAACCCGGGGCAGCGCTTCGCTCGCCCCGGGCTACGTTGAAATTGGCCTATGGCCAATAAATGTCGCAGGCGATATTCCGCAAGTTCGAAGGGCGCACGCGCCAAACCGGCGCCGTCCTGGACAGCGATCCATTGAAGGCTGAAGGCCTTCCTCAACGTAGCCCGGGGCGAGCGCAGCGACGCCCCGGGTTGTTCAACAGCGATCTCCATTGAAGGCTGAAGGCCTTCCTCACGAGGGACAAACGCAGCGCCGACCCGGGTGGCGCTCCTCGGCTTCGTGAATTGTGATCCTCGGTGCGCACGCGCCGAACCAGCGCCCACTCTGAGGCGTTGCCCAGGACGTGAGTGTTAACCAGCGATGAAAGATCTGCTGGCAGGAGTCGCAAAACTGCCATCTCGCGTCTCGTTTCGACCACTGGACCTGCCAACGTGGCCTGCATTATCCGGCGTGAGACAGGATCAGGATCGAGGTGCCATACCATAAGCCAACCCCCAAGGCGGTGATAATCGCGGTGGGCAAACTGGGACGAATCCAGTGGGCGGGTGTGAAGAGCAAAGTGCCCAGCAACATCACGAGCAGGAAAACGGTGTCGCGATTCGAAGTGACGCGGTTCGTAGCGATCGAATCGAGTTGCCACTTGAGCATCTCCGCCGGCGCAACCAATACTTGAATCAGGGCGCCCAGTGGATCCGCCGCGCCCTCAAACAGCGCGAGAGCCAACAGCGCGCCGTTATAGACCAGTAGCACGGCGACCAAAGCGCTGAGTGCGTATAAATTCCAATACTTGTCAACGAAGTGGCCAATGATTCCCGCAGTCACTGCGGCAAAGGAAAAGGTCGCGATTGCGGCAGGCTCAGCTTCCCGAAAGTGCCAGACCCAAACGGCGGCAGCGGCCGTTAACGCTGCAACCTGGCGCAGACTGAATTGGCCTTTGCGCCGATCCCCGTTCAATCTTCAGCTCCTTTCCACCGAATGGGCCGCACCGAATCCGGTGAGTGGATACGTAGTCATGCCGAGCTTATCGACGTTCAAGGCTGCCGCCAGACTCCTCCATCTGAACGACGGCACTCCTCACATTCGCGTCCTACGTGGGCTGCTGGCCGTTGGCCGGCCTTCCGGATTTGTCCCCTGCCGGTTCCGGCCTGTCCGGCTCGTCCTTCGCGTCCTTGCGTCGCCAGACTCCTTCGCCATCGAGGGCAAGTGCGAGGTGGCCGGGGATGCTGAATTCGACGACCTTCATCCGCCCCGCGCCGATCTGCACGGCAAAGTTCACTCTGCCGGCATAGAGTTTTGGCGCCTCGAACTCGACCGTTCCGCGCAGTAGCTTGGCTGCGGCGTCGAGCTCAATTGTCGTGCGTTTGACGTACTCGGGCTGAATCACGGACACATAGCCATGTTCCTGGCTGAGTGACATGGCATCGTGCAATTCACGCGGTTTCGGCGGGCGATCCGCCAGCAGGCGGAATGCCTTCAATTCCCCGGGGGCTCCACCGAGCGGAGCGCCCATCAGCAATACGATAGAAAGTGGTTCGCCTTCGATAGCCTTTGCTGGATGGATCGCGGGCTGCGCCTTCGCCAACTTCTCCCACTGTGCGTTGGGAATGCCCGCGGCGTGGCTGAGTGCGTCGTTCAGTTTTTCTTGAAACTCCGTTTTGCTCTGCCCCGTCTTTTCGAGCATCTCGGCGATCTCCGGCCCGACGCCAAGCTGCGGGCGAGCGTCATCCCAGCTCAGCGTGATCGCCACGAACTCGAAGCCCTGCTTCGATGCTTCGAGCATGGAGGCCGTGTCGTCCGTACGGTGCGTGACGGTTCCCCAGTTGCCTCCTGCGGGAAGCAACACCATTGTGTGAACGAACTCGGTCTCCCGAGGAGAGAGGTGCTCGTCTAGGTCGACATTGACGGTCGCCCCTCCTCGCAACATGGCTCTGGGGATCATCAGCGGGGAAGTCCGAGTGCGAACGCCATCTTTCGGGACGTCGTCAAAGGTCACGTTGAGCGACACCGAAAGCCAATCTTTTCGACTTTCCTCTGCGACGACTGCCAGCCTGCCGGTTGTCTCGCCGGAGTCTTCAGGAAACCCCAGTTCGTGTTCGCTAGCGATCGTCAGCTTGCCCTTGGAGATGTGGAGGAGGCGAACGACAACCTGCGAGAGCCGATTGCCTTGGAGTTTCCAAGATCGGCTTACCGTTCCGAGGTGCGTGGACCACGCTCCGTCATTCGAGATCCGCAGGGAGGGCTGATCGGAGGCGATCCCCTTGCCGGAATGCGTGGCCACCGTCGACGGGTCACGCACCATCGCTTCGTTGCGGAGAACGTCCGTTGTTGGCTTTTTGTAGTCGACGTTCGGATCGCTGCGACCAAACATGAATAACCACGCGAACACAACTGCCACCGTCAATGCCGCTGCGCCCAACCACATGACCGCCGAGTTTCGTTGTTGCGGCGCCGTGGCTACCACAGTCCCGGGTGATCGATCGTCGACAAATGCCTGCAGCGCGACGGCCACTTCATGCGGCGACTGAAAACGCTCGGCCGGATCCTTCGCCGTCATGCGCGCGATGACCGACTCGAGCTCCATTGGAATATCGTCTCGCAACGTTCTCAAAGCGTCGGGTTCGGCCGTTGCGTGGCTCTTCAGCTTCTGCGTGACGCTGCCATCGGCAAATGGCGGTTGGCCGGAGAGCAGAAAATAGAGTGTCGACCCCAGGCTATAGATGTCGCTGCGGATATCCGCGCTGCGGGCGTCCTCCGCCTGTTCGGGCGACATGAAATCAGGTGTGCCCATGATGGATCCGGCGGCGGTCAAATCGCCGCGAGCGGCGACCGTTTCAGCTTCTGAGACCGAGTTGGGCGCCAATGAAGCGAGACCAAAGTCGAGAATCTTGACCGTCCCATCCGCCATCACCATCAGGTTGTGGGGTTTGATGTCGCGGTGCACCATGCCTTGTTCGTGCGCGTGTTGCAGTCCGATGGCAGCTTGCCGGATGAATTCACACGCCTCGGCAACCGGCAGCGCGCCTCGCTCGTGTGCGACGTGAGCAAGGTCGACACCGTCAACGTACTCCATCACGAGAAAGTGAACGTCGCCGGCCTGCTCGGCGTCAAAAGCCGTCACGATATTGGGGTGCGTGAGCTTGGCGGCAGCCTTCACTTCGCGATGAAATCGATCCACCGCGTCTGCCTTGCGCATAAGCTCGGGCTTGATGATCTTCAGCGCAACCGTACGGTCCATCAGCCGGTGCCTGGCCCTGTAGACGTCGCCCATGCCGCCCTTGCCAACGAGCTCGAGCACTTCATAGCGAGGGTGATCGGCCAATTGCGCAGCCACCTCTTCATGTGACGAAGAATTGTCAGCCGCGCCATTTTCAACGGTCCGATCAACGGTCTGATCCGGCAGTTGCCTGGCTGCCTTGAGAAGTCCCACAAACGTGTCAGCCGACGAGATGCCGACGATGGTCTCGCAGCATGGCTGACACTCGCTGATGTGACCGTCGATTGCCACCGCTCGGTCGGGTGGCAACTGGCCAAGACTGTAGGCGCTGAGCTCTTCTCGCGTCGGGTGGGGCGAAGATTTGGACATGGGGAAACTCTTGACAGTGGCAATTGCGGGCTGGGGACAATGTCTGGGGCGGGCTCGCCGAAACGAACCCCACCCTCCTATTGCCAAGACCCGTTCTCGCAATTTCTTGTCAGCTGTTTTCCGAAAAACATGAAGACGACTCGACCAATCCCTCGGATTCGGCGCGCAAACGCCTAAGGACACGAGACTTAGCGAGGCACACGGCATTCAGGGAAATCCCCAGTTCCTCCGCCACAACGTCCGGCTTCGCCCCGTCCAACGCCACGCGACAGAACGCCGTCCAGGTGTCTGAAGTGAAATGAGGCTGGGCAAGGGTGAGCAGTTGACGAAGCACAAACTGATCGTGCTCACGATTCCAGATCAGGCTCATTTCACTGGAGGGGTCGTCCAATTGCGCCAATCTGGCATCGATGTCCGAATCGCCTCTCGCCTGTGGGCGACGATCCCGAGATCTCCAGAACTTGCGCAGCCGGTTGACCAGGATCGCCTTGAGCCAACCGCGAAATGCGCCGGGCTGACCCGCGTGCTCGAATTGATCGAGATCTTTCGATACGGCCAGCAGCACTTCCTGCGTAAGATCATCTGCATCGCTGACTTGGACGTCGTACTTCCGCAGCCAGGTCTGGAGCAAGGGCGCATAGAGCTCCATCAGCCGATCCCAACTTTCGGATTCGGGGGAGCGACGAAGGCGGTTGAGCAAGCTGAGCGACGTCTCATGCATTTTGACCCACGACCCCTTCCGGCTGACCGCTTGGTTTCAACACGGCCGCCTCAACACACTTCAAAACGGCAAGAACAGGCTCAGCTCTCATCCTCCTCATGATCTTCGTGCGTGCGAACGAACATCGCGCGCTTCTGATCAGGGAGCGAGTAGTCGAAACCGCAGTCGCGCAGAAAGCTCTCCGACGAGGTGATCGCCATCAGCTCGAGCACCTGTTTGTGGCGGGCCCAGTTGACGCAGCGTTCAACCAGCTCTCGGCCGAGCCCGCGGCGTTGGAATCGCACATCCACGGCGAGACACTGCACTTCCGCGAGCTTGCGCGAGTACATTTCGACAGCGGCGAAGCCGACAATCTCGTGACCGGTCGGGCCTCCATCGCAGGCGACCCTTGTGAGGCCCGGTGGACCGGCCACCGCCACAAAGCCGGACAGAGCGAGCCGATCCAGCTCCTCGCGTGTGCGGCGCAGCAGCAGGCGGGCTTTGACAAACGGCTTCAATAGCTGCTCGACGGCGTCGACATCGTCGAGATTGGCCTCGCGGACGTACACCTCGCCGGGCGTGTCGCTCATGTCACTCATGAAAGGCACCAGTGTTGAATCAATTTTTGGTAAAGAGCAACGCCCGCGTCCAACTGGGAGCGTTCGATGAATTCGCCCGCCGTGTGGGCCTGCGCGATGTCGCCGGGCCCCAGCACCGCCATCTGACGCAGATCTGTCAGCACTCCGCCATCGGTGCCGTAGCAGACGGTTTGCGAGCGTTGTTGGCCCGCGAGCCCAAGCAGCTCGACGATGTAGGCGGAATTCGGGTCAGTGAACACGGGCGCGGCGTTGTTGAAGCCCTGGAATTCGAGCCCGTTGGCCTCGGCGGCCTGCCTCGCCCGCTCAAGCAGCTGCTCGGCATCCTGTCCCGGCATGGGTCGGAAGTAGACGGTGCAGACGCTCTGTGGAGGCTTGATGTTGATGGCGTGAGTGTGGTCGTTGATGCCGATATTCCAACTCACGACGGGAGGGTCAAATCGATCGTCTTGCCAGCCGGGGTCCGACTCCAACTCGTCGTGCATTTGTTTCATCACTTGCAGGAACGGAATCATCGCCAGATTGGCGTTGCGGCCTCGCCGGCTGCTCGAATGCGCCGACTCGCCGCGCGCGGTGGCAATCAGCCCCGCAGTGCCCTTGTGCGCGTGCACGACCTGCAGCCGGGTCGGCTCGCCAATCACCGCCCGCGTCTGGAGCTCGCACATCTCTCCGAACAGACGCGACCGCTCGGCCACCTGGCGGGCGCCGCCGTAGCCAATCTCCTCGTCCGCCGTGGTGGTGATGAACAGCGGCGCCTGGAGTGCGCCGAGCTCGACGCGCGAGGCGGCTGCCAGCATGCAGGCGACAGACCCTTTCATGTCACAGCTGCCGCGTCCGTACAGCCGGTCGTCGGTCAGCGTCGGCTCGAACGGCCCGCCTGGCCCGCTCCAATCGTCCGCCGGCACCACATCCGTATGGCCGAAGTAGGCCATGCCTGGAGAACCATTCCCAACTGTTTGGGCCTCTATTGACGCCCGAGTTGGTCCCGCCCTGCCGATCACATTGCATTTGACCGTGCCATGGTCGTCCTCATAGTCGACCCGCTCGGTCTCGAACCCGAGCTCCTCGAGCCGTTGCTGCACGTAGTCGGTGACGTCGCGGTTCGAGCGGCGGCTCACGGAGTCGAAACGCACCAAGTCCATGGTGAGCTCGACGGGGTCAATCGTTTGGCGCGTCATGGCGTCGTCCCGGGGAGAGTAGGCTGGCTGAATTGATACGCTCAGTTGTGGCGGATGTCCAGGCGCCCATCACGAAGCAACCCAAACAGGGCGGCCGCGATCAAGTCGGCAGTGGCGCCGGGGTTGCGGCGATTGCCGTCGCTCCGCATCCAAAAGTCCAGCTCACTCAACGCGTAGTGGTAGGACTCGCTATCCGGAGCGCCTTGGTCGAGCGCGTGCGCAGCGCGATCGCGAGCCTCCTCGGCCACTCGGTCCCCGCACTTGCGACGAATCAACGAGTCGCCACGCTGCGACAGGCTGATCAGCTGGACGTGCACAATGCCCCGCGACCACCCCATCTCGGCGCAATGCCGCTCGAGGTTCCGGGCCAGCACGTCGAGCACGTAGGCGAAGTCGGTCGCGTACTGCTCCGCCACCTGATCCCGCTCGGCCGCAGCCTGCATGGCGGCCAACAAACTGTCAGGCGCAGGCCCTTGGACATCCATCGACTCCGCGCTGCCCAGTCCTCCCGGAGCGGCGAGCCGGATCGCCTGGTAGGTCGCGCCGGCGTCTGCCGGGGTCAGTCGCCCGAGCACTTGCCTGACGGCTTCCCGCGAAAGCGGCGCCGCGTCGTCGACGGCCGCCAGCGGCGCCAACAGCAATGCGATGCCAAGATTCGGGTTGCTGCGAGTCGCGCGGGAGGTGGCTTGAACGGCCTGCAGAATCGCCGCGCCAACGCCCAGCTCGGCGACTCGTTCCAGCGGCGGCGCGATCTCGACGGCCGCCGCGCAGAAGTCGTAAAAGGTCAGGTCCGCGAAGTCGGCGCCCCGATGCACATTGCCAACCTTCGGGGCAGACGCCTCCATCAGGCAAGCCAGTGTGGCGCACCGTCCCAGATGACGTCGAAACTCGAGTTGTTCTTTGCGATCCATTGGGCCTGGCAGGCGGTTCAGTTAGCAGCGTGTTGAACAACAACGCACCACAGGCAAGTGTCTTTTCAACGGCGTCTTATCTCATCTCTCATGGCTCCATCGGCCCAAGCGGACCGGAGTCCCATTCGCCCCATTGGCCGTGATTCTCGTCAACGCCAATCGCAACTCGCGCGGGATGGATGCCGCGCTCCGCCAACGCCTTGAGCAGCAGGCCGCCAATGTGCTTGGCCAACAGCTCAGCCGTCGTGTTTCGGACCGGCAGCAGCACGCAGTCCTCGAGCGGAAACACCCAGCGGCGATCCTCGAAGGTGGCGGTCACTTCGCGTTCGGTCTGCGTGACGCGGATCGTGGGGTGCTCTGTCGGCAGCAGCACATGGTGATCCAATGCCAAAACAATGTCACGCAGCTCGTCTCGCAGGGCGATGAAGTCGACGACGTAGGCGTGCTCCTCGAGCGGCCCCCAGACGTCGGCGCGCACGCCGTAATTGTGCCCGTGCAAACGCTCGCAGATGTTGGCTCCGAACGTGATGAAGTGAGCGGCGCTGAAAACCAGCTGCTCCTTGTGGAGGTGAACGCGAAAGCTCTCCATGCATTAGACTCCGGCGCGGTGCTTGACACGGTGCACGGCATCTCGATGGCAAACGTCAATGCGTGCGGACAATTCGCAAAGCAGCTGCTCGTCGTCGCGCTGCTGGTACCACTCTTGCGAGATCGGCTCACCGACGACGACATCCACGACCGACGGCAGCGGCATCAGTCGCTGGCGCGGCCAGGACTCGAAGGCGCCGGCGATGCCAACGGGCAGAATCGGCACCCGGCCGCGTCGCGCGAGCGAGCAGACCCCGGGCATCATCGGCTGCAAGGCGCCGTCGCGCGAGCGCGTGCCTTCGGGAAAGACGAGCACGGGCTCGCCGCGCCGCAGACGCTTCAGCGTCTCCTTCATTCCAGCCAGGCCCAGCCCGTCGCGGTTGAGCGGAATGGCGTCGAGAAATCGGATCACCGGACCGAGCGGAAAACGGAACAGCGTCTCGCGCGCCAGGTAGTTCACTTTGCGATCGAACGTGCAGCCGATGAGAATCGGATCGAGATAGCTTTGATGGTTGGCGCAGACCAGCGCGCCGTCCAACTCGTCCAGACGCCAGCGATGGTGGCAGCGAAGACGCAAAGTCGCGACCCCCATCATGCGGCTGGTCCACCTCACGGCGCGATACCCAAGCCGCTTGTGCAGCGGCAGCTGAAACTCAGTCGGCATGGCGAGCCGCCTCCCGCACCACCTGCTCCAAACGCTCCACCACTTGGTCGAAGCTCATGCCGTCGGTGCAGATCCGCACGGCGTCCTCCGCCTGCATGAGTCGGCCGACCGCGCGCTGCTCGTCCTGCGCATCGCGCTGTTGAATCTGCTCGAGCAATTGGTCGCGGGGCATCTCGACGCCGTTGGCCGCCAGCTCGAGTTGCCGTCGCCGCGCTCGCTCCTCGGGGGTCGCCGTCAGAAAAATCTTGCACTCGGCGTCGGGAAACGCGACCGTGCCTTGGTCGCGTCCTTCGGTGACCACATTGCCGAGCTCCTCTGCGAGTCGGCGCTGCAGCTCGACAAGCTGGCCGCGGATGCCGGGGTTGTCGGCGGCCAGCCGCGTCGCATTGGTGACCCGCAGCGAGCGGATCTCGCCGGTGACATCGCGTCCCTCGAGCTCCACCTTGTGCTCGCTAAACTCGAGCGTCAGCCCCTCGGCTCGCCGAGCCGCCTCATCGTGCGGCAGCTCGTCCCAGCCGTGGTTCAACAGCGCCAGCGCGACGGCCCGATACATGGCGCCGGTGTCGAGAAACCGATAGCCGAGCCGCTCGGCGAGGGCTCGGGCCACACTGCTCTTGCCGGCGCCTGCCGGGCCGTCGATAGTCACGATCATTCTGCCCACTCCGCGCGTACGATCAGCCATTCCCGTCCGGAAAGTTCGAGGTGCGCTGCGCCCTGTTCAACGCGCGCCTCGGAGATCATCTCGCCATCCAGGTTGACCACCCGGGCGCGAGCGATCGGGCGCAGCGATTGCAGACGCACTTGCGCGGCCCGTCCGGCAGTCTCAAGCAGCCTCGCCTCAAATCCGATCACTCGGCCGTCCGCCACCAACGGCTGCCAACGGGTGGCGGTCACGTTCTTGGCCTGCAGGTGGAACAGCCACGCCGACGTGGCCGTCCCCGGGGCCGCCAGCCCGTCGCTGGAACGCGGCGGCGCCGCCAGCGCCAGCGCCTCGGCCAAGGGATAGGCGACATCCACGCCGATGCCGAGTTGAAAGGCTCGCGCCGGCTCGTTGCGGACAATCAGCAGCGTGTCGAGCGACGACAAGCCGACCCGGCGGTGGTAGGGCAAACCGCGAGGAAAGATGGTGGTCGCGTGCGCGCCGGTCCGCATCTCGATGTAGTGGGAGGCGTCGATCCGCTTGCGGTCCTCCATCGAGTGCCTCGCTTGATTGACGTCGCAGGCCAGCTCCGCCGACTCGTCGCGCCAAGCGACGCGGCTGGCGAAGTAGGAATTCCAAGGGTCAGCCCGCAACTCGGCCAGCGGATCGAGCTCAATCTCCACGCCGAGGATCCGCGAGCCCCGGACGACTCGCAGCGTCTGCTGAAAGGTCGCGGCCGTCTCGCCCTTTTCATCCAACAACCGCCCGGTGGCGCGAATGGCCCCCTCGAGTCGCGTGGCAACAAGTGTCTCGATGTTGTCAGCAACCATGGTGGAATACTTGGCGCGCTCGCCCGACGATCCGGAGACTCGCATTGCCAGCTGCTGTGACATGCGGTTGCCTCGAGTTTCGTAGCTCCGCACGGCGCCGATGCCGCCCGACTGCGGATTGACGGTGATTTCGAGAAACTCGTTCCGCAACATCAACCCTTCGACCAGCACCGGGTCGCTGCGCTTCGGCGAATACTGAGGGCCCGGGCGAAGGTGGACGTAGCCCATCGGGGGCAAGTCGACGACGGCGGCGGGCTCGCCCGCGTGATCAATGGCATAGACGGGCGCGACGCGCTCGGGCGGCGAGTTAAAACCAGGCAGCGGCACCAGCACCCGCCGCACCGAGGGGTACGGATTCCAGAGCATCACGCCGTCGCCGGCCGCCAGTTTCAGGGCCTCATTGGCATGCCCGGCGGCCGCGCGATGCGTAGCGGCCGCGACGGAGGCGTCGGCGTTGTCCACCAGTGCGCGAGTCTCGCACGCTGCATCGAGCTCCGCAATCGCTTCGTTTGGCAGGTCGCGTGGCCGGCGATCAATGCTGCTCGCGAGAAAACCCAAGTTGGCGGCCGCGACAAGCTCGGCCCGTTCTCGGTGATAGTCGACCCAGCGCGACAGCGGCGCCTCTTGTTGTCGGACAATCGCTTGGCGGAGGTACGGAGAGCGAAATCGCGCCGCGGCCAACCGCTCCGATTGACTGGGGCGGTCGGTGTCCGAGAAGTAAGCATCAATCGTGATCAGCTTGCCGAGAGCGGAGGTGCGACGCGCTGCGCGGCGCAAGTCTTCCAAATAAGGGCTCGCTTGTCCCGGCCAATGAGCGATCACCATGGTGGCGACGTGGTCCATGTCCATCGTCTCGCCCGTCTTCAACGCCAGCCCTAAAAACGTCTCGGGCAACGCGGCGTTCAACGGCGCCTTGGCGATGGCCTCGACCGTTGTTCGATCGCTGCCCTCCCAGAGCGTCTTGACCTGAGCCCCCTCGGGAAACCGCCCGTCCTCAAACGTCGCGTGGAGCGCAAACGGCATCTGGAGTTTCTGCAGCAACTGGGGCAGCGTGGGCGACAGCCCGTATCGTCGCCGCCCAAACACGCGCGGACGCTGCCCGAGCCGCTCGGCGACCGCGTCGCGGCCCTGTTGCAGTTGCGTGGCAACGGCCTCCATGGGCAGCAGCGGCAGCGGCAACTCCCGAGCATCGCAAGCGATCAGGCCGACGGCGCCGTCACGCCACTGTGCCGTGAGACGCTCGGCGACAGGTGTTCCGGCCAACGCTTCCAACACTCCCGCCGATAGCAGAAAACTGACCGGGCTGCCGGAATCCAATTCCGACTCCAGCCCCGCGCCCAACGTGCCGGGGCCCAACATTACCAAATCGATAATGTAGGAGTCGACGGAATAAAATAGATCTCGCTCTTCACTAAGCAGATCGAAACAGGCCGTCAGCTTCTCCTCGGCCAGTTCAAGGTTGGCATCCGCCAGAGCGTTGGCGGCTGCGACAACCTGGTTGGCGAAGTGCACCTCATCCAGATTGCTGGAGTATCGCATCTGGCGAGTGAGAATTTGTACTTGGAGATAGGCGTACCCGAGCGCAAAGAAGTCTTTGACGTAGGCAGCGTCGAACGCTGGCCCGTCGTCCAGCGCCTCCAAGGCGATCGTAACGATCTCGTCGCGAGAATCCTTGCGGCGAATGGGACAGCCACCGCTCTCCTTGGCTCGTTGAACGAAGCCGGTCGGCAATTCCGTGTGGCTGACGGGTGGAATCACCAGTAGTCGGCCCTCGAGTTCGTTCGGCGGATCGTCCATCCGCGACCAGGTCGGCATCGACTGGGCTGAGTGAATGAAAGCGGGGTGCCAAAGTGACGTCCAGGCGGCCAGTAGTCCGTTGGCCTCGTCGCCTTCCGTGTAAACCGGAAAATCCTCGATGCTGTGGCATGGCAGCAGGATGACCAATTCCTGAAATCTCATGGCGCGTCAAATCGGTAGGTGGGCGACGCGGTCCCGGCCCGCCAAGCGAGCCCCCAACAGGAGGGGCACGTGGCAATCGGGAGAAACGCGCGAAAGCATGGGGCGACTGGATCGGGCTGATTGGGGAGGATGACGTCGTCGGGCGCTGGGGCTCTCTGGCGACAGCGAACGAGTGATCCTCACGAGCCCACGGAAGCGTGCCGAGGGCATTGGCCGCAGGCGACTTCACGATACCGTCTGGGGCATTGGACGTCGAGTGTTGGAACAATCGTTATGTTCCTGCCAGACAATCAGTTAGCGAGGTCGCGGCGGCGGGGAGATTTCTTGACATTCGGGAGCGACCGTCACTAAAGTAAGTAGAGGAGCAGCTCTCCCTCTTTTCCCGTGTTCTTGTCGCGTTTGAGAAGGCCGTCAGGAGGCCGAAGGTTAGGAGGCCGTTGAAAAACACCGTTGGAAAACACCGATTAGGCAATCGACACTGCAGTGTTGGCCGCCAGGTCGATTTCAACAGGCCGTTGGGCTCTTCGCCGTGGTTGTCCACAACTCGAGGGGCCACCGATAGTTGCGCATGGCAAAACGCCTTAAGATTGTCGGTTTGCCGGTTTGCGTGCTCGTCTTGTCATCTGCTTGCATTGCGTTAAGGAATAGGTAATGGCGAAGCCCACGTCGGTTTGGGGTGTCGACCTTGGTCAATGTGCTTTGAAGGCACTGCGATGTCGTCTTGAGGACGGCAAGGTCGTCGCGGATGCGTTCGACTACATCGAATATCCGAAAATCCTGAGCCAGCCCGAGTCGGACCCGGAACAGTTGGTGGCCGACGCGTTGGAGCAGTTCATGTCTCGCAACGACGTGAAGGGCGGCAAGGTCGCGATTTCACTGCCGGGTCAGAGCGGCTTGGCGCGGTTCTTCAAGCCGCCACCGGTCGAGGCCAAGAAGATCCCCGAGATCGTCAAGTACGAGGCCCGACAGCAGATCCCGTTCCAGCTGGATGAAGTGATCTGGGATTACCAGCAGATGGGCGGCGGCGTGGACGTCGACGGCGTGCAGGTCGACTCGGAGGTCGGTCTGTTCGCGATGAAAAAGGAGCAGGTTTACCACTTCCTGCGGCCGTATCAGAAAGCCGGCCTGGAATTGGACATCGTGCAGTTGGCGCCGTTCGCCATCTACAACTACGTGTCCACCGAGGTGAACCCGATCGAAAACGCGGACTACGATCCGTCGAATCCGCCGGAGTCGTTGGTCGTGCTGTCGATGGGCACCGAGACGACGGACTTAGTCGTCACCAACGGCGTGCGAGTTTGGCAACGCAGCGTGCCGATCGGCGGCAACCACTTCACCAAGCAGTTGACCAAGGAGCTGAAGCTGACCTTCGCCAAGGCGGAGCAGTTAAAACGCAACGCGCGCAAGGCGGAGGACCCGAAGAAGGTTTTCCAAGCCATGCGGCCAGTGTTTGTGGACTTGGTCAACGAGATCCAGCGCACGGTCGGCTTCTTTCAGAACCTCGATCGCAGCGCGAAGATCAAGGGCGTGGTGATCCTGGGCAACACCGTCAAACTGCCCGGCCTGCAGGAGTACCTCTCGAAAAACCTGGGCTACGAGGTCGTGAAGTTCCAGGGCTTCGACGGCGTCGAGAAAGGCGGGGAAGTCGCCGAGGCGCCGACGTTTAAGGACAACGCCCTGGCCTACAGCGTGGCCTACGGACTCTGCCTGCAGGGCCTGGGGCGCAGCCGTTTGCGCACAAATCTGATTCCCCGGGAGATTTTGACCGAGCGGCTCGTGCGCCGCAAAAAGCCCTGGGTCGTCGCTTCGCTCGGCGCACTGCTGATGGCGTGCACGATGAACACCTTCTTCACCAAGCAACAGTGGCAACAGGTGCATCCGGAAACGGCCACTGCGGGTGTCAGCTGGAATCAAGCCTCCCAAGTGGTGAGCCAATCCGAGTCGCAAGCGAGCGGCTGGAAGTCCAAGTTCAATGGTCAGCTGGCGACGCTTAATCTGCTCACCGAGTTGGGCAAGGAGGTGGTCGGCAACAATGATCGCCGCTTGCTATGGTTGGAGGTGCTGGCGGCAATCAACATGGCGTTGCCGACAACGCCCGGCGTGGAGCCCGGCACGATTCCCAGCGTCGATGAAGTTCCCTTTGACAAGCGGCAAGAGCTCTACATCTCGAAGGTCGAGACGCAGCACTACGAAGACCTGAAAAAGTGGTTCACCGATCCGGTCAAGAACATCTACATCCAAGGGCGTCTGTCGAGCCTGCGGCTGCAAGAGACGCTGGCGCGCGGCGAGCCGGCTCCCGAAACGGTGGCGCCCGCCGCGGCGCCGGAGACGACAGCGGCGGCCGATGGTGCGCCGAGCGCCGATACGAAAGCGAAGGCGGGCAAGAAGGCCGAGCCCCAAGCGACACCCGAGGAGCTGGAACGCGCCGGACTCAAGGAGCTCAAAGGCCCTGAAGGCCCCGGTTGGGTGATTGAACTAACGGCGCACCACTTCTTCAACTCCGACAAGCGGTTCGTGGGCGACGCTCACGTCCGCCAGAAGCTGATCAAGAGCCTCGAGAAGGGCAAGATCTCTCTGCCGGTCGACCCCAACGATCCAGCCACGATGGAGACGTTCACGCTCGAGGAGCTGGGGATCGGATTCGTGATCACCGCCAAAGGAAAGCTGGATTTCAAAGCTCGGGTGAAGAACCCCAAGTTTGTCGGCAACCCCAATCAAACGGGTGGCGGCGACATGATGGAAGGCGCTCCATCGATGGAGATGGAGGGAGGCTTCAACTTCTCGGGCGCACCCAAACGGCCCCAAAAGAAACAGGACGAAGAGCCCACCGAGCCTCCCTACTTGACCGTCCCCCGCTATGACTTCATCGTGCAGATGGTGTGGCAGGAGAAGGCGCTGAGCGAGCGGCTGGAACAGCTGCGGCTGAAACGGGAAGAAGAAAAGAAAAAGGCTGAGGAAGCAGCCAAACTTGCCGCCAATAACTCAGGAGCAAACTAAGTCATGGATCAACTCAAGCCGATTTTGGCGGGCATTAAAACTCATCGCTTCTGGATCGTCTCCGGCATCGTCCTGGCCGCGTGCATCGGCACGTGGTACATGGAGACGAATCGACTGCGCGAAGAAACCAAGAAGCAGGTCTCCGCGCTGGATCAGCAACGCAGCCAAATGACGTTGCTCCAGGGGCAGAATCTGCATCCCAATCCCGCGATTCATAAAGGCATGGACCAACTCCTGGTCAAACAGTACCAGGAGCTCGGCAAGGCGTGGAACGAGCAGTACCAACGTCAAGAGGACGTGCTCGTCTGGCCCACTCTGCTGGAAGACGACTTTATTAACGACGTGAAACAGCTGAAGCCGATCGAGAGCAAGGTGTCGGCCACCTACGACGAGCTCCAGGAGCCGCTCAGCAAAGATTTGCGGGACCGTTACAAATACTACATTCGGGATTACTTGCCGAAGCTGGCCGACATCGTCGGGGCCCATTGGACTCCCGAAGGCAAGGCGCCCGAGGACAAGGTGATCTTGGTGGACTGGAATCCGTCCAATCAGACGGCGTTGCAGGACACGCGTTTCAGCTGGTCCAACACAACCCCCACGACGCTGGAAGTGTTGTACGCCCAAGAGGACATGTGGGTGCTGACGGCGTTGCTGGAGATCATCCGCAACGTCAACGGCAACATCAAAGGCAAGTACCAAGCTGCCATCAAAGAGATCGACTTCCTGGAGATCGGCCCCGACGCGATGGGGCTGGCCGGCGAAGTCCAGAGTCTCGAAGCCCAGGCCCGGCCCGGAAGCGGAAGCGGCATGGGGATGGGGATGGAGAGCAGCATGGGGATGGGCATGTCGATGGATAGCGGCATGGACCCGGCAAGCAGTGGCAGCGGCAGTGGCGGTGGCGGCAATGGCAAACAGGCCGATGCCAACGACCCCGCTCAGAATCGTTATGTAGACAAGGATTTCAAACCATTGCCCGCCAAGCGGCTGCGCGAGGCGTACGATTCGGAGAAGCCCGAGGACGCGATCTACGCCGTGGCCAAGCGCATTCCGGTGCGAATGCGGCTCACCATGGATCAGCGAAAAGTCTCGCGTCTGCTCGCCGAGTGTGCGAACTACAAGATGCAATTGGAAGTTCGCCAAGTTCGCATCAACTGTCCCTCGGGGAGCACGTTCCGCATGCGAGCCGGCGGCGGTGGCGGCGGATCCGAGGGTGGCGGTGAAATGTCCAACGAAATGATGATGGACGGCGGTTTTGGCGGCGGCGGCGGCTTCGGCGGCAGCGGCTTTGGCGAAGAGGGAGCCTCCCCCGAAATGGAAATGGGCGCCGGCTACAGTGGAGGAATGGGCGGAACCGGCAACCAGCCGCTGAAGCTCGAGGACTCCTCGCCATGGGACGTGACGGTCGAAATCTATGGCATCATTCTGTTTTACAATCCCGTGGCGATCTCGAAGATCGAAGCGAAATTGAACCTTCCCGAGCAGGGCGCCGGTGACCAGCCCGCCACGGTCGGCGCAGGTTAAGCGTGTAGGATTTGGTTTGTAGATCGGCGACAGTCCGGCTGCCGGACTCACGGGATCGAGAACGCGTCAGGAGCGTGCAATGAAACTCAGCGGCGACACGATTAAGCAGTTCTTCGTCGAGCATGTCGAGAAAATCGGCTTTGGCGTCGCGATGGCGCTGGTCGGACTGTTTGTCTACAGCGGCTTGCAGCTCGAGGGCTACAAAAACACGCCGTCCGAGCTCAAGGACCTGGCCGCCGCAGCCTCGCAGCGAGTGGCCAGCTTCAAGTGGGATGAGAAACTCGAGCAGGAGGAGCTCGATCCCAAACGCGTGTTCTCCGAGGAGGTGAAGGCGTCGTCCTTGCCCGTCGACCCAACCGGCTATTCGGCCACCAAGCCGCTGAACCCGATCCTGGATGTGCCGATCGTCAAGCGAGGCGACCCGGAAATCCTGCCGCCACGGGATCTCGAAGTGCAGGTCGCCTTCGGCCCGCTGGCCATCATCGGCGCCACCAATCCAATTGCCGACCTCGAGCCGGCCCCCAAGCCCGAGCCCAAAGTCATTCGCAAACGAGCGCCCCGGAAACGGCGGCCACGCAACCGTGGCGGCGCGGAGGGCATGAGCTCGGATATGGGCATGGGCATGGAGGACTCCATGATGATGGAGGACGAGTCCGACGCCGCTGCGGACAGCATGAGCATGGGCATGGGCGCCGGCATGGAGGGCATGACCGGATCGCAGCCGGCAGGGCCGCGCGCTCGGCGGTTCCCCAATGCCCCGAAGTATTGGCTGAGCACCAACGCCAATGCCCCGATGTCCAGCTCTGCGCCCACCAACGTCTCCAACCGCGGTGTTGAAGGGCGGCTCGTGGTTTGCGTGACCGCGCCTGTGCCGTTCCAGGAGCAGTACGACGCGTTTGAGCGAGAATTCAAGGACTCGATCGACTATCGCCCCTCGCGCGACGAGCCTAAGTACCTGTCGTTCATCGTTCAACGCTCGGAAGTGGGCGACGACCCGAATGACCTCAATTGGCAAACGATCTCCAATCTCGTGATGGCGCAGCAAGAGTACCGCAAGTATGCGATGCGCGGTCGAGAAGTGATTGACCCGCTGTACGCCATGGGCAATGTCTTGACCATGGAGATGCCACCGCTGTTGCTGACCGATACGGATTACAAGATCGGCGGCCACTCCCAGATCCCCCTGAAGCGAGACAAACCGGCCTCCAAGGCGAAGTCGGACGGCGCCCATGGCGCAATCGAGGATCCCGCGACTCCCGGCAACCCGCTGATTCCCACGAATCCTCGTGGCGGCAGCGGCATGAGCTCCGATGGCATGGGCATGAGCTCCGATGGAATGGGCATGAGCTCGGACGGAATGGGCATGAGCTCGGATGGCATGGGCATGAGCTCCGACGGCATGGGAATGGGAATGGACGGCGGCAGCGGCGGCGGGCCACGCGTCCCCATGACCGAATTCAAGCTGCTGCGATACTTCGACACCACGGCACAGCCCGGCAAGAAATATCGCTATCGATTCCAGCTGTTGCTGGAGGATCCCAACAATCCGCGAATGGGCGGGCCGCTGAACGATCGAATTCTCAAGGCCGAAGTGTTGGAGCGACTCAAGGAAGTCACCGCGCAGGAGCAGGCCAATAACTACAAGATCTTCTACCGATTTTCGCCTTGGAGCGATCCGTCCCCCGTGGTCGAAATGCCGTCGATCGGCGAAGTCTATGCCGGTCCTGGCATGGAGATCGTCCGCTCCAAACATTCGCCGCCAACCAAGACGGGCGGGGTGATCAATTTCATCCGCCCGGTCGCCAAACTCGCCGCCGTCATCTGGGGCGGGCGCCAAGTGCCCACGCGCGTGTCCTACACCGCGAATGAAGCGACCTACGGCACCGTGCTCAATACCAAGTCCGATCTCAAAATCATCGATCCGTTGACTCTGGAGCTGAAACTGGCCAAGGACTTCCCGTTCCGTTCCGACAACGTGGTGGTGGATTTAGAGGGCGCCAATTCGCTGACACCCAACGAGCGCGAGAACCCGCAGTTGGCGCCGATGGCGTTTGCCATCACCGACGCCGCAGGGAACCTGATCGTCCGTGACGAAGTCGAGGATGCCGAGCAGTTCCATATCTTCTCGTTCGTCGACGACGAACCGCCTCCGGTCGTCGAGCAATCCGGCGGCGCCGCCGGAGGTGCTCCCGGCATGCAAATGGGCGATGGCATGGGGCTCGATTTCGGCGCCGGCTCCTAGCACTTAGAGCCAGCGCGAGCTCGGGGAACAGGCTGGCAGCCTGTGTTTGTTGTCCCGTTGTCGGCTGGCAGCCTGTGTTTGTTTGTCCCTTCGTTGGCCCCGAGCGCAAGCTCGGGGAACACAGGCTGGCAGCCTGTGCCACATGTCAATCCGAATCCGTGATTGCCAGGAGCGTGAAACGTCGCGCTTCCATGTCGCGAATCAGATAGGTGGTGTCCCACGCGACGTCGGCGAACCAAGGCGTCCACGGAGCGTGGCACCAGGCCGCCGACGCTTGCAGCACTCGGTCGTCGAGCAAACTGTCAATGAATGCGCGGGCAAGCGATCGGGCTTCCTCAAGGCCGCCCTCGAAGCTGTCGTAGGCGCCGCCCATCAGCAATTGATAGGCGAGATCGCCCTCCATCGCCAGCGGGTTGGTCAACTGCCAATCCTCCGTGCACTCGACTCGCTCGGGGATTTGAAGGTCGGGCGCCGCGTCGCGCATGGCCGGGTGACAGGCGAGTTGCAGGAGTTGCTCGAGCGTAGGCAAATCGCTGAACTCAAGAGTCTCCCAGGCCGACGCATCCGCTGGCTCGAGAGAGACGCAAACGGCGCCGCCGTTGACGTGAGTGGCTTGAAGCACTTCCACCAGACGCGCGGTGGACTCGCTGCAGGACAACACCCGCAGGGGGAGCTCTGCGATTTCCATGAGCTTTCGGGATCCTTTCGATTAAGCCTGCACCAATCTCGTCCAGCAGAATGCTATCCGAATGCCGGTGGGTGTTTTACAACAAGCTGGAAGAGTGCACTTGGTAAAGTCGGCCCAACTCACGACTCGAGTTCGTGAACTTCGGTGAATGAACGCAATGTCACACGTGGTCGACAGAGAGACTCCATGGCGACAGCGACCCGTTCCCGTGACAACAGCAGCTCGTCAAAGTGCCATCGCTCGGGGGCGCCGCGCGGCATCTTCGGACGATGGGCGTCTGGCATGTCAGCCGTGTCGGCCGGCCGTTGGCCGGGGCTTGGCTTCCAGGTCGGCACGTCATCAGCGCTGCTGGAACGGCGAAACTGCACGGACGGAGGCGCATCGTCGAACAGCTCGAAACAGAAGGTGTCGAGTCCCAGCGTGATGCCCTGACCGACGGCTTTGACATACGCCTCCTTCAACGTCCAAAAACGCAGGAACAGCTGCTCCTTGTCCTGAACGTCCGCGTCTTCAACCACTGCCGCTTCCGAAGGCGCGAAGAATCTCCGGGCCAGGCTCCAATGCGATCCGCGCTCCAACGTTTCGACGTCGGCGCCGAGCCGGGAAACATCCGCGCTGATCGCGGCCACGGTGACCCCGCGACTATGGGATAAGTTAAAGGCCGGCGCCTCGATCCCCGAGCCATTGGTCGCCGCTTCGGGACGACCGTACGGGCCGAGCTGAAACAGCCAATGTTGAGGCGGCACGCCCGTGTGTTTCGAGAGCAGCGTTCGCAACATTCCTCGGCCGACCGCGAAACGCAGCTGGTCCTCGGGTCGGCGATAGCGAAGTTGCCTCGTCCGCTCCTCGTCGGTGAGCCAGCTCTCGAAGCGAGCGACGACGGAGGTGTCCAGGTCCGCATGTGCGGCGCGCCACACTTCGACTTGCGGCGACGACTCGCTGCTTGTCCGCGTTTCGTGTTGGTGAGGTTTGAGCGACATGGAGTTCACCGGGCGACTCGCCAAAGCAACTTGGGCAGCTGGATCGTGCCGATATCGTGCGCATCCTGCGAGTCGTGCGCATTGGCCGTTGCTGTTGGCTCGGTCTCAACAGCAGGCTCCGCTGAGTCGACGTCGGCTATCCCATCGCTTGCCTCCGTCGGCGCCTCCTCGACATCTCGCACGATCTCGGCAAGGCCCAGTTCGGAAGCCAGCTCGCGGATGGCCCGCACTTCGTCGGAGCACCGGTCCGCCACTTCATTCACTTCAAAACGGTCGGCCGGCTTGGAGTAGAGATCGGTGGTGTCGCCCTCGAGCCGCGCGAACCATGCGGCCGTGCGGAACGCAACTTGCCCCTTGCCTAGCGACACGGCGAGTTGCGAGCTCGGCGCAGCCAACGGCGGCTCGTCGAGCCACTTGGCACTTTCCCGGGGAGCGACTCGATGCCAGCGAGCGAGCAATTGGTAGAGCGTGTCGTTCTGCGCGATTCGCGAGACACGAAAGCAGGCTTGGTCGCCATGCGGATGCCGCACGATCAAGGGAGTATGCAACAGTTCGTCGTGCAACGGCGCCTCTTCCGGACCAGCGGCGCCGTGCTCCCCCAACGGATATCCGCGCGGCGATGTGAGCACGAACAACGCCTGCCGGCGCTCCGCCCAATCCAGCAGCAACGGCAGACATTCGTCGAGAACTCGCACTTGGGCGGCGGCGCCGAGCAGCCATGTGAAGCGCACATCGGGATCGCACTCGCCAGCCTGCATTGGCGGCGTCACGAAGCTGGGAGTGTCGCAGTCCTCTCCGACTGCCAGTTCCTCCCGTATCTCCCCGGGAGCGTCCCAAGCGCCCATGAGACCTCGCAGGTGGAGCCAACTGCACGAGCCGTTCGGCTCGCTGGCCGCCGTGGTCATGGCATCCAAAGCGCCAGCGACCAATTGCGCGATGCCGGTCGCCGCGAGCTCACTGGCCGTGCGATTGGAATCGTGGCGAGCCTGGAGCAACACGTCACGGAAGTCGTCCGCGTCCGGCAGTTCGGAAACCTCCGGCTCATCGGTCACCAACAAGCTCGCTTGACCGGCCGATCGCAGCAGAGCAGGCAGGGATGGGGCGGGCCGTTGCGAGCTCGAGCGCGCGGCGAGGCCACGGATCTCGCCTCGCCACCAACCGAGGTAGTTGTCGAGAAGCGATGGCCCTGGACTGTGGCACTCTTCGAAGGTCACACCGTCCGCGGCCAACTGGTTGGCCACGGGTGTATCGAACCACGTGTTGCCGTAAGGGCCGAGCCAGCCGGCGCGAAGGCCGTCGACGACGACAATCAAAGAGTGACATGAATCAGGCATGGAATAGCGTCGCTCGAGTCATCGCTGGTGTCCGCGCAGTTCGCGAATGACAAACCGGTTGCCCGAGGGAAAGTCGCTCTCGTTCAGTTCTTGGCGAGGAACCCACCGCCAGGGTGGCGGAACCGGCGGGGGCTGTTTGCCGTGGGCAGGCACTTCCGCAGTATAGAAATGCAGCCGCAGGGCGCCGCTGCCATAATGTTCGACTTGCACCGAGTGCACTTGGGAGACAACGATTTCCAGCCCGGTTTCTTCGAGGCACTCGCGTTGGGCGGCTCGTGCAGGGTCCTCACCGGGCTCGACCTTTCCGCCCGGAAACTCGCACTTTCCCGCCTGTGTGGCATGGTCTGGACGCCTACCGACGAGGTAAAGTTCGCCCCAATGGACGATGGCAATGGCAATTTCCTTCATTCCCCCAAATTAAAGTGTGTTTCGCCGAGTGAGAAGAGGGAAACTCGTTGTGCCCATACTGTGAGGCATTCCCAGCTTGCCTCGCATCGGCAAAGGGTTGAACTACGGTTTGCCGGGGTTTGCCGCTTTGCCGCGACTTCCGTCTTCCCTCGTTTTCCGTTGTCCGGCAAAATGAGCAAGCTCAGGTCTGCCGGGACTCCCCTGCCCCGCGCTGAGGCCGTTCAAAACCTTGTCGTGTTGCAGGCTGTCGGCCTGCAAACTGCGGTCTGAACACGTTCATCACAGGCTGGCCGCCTGTGCCACGGCAAATGGAGTTGCCATGAAGTCCCTGTTGCGTCCGATTCTCGATTTTGCCGTCTACTTTGTCGCGCGGTCGGCGATCTGCGTCATTCAGGCAGTTTCGATGGAGACCTGTGTCGCCTGTTCGCGAGTGCTCGCTTACACCCTCAACGACGTGCTCGGCGTGCGTCGCCGAGTGGTCGATGAGAATCTCCGGCACACCTTCCCGCACCTGAGCGAGTCCGAGCGGCGCCTGATTTCGCGTCGCATGTGGAGTCACCTGCTGCTGTTGATCTGCGAGGTCGCCCAGGTGCCTCGCAAGATTCATCGCACCAACTGGCGACAATATGTCCGCATCGATCAGAAGCGTGAGCTGACGCGATATTTGCTTGAGCCGCGGCCGACGATTGTCGTGTCCGGGCATTTCGGCAATTTCGAGGTCGCCGGGTATGTCTGCGGGCTGCTTGGATTTCCCTCCTACACGATCGCCCGGACGCTCGACAATCCCCATCTAAACAACTTCATCAATCGCTTTCGCGGGGCCAACGGGCAGTACATCCTGCCCAAAAACGGCAGCGGCAAAGTGGTGGAGGCGGTGCTGGCCGATGGCGGCATCATTAGCCTGCTGGGGGATCAGCACGCCGGCAAGCGAGGCTGTTGGGTGGAGTTTCTCGGGCGCCCCGCATCTTGCCACAAGGCGCTGGCACTCTTTACATTGACCAGCAAGGCGCCCATGGTTGTGTCCTATGCCCGGCGGCTGGATCGCCCCATGCACTTCCAGTTGGGGCTGGTTGGCGCCGCCGATCCCGCGCGGCCCGACGAGCACCAAGAGAGCGTCACGACGCTGACGCAATGGTACAACCACCAATTGGAGAAGTTGATTCTTGAGACCCCCGACCAATATTGGTGGCTGCACCGGCGGTGGAAGGACCGCCCCGAGCGAGGCAAGCGGGCCAGCAAGGCCACGGCCAGCCGGGCCGCCTAAGAGCCTGTTCTGCCGGCTCAACCTGATCAGCCTGATCCGCGTGTTGAAACGATCCCCTCGTCCGCTGACAGTCCGTCGCCAACCGGCGAGGGCCGCGCAATGACATGGCACGCCGTGGTGTCCTGGGACGATTGCCCTGAAGGAGCGACCGAGCACGTCGTGGCCGGCGAGATCGTTGCGCTCGTGCGAGTTGGCGACGAGGTGTGGGCCTTGGACGGCATCTGCGCCCACCAAGGCGGGCCGCTGGGGCAGGGCAAATTGGACCGGGACCCTCAGCAGACCGGCGGCGCCTGCTACCTGACATGTCCCTGGCACGGCTGGCAATACGATGTGGCCACCGGCAAACATCGCACGAGTCCGATTTGCCAGGCCGTGTACGAGGTGAAAGTGGAGGCGGGGCAGGTGATGGTGCTCATCGAGGGAGGGGCCCCGGAAGCCTGAGCCGGGAGCTGGCATGATTGTCTTTCGCCCTTTTCGCAACACCGACCCGCCCGGACTCGTGGAGATCTGGCGCAATCAGCCGCCCCTGCGGCGCCGCGCTCAGGGCATCAACACGCAATCGCTCGAGCGATACGTGTTTAGCAAGCCGTACTTCGATCGCGAGGGACTGGTGGTCGCGGAAGAGGATCACCGTCTGTTGGGCTTTGGACACGCAGGCTTCACCGCGTCTCGCGACGGCGCGACGCTTTCCCACCACACGGGCGTCGTCGGCGCGCTGTTGCTGGCGCCAGACGTCACCGAAGATCGACGCGCGGAGTTGCACGCCGAATTGCTGCGACGGGTCGAATCCTATCTCGTCGAACGCGGCGCCAAAGAGATCCTGGCGATGGGAGTGGCGGTTGCCTGTCCGTTCTACCTCGGACTCTACGGAGGCGGCGCCTTGCCCGGAGTGCTTGACAAGGATCCGGCGTTGCCGATGTTCGAAGCGGCGGGCTACCAACGCACCGGGGGCACCAGCATTCTGCAGCGGTCCCTCGTCGGTTTTCGCCCGGTGATCGATCGCGTGCTGATGCAGATTCGTCGCTCGTACCACATCGAGGCGTCGCTGGACCCGCCCGCCTCCAACTGGTGGGAAGCCTGCACGACCGCCTTCATGGACCAAACCGAATTTCGGCTCGAGTCGCGGGACGATCGTTCCTTTGGCGGCCGTGTTGTGCTCGGCGAAATGGAGGCCATGTCGCACTCCTGGGGTGTGCGAGCCGGCGCCATTCAACACATCGAGCCCGCGGGCCAAGACGATGACCCGCAACTGCTGCTGTTTCTGCTGGGCGAGGCAATGCGACAAATGCAGGGGCAAGGAGTCTCGATGGTCGAGGCGCAGCTAGCCACTCTGGATCCGTGCGCTCCTGAGCCCGGCGTCAATACGTTGCTGGCGAACCTTTTCTCGCGGCTCGGATTTCAACCGGTGGAGCGCGGCATTACGCTGTGCAAGACCGTCGCGACGGGAACGTAATCTGTCGTGGTGCAGGCTGCCAGCCTGCAACCTGCGGCTCCAACCACAACAACATTCACAGGCTGGCAGCCTGTGCCACGGGCGTAGTCTGTTGCCATGTCGTGGTGCAGGCTGCCAGCCTGCAACCTGCGGTCCCAACCACAACAACATTCACAGGTTGGCGGCCTGTGCCACGGACGTTTTCGCCCCATGCCCAGGTACGTAATTCTGAAACACCGGCTGCCGCCGACGTCAGAGCGGGCGGGTGTCCATTACGATCTGATGTTTGAGCTGGATGGCGAGCTGCTGACGTTCGCATTGCCCGCAGAGCCGATCGCTCCGGGATGCCAGCGAGTCGAGCCATTGCCGAATCACCGCTTGGCCTACCTCGACTACGAAGGCCCCATCTCCGGAGGCCGCGGCCACGTGACGCGTTGGGACTGCGGCACCTATGACGGAGGCTGGCAGGGCGAGGCACGCTGGCATTGCCACTGCCAAGGCGACCGCGGCGACTTCCAAGCGACGGTGCAACGTCGAGCCGACCACACATGGCAACTGGATCTTGAGGCAACGACCTCCGAGGACGGTGGCCGTGGTGCGGGCCGCTAGCCTGCCATTTTGTGGCCAACACCAAAACAATCACAGGCCGTTAGAAACGAGCAAGCTCCTGGATGTCGCCGTCGTGTCAGGGTTGAAGCGAACGCAGATGCTTCAGCAGCGACACCTCGGCGTTGGGCTCGTGTTCCAGCAGCAGTTGGGACAATTCCTCCTGCTTGCCATCCATTCGCAATCTCGCGATGTAGTCGCGCAGCAACTTTCGGCGTTCGGGCGTCGTCTCCAACAGAAAGTGGACCCAGGCCCAGGACTCGGCATAATGCAGCTGCCCCATCGCGCTGGGGAGCTCCACCTTTTCGAGCTCTGCCAAGTCCGGCCGCCAGTCATCTTCGACTCGCCGGTGCTGCAACAGCCGGCGATGCGACAGGTTGAAGCCGTGAGCGTCGCGGCCGACTTCAAAGTATTCGGCCAGCCCCTCGTCGAGCCAGAGTGGCAGGTCATCGACCACGGCGTGCAGATAGCCGTGAGTCACTTCGTGCCGGAGATCGACCATTACGAATTCGCTCCAATGGGCGAACACGTTCAGCTCGTCGTTGCGGTGCACAAAGCAGGCGCGCCGTTCCGGCGCCTCGGGCAGACGCGTGTCAATGTACTTGCGGTACTGCGCGGCGGTTTCGAACAGATAGACATCGATTGGCGACTCCGACTTTGGCAGATCCAACTGCTTGACGACATCGTCTTGGAGTCGCACCAGCTCGTCCATCAGTCGATGGTGAGCGGAGATCTCGAAGTTGCTATGGACAACCAACCGCTCGCGTCGCACTTCGGATTTTTGCGGCAAGTCCGCCGTGCCGCGAAACGGCGCGCCGACGCAGCCACCTGTGAGCAGGCAGGCGCAGATCCAGACTGTCCACCAACGCCCCACCGGCGATTCCCGTGATTTTAATCCAGGCGACTCCCCCATCGAGGGCGGGATTGTAGGCGTGGTCTCGCCAGGGGACAACCGCAGTTCGTGGCGAGAATGCCGCGGAAACGCGTGTTGCAAAACAAATCGCCGCGCGTGGCGGCCACGCGCGGCGAGTGGTGTCGACTGGGTTCAACTAGCGAGGCTTCAGTGGAGTCTCGGCTTGTTCGCAGCTCCGATCCCTCGCTTACACTTCGGGTTCCCTTCCCTCGCTGACGCGAGGGACATCGAACGGTCGCTGACGCGAGGGCACGCTAAGCCGCTTTCAGTTGGCGAGCGTGGTTGGCGAAATGAATCCACTGCGTCACCTCGTCCAGATCCGGAGCGCGGCCGCCCCGCACGATTCGCTGCCCTGCCTTCGTGTCGATGAACGGAGCAACGATGGCCCACAGGTCTCGAGGGTCGTAGTTGGCCAATTGCTCGGGCTCGGTGACACCGCAGGCGACGAGGATCTGCGAGTCGTGTCCTCGCAACTCGGGCACGCGGCAGACCAAGGCCGATTGCAGTTGCCACTCGAGCACGTTGTTCGCGTTAATCCGCGGATGGTTCAGTTGCTCGGCCACCTCGGACGGCGTGGACTCGAGCAAGTGACCGACGGTGTGGATGCCGATCTCGTACAGCAGTTCGGCCGTCTTGGGGCCGATGGTGGGCGCCGCCTCGACATCGGAGTTCATGTCCAAATAGAAGGTCAACACCTGTCCGCCGCTGGTCGGCGCCGGATGGTCGTGAGATGCCGTCTCCCGCGGCAACAATCGGGCGGAGCGTCCAGCAGACGTCTGCGACGGCGATGGAGTCGTGCGAGTCCGGCTGCGTCGCGAGCGAGAGCTGCGCGAATTGGAGCGACGGGTCGAGCGTGACTGACGCTGGCGACGCTGCTGGCGATCGCGGTCATACTCGTATTCGTAATCGCGATCCTCGCCGCCTCCTTCCTCTCGGTTGTACGCCTGCGAGGTGTAGGATCGCTCGTGTGCATACCGGTCACGATCGTACTCGCGGTCATACTCGTATTCTCGGCCGGCCCGCTCCGCGGTGAATTCGCGGCTGGTGTCCGCCAGCTTGCGAGTCCGGCTGCGGCTGGAACGATCGGAGCCGCGCGAACCCGTCTTGTTCGCGGTGCTGACGCGGCGAGCGTAGCGGCCCGTGCGGTTGTCACCCTTCGACGAGCCGCTAACTCGAGCCGACTCGATCCAACGTTGGATGCGAGAAATCTCGAACGGAGTCCCGCTTCGCACCAGATGGCGCCCGGCGGGAGTCTCGAGGAATTCACGGACCCGGCGCATCAGGCGGACCGGATCGGTCTCTTGGAGTTGGAGGGGATCGGTGATTCCGCACGCCACGAGGATCTTGGCGTCAAACGGACGCAGCCGAGCAATGCCGCACATCATCTGGCACTGAGCCTGCCAGTTGCGAATCTCGCTCACCGAGCTGTCGCCTCGCAGTTGCTGCGTCATCTCCTGAGCATCGCCGCGGATGAAGTCCGCCACGGTCCAGTAGCCGTACTGCTCGAGCCGCTCGGCGACATCGCGACCGAAGTAGGGAATGCGAGTGACGGAGTCGGCGTAGTCGAGATGATGGCGATGGCTATGTGCCTCGGCCTGAACAGCGGGGCGGTGACTGTCTTCAAAGATGCGCGACGTCTGATCGACGGTGCGTCGCAGCGTGGGGCGGCCGGTGTACGGGTGCGGCACGGCTGTGTCCCAAACGTCCGTTTGAATCGGCGCCGTGGAGGAGACCACGCGGTGCGGAGTGACCCAGCGAGCGTCGGCCGCTGTCGAGGCGCGCCGAGCCGGCTCGTGTTGGTCGTGATAGTAGACGGGGTAGGGACGCCGCGTGGCGTCTCGGAACTCAACCTCGCGACCTTGCGGCGCGGCCCAATCGGCATGGCGAATGTCAATTTGCATTCGTTGCAAGCGATTGGCCACTTCGTTGTCGTAAACGATCGCGACGACTTGCAGGCCATCGCGACAACTATCGCGCAGCACTTCCAGGATGGAGGCGGTGGCGGTCTCCGGGGTCTCCTCGAAAATGCGGTCGAGCACCACGGGGAACTGCTTGTCGGCCACTGCGAGCAGCAGGCTGAGCGCCACGAGCCGTTGCACGTCCAACGGCAAATCGTAGCTCGCATGCGGCTTGCCTTCATAGTCAACCACAAACAGCGTCGAGGCCGGCGCGTCGTACCGCAAGGTGACGAGCTCTCCCTCCGAGATCCGACTGAGCAATTGCGCGGCGCGATGCAAGGCAGCGTAGTCGCGGATCGGCTCCGGAGCCTTGACCGTTGCCAGTTCGCTGCGCACGTCCGCCAACTCACGCTCCGTCGCCGCGATGCGGGATGTGAGCTCTGCCGGAGGCCAAGCCACATCCACCACCGGCTCGGCGCGCCGCAGCGTCCGCATCTCGCCTTCGATCGTTCGCAGTTCGTCCAGCAGCTGTTCTCGCTGTCGTTCCCAGCTGCCCCAGTCGGCGGATGGTGCGTCCCAATAGAGTCGCTGTTCATTGCGTGCAACGATGTCCCGCTGTTCCAGCAGGCGTCGCAGTTGTTGACGCAGCGTGTTTCGGCAACGCCGCAACTGCTTGGCCTCGATACGCAGCGTTTCGAGGGTCAACGATTGCTCCTGGCGATTGATGGAGTCCACCAGGTCGGAGACAGTGCGTCGCAGCTCGCTGCTCTCGATATCCCAACGATCGGCATCGTAGGACTTCCGCATCGTCTCGCGGTCATTGTCGAGCCACGCGAGCTGCCGCTCCAACGCCACCGCGTGCTCGCGAAGCTCATCCAGCGCGTGCTCGACTCGGCTGTAGTCGCCCTGTTCATGCTGCAGCATGCGGCGATGGAGCTCTTCCTGACGAGCGTCGACGTCATCGCAAACCTGTTCGATGCGATGCACCTGAGCATCGATCGCGCGCAGTCGGCTGTCGACGTTGTAGTCGGTCTGTGGCGCCTGTCGCAGACGCTGCTCCAGCTGAGACAGGTCGTAGCGCAGCGCTTCCTGCTGGCGCGTGAGTTGGGCCAGCCGCTCGGATCGATAAGCGGGGTCCGCTCCGTAGCTGCCGCCGCGCAGGCTGCTGTGCTGATAGCTGTCACGCTCGGCGATCCAGCGAGTGAGTTGCGAATTCAGCTCACGCTCGCGTTCCAACAAGCGGCGTCGCTGCTGCTCCCATTGGTGGTCCGTGTAGCCCTCACGCCAATTCGGCTGGGCCTCGAGCCGATCGATGCAGGCCTTGATGGCGACGGCCGACAATTCGTGCCCATCGCCGAAGTCCACAATCTGCTGGCCGGCGGCAGATCGAGCCATGCCGTCAAGTCGCGATTGCAGTGACTGGGATCGCCCGTCGTGCAGGCTGACTTCCAGCGGTCCGGGGCCATGCCCGACTCGCCGGCGCGAGACACGTCCGCTGCCGGTCTCGTCCGTCAGATCGACGCTGCCGATCAAGTGTCCGTCGGGGGTCGGCCAGCCAGCGCCGGAAAGCTCCCCGAACAAGACGGCCCGCAGCGAGTCGCTGACCGTGGCGGCGCGGTCTCCCGTCGGGCAATGCACCACATTCAGTCCCGGACCAATGGGCGCCAGAAAGACTCGAGATCCATCGAGGTGAAAGCTGGTGAGTTTCATTACAAAACATCCTTGTTCTGTTCCCTGCCTGCGGGCGGCGGGGTTTGGGCCTACCCTCGCGGCGCCGCAATCGGCCCCGGGAGGGTCTTGGAGCGTCTTCAGCCAGCGGCCATGGGTCAACTACCGTATGTGCCTACGGTCGTCGGGAATCGACACGGTAACGCCCGCCAATGCGGTGTTGATACGGTGCCGTTCACCCTGGATCGGGCTGCCGAGAAGACGATGCATCCGGTTCCTGCCGGTTGCGGATCTTCAATGTATGCCAGGTCAAGACACGTCTCCAATAGCAATTTTCGCTGTTCCTCGAGTGCCTGAAGGTCCGGAGTGAAAGAAAAAATCGGCAATGAGACGGCTCGAAGTCGGGTTTGGTCCCGCCATTTCGGGGCGCCAGGGTGGCCAACCCCGGGCTGCGGCGCCTAGAATTCGCTTTGAAGCCCCTGGCATCAGGTGTTTTCAACTCGCCTCCACCTTCCTGCAGTCCATCCTGCTTTCGCGATGAATGAATCGACAGATCCCGGACTGGCACGCTATTCCCGCCAAATGCGGTTCGCTCCCCTGGGCGAGGCGGGCCAGCGTCGCTTGTCGCAAAGCACCGCGTTAATCTGCGGCTGCGGCGCACTCGGCAGCGTGTTGGCCAACACGCTCGCTCGCGCGGGTGTGGGTCGACTGCGAATCGTCGATCGCGACTTTCTGGAGCTCAATAATCTGCAACGACAGGTGCTCTACGACGAAGCCGACGTCGAGAGCGGACTGCCCAAGGCAATCGCCGCCCGGAATCGACTGAGACGCATCAATTCGCTCATCGAGGTCGACGCTCACGTGGCGGATGTGGATGCCGACAATCTGTCCGCCCTCGCCGCTGGCGTCGACATGATTCTCGATGGCACCGACAATTTCGAGACGCGTTTCTTGCTGAACGATTTCGCCGTGAAGAACGGAGTGCCGTGGGTGTATGGCGGCTGCATCGGAGCGGAAGGGCAGTCAATGACCATTCTGCCCGGCGAGACCGCCTGCCTCCGCTGTCTGATGCGCGACGCACCACCGCCGGGGGCCACCATGACATGCGACGCCGCCGGAATCCTCGGCACCGCCATCAATGTCATTGCTTCGATCGAGGCCACGGAAGCGATCAAGGTGCTCTCGGGCAATCGTGAAGCCGTCAGCCGTGTGTTGACGATCATTGATCTATGGGACAATCGAGTTCGACAGGTCAAATTGGATTCGCTGCGAGAACAACACGACTGCCCCACCTGCAATGGCCTAGAGTACCCTTGGCTCGACGGCCAGCGCGGCAGCCACACGGCGGTGCTCTGTGGACGCAACGCTGTCCAACTGAGTTTTCCCGAGCCGTCGGAGTTGTCGCTGGCTGCGCTGGCCGACAAACTGGCGCATGTCGGTGAAGTGCGGCACAATCCGCATCTGTTGCGGCTGCTGGTCGACGATTATCAACTCACCATCTTTCCCGATGGAAGAGCGATCATTGGCGGCACCGAGGATATCGCGGAGGCGAAGACGTTGTACGCCAAGTACATTGGAGCATGAGAATGACGCGTCGACGAACGGAACCGGCTGACGTCCTTCGGGAGACTTGTGCGACGAGGCACATGGGCCATCCCTCGCTCATGCTGCGGGTTTCCTGTGCAGTCGTTTGGGCTCGTGTTTGATGACTTTCGGGAGACCAGTGATGCTCGAACGGCTGCGGTTGATCGATTGGTCAGCCTACACCCATGCCTACGGGGCCGCCGACGATGTGCCGGACTTGATCACTGCCTTGACGTCCCCCAACCCCAAGGATTGGGTCGCGGCAATCGACAGCCTTCACTGGACCATCTATCACCAAGGCGCGGTCTACGACAGCACGGCGATCGCTGTCCCGTTCTTGATTGAATTGTTGCACGAGCCCTCGGTGCGCTGCCGAGGGCGCATCATGGAGTTGCTCGCGCATATCGCCACGGGCCAATCGCCCCTCGAACTGACATCGTTCATCCTCGGAAACGAGGAGGAGGACGCGGAGCTCCACGATGAGGACGAGCAGCTGCAGCTGGAGGAGGAGCGACGGTGGGCGGCCGCATCTCGCGAGGCGGTCTGGATGGGCTGGCCCACGTATCTCGAATTAGGCGCCGACCTGGACAAGCGGCTGCGGATTGCTTCGCCCTATTTGTTGGGACAGCTGGCGACGCTGGACATCGAATCCTTGCCGGACCCCACCGACGGCGCCCGCAAGCCCTGCTGCGAAATTCCGATGCTGCTCGCCTCTCGCCTGGAAAACGAGCCGAATGACCTCGTCGCGGTCAGCTTGATCTTTGGACTCGAGTCGTGGGCGCACTACTGCCCGCAATACGAGAACGTGTTGCAAGAGCATGTGGAGTCCGCGAATGCATCGCCCCCGGCCCGGCTGGCCGCGGCCATGTGCACTTGCTGCCTGCCGTCCGGTCCAACGCCGGTCGCCATGGACTTGATGTTGGAGAGCCTCGCTCGAATTGAGGAGTGCTCGTGCTGGTTTGAATCGGACGAGCAATGCATCGAGGAGAAGTTTAATCCGTCGCGCGCCATGCTGATCGACTACTCGCCTTGCGAGCAGCCCGAGGCGTCCCGGCATCTCAACGCCGACGAGGATTTTGTGCTGCCGTGGCTCGAGGACGGCCTGCTGCAGGAGATTCTGGATCGCTTCACCATCATGGATGCGCCGGCGCCCGCGAGGCTGAATCAACTGTTGATCGAGCACCTTCGACACGCCAATCAGTACACGCTGGAAACTTACGCGGAGGCGATTCGTCGGTTCGTGATGTACGGCGATCCGCTGACTTGCTCGATGACCGCGGTTCAGCTCAGTGACGACCAACGAGCTGTCATCGCCCACCTGTTTCACGACGCGTCCTACTGGGCAACCAATGTTGGCAATGTCGAGCTGGCGTTCGACGCCATGGGCGTGCCCTATTGCCGCGGCACACTGGGCTCCTGGCTGGGAGAGCCTGCGGAAGTCACCTGTCCGCGGAAAGCCGCCGCGATGCTCGAACAAGTGTTGCGTGCCGAGTGGCTCCATTGCGAGCCGGAAGCCGAGGTCGGGGAGGACACGCGCGAGCAACTGGACACGCTGATTCTAGCTCACGTCGGCTCCGACGCATTCATGCCGTTGCTGCACCAATTCCCGAATCTGCAAGTGTTGGAGATTGGCCCGTTTACGACCGACGCCGGCCTTCAACAGCTGCCCACACTGCCGTTGACCGATCTCACATTGGACGTGCGGATTGGCGACGCGGGCGTCAAGGAGCTGCTGCGATTCCCCCGGCTCAGGTCGCTAAACACCTTTGGCGCCAAGCTGACCGACGCCGCTCTCGAAACGATCGGGCAGTTGCGGCATTTGGAGTCGCTCTATCTCTCGGGACACCTGACCTTGGCCGGCCTCCACGCCTTGTTGCCACTGCAATCCTTGACCGAGCTCTCGCTGCCAAGGATGGATCTGTCGCTGGCAGTGATCCCGATCCTGCAGCAATTGCCATCGCTGAACACGCTATCGTTACACGGGCAATGCTTCAACGAGGACGAGCGGCGGCGCGTGAAGCTGGAGCTGCCGGCATGCCACATCTGGTTCAATCACTGCGATCTGTGACGCCGACTCGCTGCCGAGTTTGCTGACTTGCCCTAGATTTTCTTAGAGGACATCGAGCGGCGCGTACTTGCCTTCGAGAAGCGGTTCGCTGGCCACTTTCAGCCACTTTTCAAGCACCGTGGCATAGAGCTGGCGAAAGTCGGTGTGATGTTTCAGATCGCCTTGCTGCAGGTCGGTGAGCGAGGGTTGCCGTCCGTGTATGCCGCCTTGGACCGGATCGCCGATCAGAAACGCGGGAGCGGCCGCGCCATGATCAGTGCCGGCGCTGGCGTTTTCCTGGACGCGGCGGCCGAACTCGCTGAAGCACATGAGCAAGACGCGATTCAGGCTCCCTTGCGACTCGAGATCGCGCAGAAACGCGTCCACGGCGCCGCTCCACTTGCGTAGCAGGCTCGCGTGCGCTCCCTCTTGCTCGGAGTGCGTGTCAAATCCGTCCAGGGTCAGGTAGTACACCTTGGTGCCCATGCCGGCGCTGATCAGCTTGGCGACCGTCCGCAATTTTTCGCCAAGCGCCGTTTCCGGATAAACCGCGGTTGAGCGATAGCGCTCGGCTGCCTCGCGCACGCGGCGACTCGTCTCCAGCGCCGATACGGCGTTGGTTTTGACAAACGACAACAGCGAGTCGTCGCTGTCGCCGGCGGCGCTGTCGCGAACCAGCTGAGTCACCTGCTCACGACTGCGGAGTTGGAAGTTATCCAGCTGTCCGATCGACGGGGCCGCCATCCGCTCCGCGGCCAAAGCAAATGGCTGCTTCTCCTCGCCCAGATGGATGCCGGGCACGTCGCCTTGCTGGCTGCCGAGCTGATCGAAGCAACGCCCCAGCCAGCCAGTGGTGCGAGTTTGATCTTTGCGACGGCATGAGTGCCAGATGTCCATCGACTCGAAGTGAGAACGATTGGGATTGTCGTAGCCGATGCCCTGCACCACGGCGACTCGGCCGGCTTCAAACTGAGCCGCCAGACCGGTCATGGCGGGGTGCATGCCATGGTCATCGGTGAGCCGCAATGTCCGCGCCTCGGGAATCGCCAGTTGCGGCCGCTGTTTGTAATACTCCTGGTCGCGAAACGGCACGATGGTGTTCAGGCCATCGTTCCCGCCCGACAACTGCAACACGACGAGAATCCTGCCGTCATCGTTGGCCTCGGCTGCGCGAGCGGCTTGTCGCAGCAATGCCGGTCCGGACAAGGAAGCGATGGCGGTCGCTCCCATGGCGCCGCGGAGAAACTGCCGGCGTTGAAAGTGGAGGCTCATGCTGGTCTGTTCCTTGAAATGGTTGACGCAACAATCGGCATAACCGGGCTGTCCGGGTTAGCCGAGTTGACATTGAGGCGTGGAGGCGATGCCGTGCAGCAAGCTTCGCAGCGACTTGTCGCCGAGATTGTCCGCCAAGCTGGCGAATCGCTCGCGCAGCGACTCGGTGGCTGGCGTGGCGAGCAACAGGACGTCGATCATTTCTGCCGCTTGGTCAACGCTCGATATATCGTGCTGTTTGGCCCAATCGTCGAGCCCGCCGTCGGAAAACTGTGCCTTGAGCGAAATGTCGCGAGCCAGATTGGCGCGCCCCAGCAAGGTCGATGTATTGATCCAAGTCCGGCCACCGTCCCAGCCCTTCACGTTGGGGGGAAAATACAAGCCCTGCCCCACATCTCTCGCTTGCTTGGCTAGCTCGACCACGTTGGCCGCGGCTGAGAAGGGACGCAGCATGCCGACCACGAGCTCAATCGGCGAGCGGATTTTGCGAGCAACGGCATGCTCCGAGAAGAACAAGTTGGACCGCAAGATCCGCTCGACCAGCGGCGCCACGTGCAGGTTGGCATCGCGGAAAGTCTTGGCCAACGGCGCCAATAGCCGGGCATCGGCGGCAGGCTCGTCCATCACGAGGTATCGCACCAGCTTGCCCGCGATAAACTGCTCGACATGCGGCTGATCGAGCACAATGTTGACAGCCTGCTCGCCCGAAAAGGCTCCGCGTTGTCCCAGCAACTGCTTCTCGCCATCATCGTGCTGATATGGATTGAACTTGTACTGCCGCCGCTTGACGCCCCATCCGGTGAAGCATCTCGCCAGCTCGAGCACGTCCGTCTCGGTGTAGTTGCCTTCGCCCAAGCAGAACAGCTCCATCAGCTCGCGGGCGTAGTTTTCATTGGGGTGTGATTTGCGATTCGTCGCCGAGTCCAGATAGATCAGCATCGCCGGATCGCGAGAGATCTCCCGTGCGAGCTCGCCGAAGTCGCCCAGCGCATGAGTTCGCAGCAGGTCGTTCTGGCGCTGCATCAGCTGCACGTCCTGCACCTTCTCGTCGCCGCTGGCGAAATGTCCGTGCCAGAACAACGTCAGTTTCTCGCGAGCCTGCGCCGGAGAATGCAGCATGCGATGCAGCCACGCTCCGGCGGCCATCTGAATCGAGTTGCCGGCCACGGCGGCCGCCCGCAGTTGCTCGGCCTCGAGCGCTTGCTGGTGATCCTCAGTCGCTTCCAGCAGGCGGCTGACCGACTCGGCGGGACCGACCTCCACCGATGCTCGCAACTGCTCCAGCGTCGCGCCGAAGCCGGCTCGGCGGTGGAGGTGCGCGGCGAGTCGCAGATCATACGGGCGCTCGCTGCTCGGCTCATAAGGGGCCCAGGCCCAATCGGGATTGACGTCGAGGTGTGGCATCGGCGTTCCTGACGTAAGACGCGTGTATGCGCGGGGAAAAGCAGGTTTCAAGGCGAAGGGAAAGACAATTCCCCACGGCGATTCGGCTTGCGTTAACTGGTCACTCGTTTGCGGGAGCGAATTCGACTTCCAGTGTCAGCTCAAGTTTCGACACGGCATCCGCTGGGCTGGTGGACAACGACAGCTCCACAGATCGCAACATATCGGCGACGTCCAAGATGGAGTCGATCGTTCGCTCGGCATCCTTGCGAGTGTTGCCCTCCAGCATGTTTTGCGCGATCAGTTGTCCACGGTTGTCCTCCAATGCCTTGCGTGCCGCGACGGCGCTGAGCGTGGCGAGCGTGTTCGGCGTCTCGGCGCCGTTGGCAGGCGATTGGATCAGCTTCTTCGCCAGCTCCACGGAGCTGCTGATCACGACTCGCTCGCCGGCAAAGGCGATGCAGGGGGAGAAATTGAAGAAGATGCGGGCCGTCTCCGACTTGGCTTCGGTGGGCTCAGGCACGTAGTTGGCGGTATACAGCTTGGCATCGCCCACGGCCTCGATGTCCATGTCCAGCTGCGGGTTCCCTTGCTGCGCGCCGACGATGTTCAAGAAACCAATCAGGCTCTGGTACGTTCGCCGCAGGTCGGGCTGCATCTTCACGGGATCGCGCAACAGTCCCACTAACGCGAACCCCGGCAGCCGCAGCGCGGGCCGAGGCAGTTGCTCGAAGGCCTGGCGGCCGACGACAAACTGCACTTGGGGCTTGAGACTGCCGAGGATGTCCTCGCCAAAGTCGCGGCCGCCGAACAGGGTGGTCAGGTTGCTGTCGGCCTCGGTGAGCGAGTCGACCATCTTGGGGGAGAACAGATCGTCGGCCTGCATCCACATCCGGCCGATCTCGCGGTAGGCCGTGAGTGACAGAATCTGGTCATTGACTTGGGCCAGCAACTTGCCCTGCCCGCGGCTGTCGGCGCCGAAGAAGTGACGTCTCGGCTCGGGGACCCATTGATCGCGATGCGGCGCGGCGACGGACAACTTCACACCCTCAGGCGCCGCCTCGAGCCGTGCGGCGAGAAAGTCGGTGTGTTGTAGCGTGGTCAGGACGCCTCCAAACAACAACTCGGCCGCCGGATTCTCCGCCTGGCCCTGAAACAGCTGTTTGGCGGCGCCCGCGTCACGCAGCTGCTTCAAATCGACATGCGCCCAGAGGCGAGTGGCCGGAGTCGTTTGCCGGTGGAGCGAGGCAAGGGTCGGGTGGTCTGCCAGCGATTCGCCGCCATCGCGGGAGCGATCGACGACCGACTTCACGGTCGTCAGTCGATTCGAGAAAGCGATCCAGCCGTCCCAAACCGCCAAACAGGCGCCGTCGGGCCCTTGGTGAATCGTGACGCCGCGATGTTCGCTTGACTTCCACGGCGTCGCGTTCTGTTTCGCCGCGAAGTTGGCCCAATTCAGCAGCTGTTGCTCGGTCTGAGCGGCAAACTCGGGCTCAGCCGCGCGGGCGAGCAGGCAGGCTGATTGCTGCTTGGCATCAAACGCCAGATGCACGCCGCCCCCCACCAGCCCCTCGATGGCTGCCGGCCAGCGGCGCCCCAATTGAGTTTGCGCCAAGGCGACGGCGCCCTGAAATTTGCGATATCCCTCACTGTCCACGGCGGCTCGATAGCCCGGCAACGCTTCGACGCGGGCTCGCAGCGGGTGCTTCAGGACGTACTCCAACAACTCGCCGGGCGCGGGGGCAACCACATACGCCAGCGGTTTCGGAGGGAGTAGCTTCCATGCCTCGGGCGCCGCAGCGGCGCCGACTTGCGACCAGACTGGGAGAGGGACCAGAAAGGGCGCCGCCACAAACACGGCGGAAAGCAAGCATGAACATCGGGAGACGCTTGGGAAGGGACGGGCCATCGGCGACGCCTTGAGCAGAGATATGGGCGGGGACGTTCGTTGATACTCGCACCGGTCAAGCCGTGTTTCAACCGTTATAATTCTAAGGGAAGATTAAACCGTCCATCCGTTCCAATTCGCGCCCTCATTTCCCACGACGCTGCATGTCACTGCCCATCTTGAATCAGCCGGCTCCCCGGATGAACCTGGGCCCCATCGATCCGCAGCGCCACTCGCGGCCCGATCCCCTGCCAATGACGATGGACGAGGCCCGTCAGCGAGGCTGGGACGAGCTGGATGTCGTGTTCGTGACGGGCGACGCCTACATCGACCACCCCAGTTTTGCGATGGCGATTTTGGGGCGCGTGCTCGAGGCGGCGGGCTTTCGCGTGGGGCTCGTCTCTCAGCCCAACTGGCACGACTGCGAGGACTGGCGCCGCTTTGGACGGCCGCGTCTGTTCTTCGCCATCAGCGCGGGCAACATGGACTCGATGATCAATCACTACACCGCCAATCGAAAAGTTCGCAACAGCGACGCCTACTCGCCGGGAGGCCGCATCGGGCTGCGTCCCGATCGCGCAACGCTCGCATACTGCCAACGAGCGAGGCAGGCATACAAGGGCGTGCCGGTGATCGCGGGTGGCGTCGAGGCCTCGCTGCGCCGTCTGGCTCACTACGACTACTGGAGCGACAAGGTCAAACGCTCCATCCTGCTCGACAGCAAAGCCGACCTGGTCGCCTTCGGCATGGGCGAGAACACCATCATCGAAATTGCCCAGCGGCTAGCGGCGGGAGAGTCTGTCCGCGACCTGCGGGACATGCGCGGGCTCGCCTATGCGCTGGGCGCGTCGGAAACTACGCCCGAGGATGCGTTGCAGCTGCCCACGTTCGAGGAGATCCGCGACGACAAGCTGGCGTTCTCCCGGGCGACGCGGATGTTTCACCACGAGACGAATCCCTATAACGCTCGGCAACTTGTGCAAATGCACGACCGGCAAGCAGTGGTTTGCAATCCACCCCCGCTGCCGATTAGCCAGCAGGCCATGGATGCGATCTACAATCTGCCCTACACCCGACGGCCCCACCCCAGCTATACCGAGCCGATTCCGGCAAACGAGATCATCAAAGACTCGGTGACGATCATGCGAGGCTGTTTCGGCGGCTGCACATTCTGTTCAATCACCGCCCATCAAGGCCGCGTCATTCAGTCTCGCAGCAAGGAGTCCATCCTCCACGAGATCGAGCAACTGAGCCGACGAGAGGATTTTAAAGGCGTTGTCAGCGACATCGGCGGACCGACGGCCAACATGTACCAGATGACTTGCACTCGCCCGGAAGTGGAGGCAGTTTGCCGCCGCCAGTCCTGCGTGCACCCAACGATCTGCAAACTGCTGGGCACCGACCACGGTCCGCTGATCGAACTGATGCGCGAGGCCCGCGACGTGGACGGCGTCCGCAAAGTGCTGGTGGCGAGCGGCGTCCGCATGGATCTCGCGCAGCGGTCGCCCGAATACATGCGCGAACTGACGCGCCACCACGTCGGCGGCCTGCTGAAGGTGGCGCCGGAGCACGCCGATCCCGAGGTGCTCAACAAGATGCGCAAGCCGAGCATCGACGACTTCCGTGAGTTCACGGACAAGTTTATGGAAGAGTCGCGTCAAGCCGGCAAGACGCAGCACATCGTGCCATATTTCATCGCCAGCCATCCCGGCTCGGATCTCGCAGCCATGATCGAGCTCGCGTTGTTCCTGAAACGCAACGGCTACGAGCCGGATCAGGTGCAGGACTTTATTCCGGCGCCGATGGACGTCGCCACATCGATGTACTACACCGGGCTCGACCCGTTCACCAACGAGGAAGTGTTCGTGGCCCGCGGCCTGCGGGACCGCAAGCTGCAACGCGCGTTGATGCAATTCTTCAAGCCGGAGAATTACTTCGAGGTGCGGGAGGCGTTGCAGAAAGCAGGCCGACAGGACTTGATCGGCGACGGATGCGACGCGTTGATTCCGGCGCGGGCGCCCGCCGAGGCGCTGCGACAACGTCGCGATCAGGCGAATCGAGCGATCCGCGGCGGCGATGCCAAAAGCAAAACTCGAGGGAAAAAGAGCAAGTCACGGGGGAATGTCGGCGGCCGCGCCGGCAATCAAGGATACGGCGCGAGCGGAACCGAGAATCAGTCGGAATCTCGGAGCGGCGGCGAGCGACGCGAGTCGCGCTACGAGGCAGGCCAGGGCTATCGCCCCGACCGCAAGACGCAACGCAAAAAGTCGTCGAAGCGCCGGCGGGACTCGTGAGCCGCGATTAGATCCAGCCCCGCTGACGATAGTCGTCGTACGTGCGGGCCAGAATCGAGCTCAAGTCGTCCTTGTACTCCATGCCCAGCTCTTCGATCGACGGCTGCGTCGGGCAAACCCACCCCGCCTGACTCGCCTCGCGCACTTTGTCGGGCGTCAGCGCGATCCACTGCGGCAGCCCGCATTGATTCAACAACTTGCCCAGGCCGGCCGTTGCCCACATCGCGGGCCCGGGCAGTGGCAGCGGCGCCGCGATCCGAATTCCCATCGTGCGGCGAATCGCGTTCATCAACTGAAAGAACGTCACCGGCGTGGGGTGCGCGGCGTAATGAAATGTCGGCCGGCGCGGCAGCGTCTGAACCGTGCACCGCCCCAACAACTCCGCCAAATCGGAGACACCCACGTAGCTATAAATTTTCCAGCGGCCGAGCAGCCCCGGCATCAACATGACGCGGCTGCGCACGACTTTGAACAACTCCAACATGCCGGGATCGCGCGGCCCGATCACCATCGGCGGCCGGACGATGGCCAGGTCCCACGAATCGGGCGCCGCTTCCACCAGCACCTGCTCGCCCCGCAGCTTCGACTCGCCATAACGGCTGATGGGCCGAGGCTCGGCCCGCTCGGTGGGAGTCCGGCCCGGACCAGCGGCGGCGAGCGACGACACAAGGGTGAAACGCAATTGCGGGTGTCGCTGCCGCAGGTCGTCGACCAGCCGTCGCGTGCCGGTCTCGTTGACGTGAAAGAACTCGCTCGCGCGAAACGTCTGCGTCAGGCCCGCCACATGCACGACCGCGTCCAGATCGGACGGCAGTCGATCAAGCCAGCTGTTGGGCCGGTCGACATGGGTGCTCAGCGAGCCCTCGACGCCGTGGCCCACGGTGCCCATCGCTTCGCGTTTTTTTAGCGAGCGACAGAGGCCCCAGACTTCGTGGCCCTGCGCTTCAAACCACTGCGTGAGATGGGAACCGACGAATCCAGTGGCGCCGGTGACAAATACTTTCATCGGTTGCTCCCCGTTGCGAGCCACCCAGCTCCGGGACGCTGGGTGCTCGCCAACGGTCTCCTCAAACTGCCGGTCACGCCTCCAGGCGTTTTACTCAGGCAGTCTGAGGCCTCAAGATGACAACTCCCAACGGCGGCAACGTGACCATTGCCGAATGGGGGCGTCCGTGATGCGGGATCGCTTCGCTCTGCACTCCGTCGTCGCCGACGTTGGAGCCGCCGTAGAAGTGCGAGTCGCTGTTGAAAACGGTGTGATAGTAATCGGCCGTTGGCAGCCCGACGCGATAGTCTCGTCGCACCACCGGCGTGAAATTGCAGCACACCAGCAGCTGCCGACCCTGCTTGTCCTTGCGGAGGTACGAGAGCACCGAATCCTCACGATTCATGCAGTCGATCCACTCGAATCCATCCGACTCGAAATCGAACTCGTGGAGCGAGGGCTCATTGCGATAGAGGCGATTGAGATCGCCAACGAGCCGCTGGATGCCCTGATGCGACTCCCATTGCAGCAGATCCCACTGCAGGCCGTGCTCGTAGCTCCACTCGTTCCACTGTCCGAACTCGCTGCCCATGAACAGCAGCTTCTTGCCCGGATGCGTCCACATGTAGGAGTACAGCAGGCGCAAGTTGGCGAACTTCTGCCATAGATCGCCGGGCATCTGATCCAACAGCGAGCCCTTGCCATGCACCACCTCGTCGTGCGAAAGCGGCAGCGTGAAATTCTCGGTAAACGCATAGATCAGGCTGAAGGTCAGCTCGTCATGGTGATGGCGGCGGTAGATCGCGTCGCGGGCCATGTAGCGGAGCGTGTCGTTCATCCAACCCATGTTCCACTTCAGGCTGAAGCCGAGCCCGCCCGAGTAGGTCGGGTGCGACACGCCGCCCCACGAGGTCGACTCCTCGGCAATCGTCAGCACGCCGGGGAACCGCTCGTGCGACTGCTCGTTGAACTGGCGAATGAAGTGGATCGCCTCGAGATTCTCGCGGCCGCCGTGCTGATTGGGCACCCACTGGCCCTCTTCGCGGCTGTAGTCCAGATACAGCATCGAGGCGACCGCGTCGACTCGCAGCCCATCGATGTGATACTTGTCCAGCCAGAACAGCGCGTTGGCCACCAGGAAGTTGCGGACCTCGTTGCGGCCGTAATTGAAGATCATTGTGCCCCAGTCGGGATGCTCGCCCTGACGTGGGTCGGCGTGCTCGTAGAGGGCGCTGCCGTCGAAACGTCGCAGCCCGTGGGCGTCGCGCGGGAAGTGCGCAGGCACCCAGTCGAGAATCACGCCGATGCCGTTCTGATGGCAGTGATCGACAAAGTACATCAAATCCTCGGGACTGCCGTAGCGGCTGGTGGCCGCAAAGTAGCCGACCGTCTGGTAGCCCCAGCTGCCCGTGAACGGATGCTCGCTCACCGGCATCAACTCGACGTGCGTGAAGCCCATCTCCTTGCAGTAGGCGACCAGCTCGTGGGCCAGCGTGCGATAGTCCTTCCAGCCGTGCAGCCGCTCCGGATCACGGCGCCAGCTGCCGAGGTGCACTTCGTACACCGACATCGGCCGCTCCAAGAAGCTGCCCTCCTCGCGGTCCGCCATCCATTCGGCATCCTGCCACTTGTGCAGATTCAGATCGGCGACGACGGATCCGGTGCGGGGCGGCAGCTCGGCCGAAAACCCGAAGGGGTCCGCTTTGTCCAACACCTCGCCGTCGCGCGACTTGATCCGAAACTTGTAGATCTCGCCGGCGCCCAGGCCCGGCGCGAACAACTCCCAGAAACCGGAGGTTCCACGCCGCATCATGGGGCTGCGTCGAGCGTCCCAATGATTGAAGTCGCCCACGACCGAGACGCTTTGGGCGTTGGGCGCCCAGACCGCAAAGTTGACGCCCTGCACACCGTCCACCGTGCGCAACTGCGCGCCCAGCTTCTTGTAGCTCTCCATGTGGACGCCCTCGCCCAACAGATGGAGATCGACGTCTCCCAGCAGATGAGGAAAGGCATAGGGATCGTGCATCATGGTGTCGCCGTTGCTTTCGGATACTCGCAGTTGATACCGGGGAGCGGCAGGATGAGGCAGGGGACAAATCGCCTCATAGATCCCCGCAGGATGGAGCCGCCGCATGGGGCGCTGCGTATTGTGTGCCGGGTCGACGACCCAGGCCTGTTTGGCATCGGGCAGGAAGGCGCGCACGGCCAGCGCTTTGCGGCCGTCCTGTTCCACCTCGTGGGGACCCAACAAATCTGCGGGATTGTCGTGGTCTCCGGCGACCAGGGCTCCCATTCCCTCCAGCGAAACGTATGTCCGCACGGAATCCTCCAATGCTCGGTCAGGCCACCAAAGATTGTCATCTCTGCCGGCAAGTCAGTAAATAGTACCCAGTGCCCCCATTATGGCCTGTTTGGCCATTGCCCCCAGTTGACGCATGCTCCGGCAGTTGGTCAGCCTCGTGCCAGCACTACGCCCAACCAGGTTGCGGCGGCAGTCCCCACCGCAGCCGCCACTCGCGGCCAGCTTCGCTTGCGACGCGGCCAGTGCCGGTCCTCCCGACAGCTCGCCTGCCGTGACAACTCGGTGTCAGCGTCCCGCTGGGGAGCCGGGGGCAACGATTGTCCAGCCCGCGACTTGGCGATCCGTTCGTTCCCGCTGTCGACTCGGAACCGCTTGACCAATTCGACCGGCACATCCACGCCCGTCCGCACCCGGCACTCGAGCGTGTGATACTCCAGCACTTGGTCGAGCCGCCGCCACAAGTCCTCGTTCTTGATCGGGCTCATCACGCCGAACCGATCCCACTGAAAATCGGTTTGGCGCCACAGTTCAAGCCCGTGTCGCAAGCCTTGTCCGACGTACCGGCTGGATGTGACCAAGGTCACCCGAGACGGTTGGTCCAACGCTTCCAGGCCGCGAATGACCGAGAGCAATTCCAGTCGGCTGCGCGACATCTTCTCGTAGTCGGTGGCCTCGAGGCGACTGGCGCCGTCGCTGGCCCGCAGCACGAATTTCCATCGGCCCAGCTCGTCCTCGGACGGGGGCTCGGTGTCGGAATACAACAAGAAGTGAGGTGTCGGCGCGGACATTGTGCGGCTCCAAGTCGTTGACTAAACGGAGCGGCATCCTTGCGACTGTGTTTTTGACGCCCGCTGACAACAGGACAGAGGCTGTTGAGCGTCAAAATCCTTCCGTGACGGTTTGCATATCGACAAGAACGACCTATATTCCCCACTTTGGCCAGAAAATAAACTCATCCATTTCGCCATTCGCGTTCGGTTCTATCGGTTACCACGACAGCGTCGCGCGATGCCGAAAGCGCGACCAACTTGATGGTCCACGAGTGTGTCGGCGCGGATGATGCGAAGGTAAAGGAGCAAGTTGTGCAGCTGCCCGAATCACGCCGAGTGCTGATGCTCGTCGGCGACTTCGTCGAGGACTACGAGTGCATGGTGCCCTATCAGATGTTGCTGATGGTTGGCCATCATGTCGACACCGTTTGTCCCGGCAAGTCGGCTGGCGACACAGTCGCCACCGCCGTTCACGACTTCGAGGGCGACCAGACCTACAGCGAGAAACCCGGGCATCGCTTCCGGATCACTGCGGCCTTCGCCGGACTCGACTGGAATTCCTACGATGGCTTGGTGATTCCCGGTGGGCGAGCGCCGGAGTATCTGCGTCTGAACGCCGAGGTGCTCGACTGCGTGCGACATTTCGACCAGCGGAAGCAGCCGATTGCGGCCATTTGCCACGGCGCCCAACTGTTGTCAGCCGCCGGAGTGCTCAGCGGCCGGCAGTGCAGCGCGTATCCCGCGGTTCAACCCGAGATCGAGTTGGCCGGCGGAACGTATGTGCCGGCGGCCGAGACGTTCGACAACGCCCATACCGACGGCCACCTCGTCACGGCCCCTGCTTGGCCGGCACATCCCAACTGGATGCGTCAATTCCTCGCGTTGCTGTGACGCACGACGGACTTACAGTCACTTCCACTCCGTCGTTCCAGAAAGCTCTCGACGGACTGGAAGTCCGTCGTACGTATTGCCCCGGAATTCGACCTAGATCTACTTCTTCAGCACGTACGCGTAGTAGGCGCCGTGTCGGGCGCGCTCCGAGAGGAACGCCGCCTCGAGCCGCGTGCGTCCCGCGGGCAACTGGATGACAAACGTCGCTTCCAGGGCGTCGGCCGCGATCTCGGTGGAGTGCTCGCCGCCGGCGATCTTCAGTGTGGCCGTTTGCGGCTGAATCGCCTTCCCGGGGCGGGCTCGATAGGCAATCACGCCCGGCACCTTCGCGCCCGCAGGCAACGCGGCGCCGATGGCCGCCTTGGACTCCTCGGGCCAGCGTCTCAGGCGGATCTCGTATTCCCCCGCCTCGACGACGTCGACGTTCCAGTAGCCGGTGTTGCCGGGCCCGGTCATCGCTTCCCGCACGCTGGCCTGATTCCAGGGCGTCGAGCCTGTCGTAATCCAATCATGGCACGTGAGCCGCGCCGGGTTCTCGCGCGGATGTCCCAGGGCAATCGCCACATTCTCGGCGAAGGTCGGCTCCAATTCGGTCCACCACCGCTCGTAGTAGTCTCGCATCCGCTCAACCACTTCGGGATGCGATTTGGCCACGTTTTGCTGCTGGCCCGGATCTGCCTGGATGTCGTACAGCTCCTCGCCGTTAACGAGTCGCCAGCGGCTGCTCATGACAGCGCTTTTGCGCCATTTGATCGGATCCTTCACGCGTTGCGAGTCGGTGATCAACATCCGGTCGCCCCAACGAATTCGCGCCGCCATTTCCGGATCGAGCAACGGCGCGAGGCTGACCCCGTCGAATTTCACGTTGGCGCGATTCTCCACGTCGCACAGGTCAAGCAACGTCGGCACGACGTCCACATGGGCGGAGATCGGGCTGACGTCGCGCGGGCCCACGAGCTTGCCGCCGGGCCAGTGAATGAAAAACGGCACGCGGTGTCCGCCGTCGTACTCGCTGCCTTTTTGCCCCCGCATGCCCGCGTTGAACACGGGAGCCCCCGACGAGGTGCCGTTGTCCGTGGTGAAAATGAAGATCGTGTCTCGCTCGAGCCCCTCGTCGCGAAGGAACTGGCGCAGCTGCCCCACGTTCCGGTCGATGTTGGCAATCATGCCAAAGAAGTTCGCCACGTGCACGCTTTGCGATTGGTACGGCTTGCTGTCCTCTTCCGGCGAGTGCATCGGCCCGTGCGGCGCGTTGGTGGCGATGTACGCGAGAAACGGCCGGCCAGCCTGCTTCTGGTCGCGGATGAACCGTTTGGCGTAGTCAAAGAACACATCCGTGCAAAAGCCGTTCACAGCCTCGGGCTTCGAGTTGTGAAAATAACTGCCGTCGAAATAGGCGTTGTCCCAATAATCGGGAGTCTGCCCGACGCCGCCACCGCCGTGCCGCATCACCTCGGTGAATCCACGGTCCTCCGCGCGGCACGGATAGTTGTCGCCCAAGTGCCACTTGCCGAACATGCCGGTGGCGTACCCGGCGTCCTTGAACATCTGCGCCATGGTCACTTCGTTCTCGCGCAACATCGACCGCCCCATGATCGTGTGCCAAACGCCCGTGCGGTTCGTCCAGTGCCCCGTGAGAAAGGCGCTGCGAGTCGGGGAGCAGGTCGGGGACACATGGTAGTCGGTCAAGCGAATCGACTCGGCATGCAGCTTGTCGATCTCGGGGGTGCGGAGCACGGGGTTGCCGTGACAGCTCAGATCGCCATACCCCTGGTCATCGGTGATCACAATCACCACGTTCGGCTGTTTCGCGTTCGCGGCCGCGGGAACAAGGACCGATATGGCCAGGGCAAACGCCGACAGCCAGCCAGCAGAAAGCATGAGTGAGCGGTGCGGGCAGTCGAGGCTGCGAATCATGGCGGGAACCGAGGTGCGGGTGTGAGGGGATCACGGGGCCCCGAAGAGGGCCTACGAGGGTCGTCTACGAGGGAAGCCCGATTGCGTTGGATCGAGCTGATTGTAGTCGCCCCAAAGGCGCGGGGACAGCGCGACGCCGCACGGTCACTCGGGTCACGCCACGGGGGCCGTCCGCGCCATCTTGGTTTCGTCGGCCACTGGGCCGGATCGCATCGCCAGCCACCACAATGCGACGAGCGAATAGAACTCGTAGGAGAGCACGGTGAGCACATGCCACGTTGCGCCGACCGAAGGAACATCGCCCGCTCGCAGCGCCAACTCACCATCGCCGGGAATCACCGCGTCCCAAATCCAGGTGGGGCGAACCGTGAACATCAGCACGATCAGCAGCAGCAAGGCCGCCTGCCTCGCCGGTGCGCCGCAAGCCTGTTGCCAGAGCAGCGCGAGAAACGGCAGCAATAAGAGAAAGTAATGGTCCCAGGTGATCGGCGATGCCAGCAGCATGGCAACCACACAGGCGGCCATCGCGGAGTCGCGTTGGCGGTCGTCTTGAGCTCGATAACAGCGAAGTCCGACGGCGATCGTCATCGCCAGCACCGTTGCCAGCGTCAACAAACTGGCCAGCCCTGGCAGATCGGCCAAAGGCAGCGTGTGTCCGACGCTGCCGTCCAGCAACTTGCGGAAGAAGCCGCTGATCGATGCATTGGGCCAATACGACTGAAATTCGCCCGCGACAGCTGGCGCCACTTCCCGAAAGTACTCGACGTAGACGTCCACGCCGAACACCGACATCGTGACCAACGTCGTGATCGCGAAACCGGCGCCCACGCCCAGCACTCCCAGCCAGCGGCGCTGTGCCAGAAAGTACAAACCGAGATACAGGGGAAAGAGTTTGATCGCGCCCGCAACTCCAACCAACACTCCCGCCCAAGCCCAACGACCGCTCCTCGCTGTCAGCCAGAACCCTGTCAGTAACAACAGCAACAACAGGTTCAGCTGCCCCTGCAGCATCTGTTGGGCGAGGGGATTGCTGGTCACGGTCAACGCGAACACGGGCAGCAGGTACCACGGCGACCAGCCCAATCCCGCACGGCTAAACAGCAATGCGACGGCGACGATCAGCATCGCCAGCGACAGCCCGTTCCAAATCTGCAGTGCGCGAGTGAAGGAGAACCTTGCCAGTGGCAGCGTCAGCAACACGCACGATGGCGGATGCGCATTGACCTGGATGGTCGTCAACTGCACCTCGCGACGAAAATGCCGCTTCAGCGAGTCGGCGAGCGGAGCGTAAATCGGCTCGCCAACCAAATGGTTGCGGGCCGACGTCCACTCTTGAACGAAGTCGTTCAGTCCTTTCGGCGGCCCGAACGCGTGCCTGCCGATCGATAGGGCAAACAGCAATCCGATCGTGAGCGACACCGCAACCCAGAAAACTTTTGCGCCGGAGCTCCACTCGCACCGCTCGGAATTGAACAACTCCGCGGACGAGCCCGCGGTGGCTGAACTCCCGGATGCTACCTGGTCACCGTTCGCTGCCGGTTGGCTGTCAGATCGGCTGTCAGATCGGCTGTCAGATCGGCTATCGGGTTGGCCGTCGGTTTGACCGTCGGGAACACTCATGTCGCTTCACCGACTGCGCTGTCAGCGCCGTCAGCGCCGTCAGCGCTATAATCGCTATCGGCGCCGGACTCCAAGGGCGGCTGGAGCTTCGGCAGCGAATCGTCATTCGCCGGCTGTTTTGTATCGCTGGAAGCCGCCGGAACCTCGCCGTTATCCTGACGTTGCTCTTTTCCTGCTACCGGTTCAGTGGCTTCCGCGCGAGGTTGCTGCGCCGGGCCGAGCGGAACCTCGGGCGGCAACTTGCCTCGCCAGAGAGCGAGTGCTCGTCCGGCATGCGTCAGGTACGTGTAGTACTGGAGTGTGTCCGCGTCCGTGAGGTTGTCGATCTCGCGCACAAGCCATTGCCCGGCCGCGGCCAAGACGGGGCGCGGCGGGTGAAGCTCCGCCGGAGCAAGCGCCCACCATTCGAGCGCGTGGCCAGTGGCCAAGATGCGGTCGCCCAGCCGATCGCCCTCTTCGTCGGTAGGCGCGGCGCTGGCCGGTTTGCCGAAAGGCCAATTCTGATTCCAAAAGCCGTCGGGGTGCTGATGCGCGACCAGTTTCGCTGTTTGCTCAAGCAGATAACGATGGATCTCCTGCTTGACGTCGTCGCTTAGGATCGGCTCCTGTTGGTCGACACGCAGGAAAACGGTCAACGTGTGCAGCCGGTGGTTCCCGAAGCAAACGCCCAAAGGCTGGCGTTCCCGCATGATGCGACGCGCAAGCGTGTCGAACGAGATCTCCTGTCCCTCGCTGGTGCGCCAATGGCGTGCGGGAGGAACGAACAGGGCGAAGGTCAGCGCCGACCATTCATATTCGATTTGGTTGAGACTGAAGTCCCGCAGGGTATGCTCCACCATTGCGCGATACGTCGTCTCGCGGCCCGGCGAGAACACGGGGAAGCTCAGCGGCGTGCCTGCCTCGGCCAGACAGGCGACGGTATGGTCGACATGCGAGCTTGTCGTCGCCCCCTCTTGGACGCGCGTGCCCACGCCAGTCGGCTCGTCGGTCAGCAATGTGACCGCTTGCTTGCCATACACTCTTTGGAACAATCGGTTGTCGGTCAACAGATGTCGCAGGTGTTCGCCCGTCAATCGCCGCGACGGCTCGCTCGCCTCCGCGTTGCTCTCGGGAGTCTCTCCCTTGGACTGAACCATGGGCTGCACGGTGAACTGTGCCTCGGGTGTCCAGAAGCGGAGCGCGTGATCGACGTGATTGATCTTGGTCGATCGTCCCGCGAATGGCGGCTGCAGCTTGGTCAGCACCCGCTGCAACTGCTCGTCGGAAACCACGACGTCGTAGTCATATTCGGGCATGACGGCCAAAGGAGTTTCTCGCAGCTCCGGCAAGCGAGTCTCTTCCGCCCAATGGCCGGCGCGAATCAATCCACCGACCGCCAGCACGCCCCACAAGGCGGCGTGAACTCCGACAAAGGCACCGTTGTTGATCTTCATGGCTCTCTTACTGCTCCGGCGAGTCGGCGGATGATTCGGGCACGTCGCTGTTAAGGCCTCCGTCGGCCGCCTCTTTGCTCGCGTTGGTCACACTCGCAGGGCGACGCTGGAAGATAATCGCCTGCCGGTCTTCGTATGCCAGCTCCCAGTCTTCGTGCGATTTGACCGCCTTGGCGAGACGGTCTTGCTGCTGCTTGTCGAGCACCAGCATGTCGATGCGGTACCGTTTCAAGGCTCGGTTCCATCCGCTGGCCACGCGGTTCATGTTGCGGTAGTCGTCCCAGACATGCTTGGGGATCAGATGCATGTTGGTGGTGACGAACGGTTGCAAGCCGGCCGGGCCGTCCCACACCAGCCAATCGCCCCACCACTGTGGGTTGAAAATGCGAGTTTGCGGCGGGTGCTCGCGCAGATACTCGGTCACTCCCAACGGAGTGCTCTGGTCGTAAAGATTCTCGGGTTTCCGAGGCTCATCGCCCACCACCGGCCGTCCCAACGGCGACAATGCAAAGGCGATCCAAACCATGAGCATCGCCACCAATGAGTACGTCCAGGATCGCCCCATGGTGAGCTCGAGCGGATTGTCTCGCTGCTTCACCTCCGGAGTTCCTTCCAGCGGAGAGGCAAAGCGATTCCAAATATCGGTCAGGTGCGGCGCCAGGAAGACGGCGGAGACGGCGGCATACCAGCCCACCATTCGCAGCCGAGTCGCGGCCAGCACGGCGAACAGCCCCAGCATCAGCGCCTCGCCCGTCACGACCCGTTGCTTGCTATGCCGCAACACGATGGTGATTAACAGCCACGACAGCGCGAATTCACGGCCGCCAATGCCATTGAGCGTCAGGGCTTGCCACTCCAACACATCCCCCAGGACAGCGTTCTTGGCGAAGCCGATCGAGTTCAGCAGCAGGTCGAACCCATAGGGGTTGAGCAAGGTCGCAATCGTCGCTGTCTCCAGCAGCCACACCGCGCGCCGCACGTTGGGCGCCGCGGCAACGGCCATCGCGCCGGCACTCTGCCGCCGGGCCGCCACCAACGCATCCCAGAGCTCGCCGACGAGCAAACAACCCAACGTCGCCAACCCGCAAATGAACGAGCCGTGCGTATTGGCCCACAGCCACATCGTAATAAAGACACCAACATAGAGTTGCCAAATGGGCGGGGCATGGCTGTCAATCGCGAGCAACGAGTGATGCCGGCTCAACACCCGATGGCGGACCAGTAGCCAAAGCAACAGGCCGAATGCGAACACTCCGAAATTCTCGGGGCGAATGGTCGTCAGCCGGCTGAATCCCACCAACAACGCAATCCAGACACCGGCCAGCGCCACGGTGATTCGCCCCGATTGCAAAAAGCATGCGCGGCAGATCAGCGCAAAGTAGCCCACGGTGAGCAACGTGAAGGCGGCCGACAACGCCTCGGCGCCGCCGCGACGCTCGGTGAAGGCAAACAGCACCTGGGAAAGCCACGCCGAGTCAATCAGTTTCATGCCCTCGGTCAACGACGCAAACGGGTCGACCTCGGGAAGCTGGCGGTGGTCGAGAATCCAATTGCCGTAGGAAACATGTCCCCAAATGTCCGTCCCGCGAAGCGGCAGATAGCTGACGACCATGGTCAGGACGCAGAACATCGCAATCAACAGCAGGTGGCGGGGCGCCAGCGCCCAATGCGCACTGAGCTGCGGAGTCAGCACAATATCCGACTCGGCGGCCGGCTCGCCGCGACGACTGGCTCGCGGCGTTTGCGCTGCGGCTCGATCCTCGACGGCGTGAGTTGGGTCAGGCTCTGTCACGACAACACCAGTCACAGTGAACGGGAGGTTGGCATCCTCAAACGGTCCATTTTAGTGCCGCAGAAGGATTTACTGAATCAATTTGAACGTTCGACAACGACACTCTGCGAGGTTTTAAGATCAAGGGAGGCACAATCGGCACAGGCCGACAAATCGGTGCGGCGATTTGAACAGCAACCAACGTCGTGACCAACCGATCCGTTGCATTCCCGTTCGCGTCCTCCATGCTGAAGTTGAGCCCCTCGGGATTGCGATATGGAATGCAGTGAGGTCGGCCCATCGAGCTTCATAGGGATCGCCGGACCAGTCCACCGGGCCTCACAAGGGTCGCCTGCGATGGAGGCCCAACCGGTCTCCATCGCCAACCGGGCACGAAGGCCGACGGGACGGTGGGCGGAGCAGTTTTCAACGCGGAGCGGGGACATGGAATTCAATCGCAATCAGTTCTTCCTCGCCGGACTGGTGCTGCTGTTTCTTGGCTACCAGTTTCGACAGATCGAGTCGTTCACGCTCAACGAGCGAGCGAGCCGATTCATCGAAGCCCGTATGCAAAGCGCGCGCGCGGCAGTCAACGAGTTCAAGGAAGTCTCCTATCGGGAGCCCGTGAAACCGTTCGACCGACAAGTCACTCCTCCTCGCTGGCTCGCCCTGGCCATGATGGCCATCGGCAGCGTGCTCTGCATGCACAGTTTTACGATGCCCAAGCCTTAGCCAGCATGGCGAGGGCAGTGCTGCGCGCAACGTGGAACAGGTCTACTTCGAATTGCCCGCGGGTTTCGCCAACGCGTCAAAGATCACCCGGTGCGCGGCCGCCGCGTGAGTCGCTCCTGCCGGCGCGTAGGAGTCCAGCCCGTCGATCAATGTGCGCTGTGTCTGAATTCGGCTGCTGAATGCCTTGAGTTGCGCCAGCGAAATCGGTTGACCGGCATATGACGCCTCGACTATGGCGTGCCAAGCGATCGGCCTCAATAGGTGCACGCTGCGGCCTTCGAACCGCAGCCAAAGGTGCTGATCATCGGTCTTCTGATCCACCGGCGCCGTGAACACGCGCCCCGACTGTAAGTGCACCGTCAGACTCTCCGCTTTGACGTCATTGACGTCTTGAGCCTCAACGCGTCCGGAGATGCCCAGCGCCAGACAGCCGGCCATCAGGGTCGCAATCCGAAGGACGTTTGCGGTCGTCGCGAGAATCATTGGTTTCGTCGTGTTCGGCTTCGTCATGGTCGGTTCCGTTTGTTGTGGTCTTGGTGCTCGGGCAAGGTGGTCAATCGCCGCGGCGAAACGACTTTGCAATTTGGAGGCCGAACCTGGCCGGCGCTCTGCAATTCACCGCAAACCATTGCAATCAAAGCGGTTGCGCACCAAACACAGAGTCGACGAAAGGTGTTGCCCATACGCCACATGTGGCGTTTTTGAACCGCAACGTGGCGAACCGTCAACATTCGGGGCAGCCGAGACTATTCACGAACGGCTCGGCTTACATTAGGATCGAGAGAGTGGTCGAGGGCGATGTTCCTTCGCCACGCATTGTAAGGAGACATCCCTTTTCCTGCGGCCTTCGGGTTTCATCGTGCCGGCGATCCGCAACTTGCAAAGCGGAGCCGTACGCCCACCTGAAGGCCACTCATCCCACGGCAACCCTGGCTGCCTCGGCGGCGCGAAGCATTTGCCCGACAAATGCGATCTTTGGGGTCGCCACTAGCTTCTCATCTTGAGGGACCTATCATGGCCGATCAGACAACGACCACCCGCTGGGACGCCGGCATCGATCATCAGCAACAGTCGGGGGCAATCTGCGTCCGTTTTCGGGAACGCAAAATTGTCGACATGATGCAGATCGAAGCGATGTCGGAGGAGTTGGCTCGGCTCACCGCCGACGAAGGATCCCGATTGGTGCTCGACCTTTCGGGCGTCGAGTTTCTGGCGAGCGCTGCGTTAAACAAACTGGTCTCATTGGAGCGCCGGTTGCGAAGTCGAGCGGGCCAACTCGCCCTCTGCGGTTTGACCTCGACGGTGCAAGACGTGTTTTCGATCACTCGCTTGACGAGCGTGTTCTCGATCCACCCGGACCAAGCAGCTGCGTTGGCCGCGTTGAAATAGAACCGGCAGACAACTCCAGGGAGGGAACAGCCGATGGAGCCCGAGGACCGTGGCACGCGACCCGCAGTTCCACCGCGGCCGCCGCAGAGATGGACGCAGTTCACGTTGTCGAATCTCTTCTACTTGACGCTGGGTTTGACCGCGGGGTTTGCGCCCTTGCGGATCTGGGAGTACTATCGCAGCCCGACGTCGCCCGTTGTCATGAGCATGATCCTCGTGGAGGCGCCGATCGGAAGCGGCGCGAACGTGTGGCGGCCACATGAGCACGCACTCGCTGGTCCCGAAGCGGAGCTGCGATCTCGACAATTGAGGCAGTTGCCCGGGGCGACCGTGATTTCCCGTCCCACCATGATCGGGCTTCCCGACAGCGAGGTGCGGGTCGAGGTGGGCGGAATGATGCAGATCTCCGCGAATTCGTTGGTCGCCAGAGTCGTTGACCAGGCCTCACAAGCGTCGCCCGCGACTCTCGCAATTCCATCTCTAACACCCGCGCCTCAGTACCTATCCTTCGGCAATGAAATCGTCGTCTTGCCATCGCGGTTGCGCAACGGTCGTTTCCGGATCGACCTCAAAGTCAAGTCGACCATAATCAACCAAGGCGGCACGGCAACAGCTCCTGGCTCAACGTCAGTCAGCACTTCCTCGGTGGCCGAACTCGTCTTCGGAGATTCCATGTGCGTGGTGGCGCCATCTCCCCAACCCGGCAAGGAATTGATTGCGATCTTGAAATTAGAGTCACCGAGTGGCCCGTCAACACTAAAACGTTGAGCGGCGCCGCCCCAAGCTCGTAGCTCGCCACGACTTCGCGAGTTCCCCAACCCCAAACTGAGACTTGACGGTCCACTAATCTCAACCGATTCTGATTTACGGGAGCGCCGAAGAGATGAGTTTGCTGTTGGAGGTGGATCGTTACCTTGCCTCCCACCAAACGTGGCACGCGGTGCTCCAAAAGCTGAGAGGCATCGTGACCGATTGCGGGCTCACGGAAGCATGGAAGTGGCGGGCGCCGTGTTACACCTATCAAGATCGCAACGTCGCCATGATTGGCGCATTCAAGCGGTCTTGCCGCCTCAGCTTTTTTAAGGGCGCTTTGCTCGAAGATCCTGATGGCGTGTTGACCAAACCCGGCGAGAATACTCGCGCGGCACGGGTGATCGAGTTCACGGATATCGGACAAACTCTCCAACTCGAGCCCACGATCCGAACGTATGTCGCGGCGGCGATTGACTTGGAAAAGACTGGCCAAACGGTCTCCTTCCAGGAGGAGGCGGAGCTCGATCTTCCTGCCGAATTGCAGGCGAAGTTCGAGGACGATCCAGCTCTGCAGACGGCCTTCGCAGCATTGACCCCGGGGCGGCAACGCGCCTATTTGCTCCACTTCTCCGCGGCGAAACAGGCCAAGACGAGAACGGCGAGGATTGAGAACTGCACGCCGCGGATCCTGCTTGGCAAAGGCCTGAACGATTGCCTTTGTGGGCTCTCCCAAAAGCTGCCGGCCTGTGACGGCTCCCATTCAAAACGCTGACAGCTTGCTGAACGGCCAACAGCCACGGTCGGCAAGCTCTTCACCCTTCATTCAATGCTCACGGCGGCAGGCGGCCGCTGAGGGGCAGGGTGCATGTCACCAGCGTTCCACCGGTTTCGACCCGAGTCACCGTCAGGCTGGCGCCAATCAGGCCCGCACGGTAGAGCATGGTTGGCAGCCCTGTCCCTTCGCTTGGCGCCATCGGATCAAATCCGTCGCCATCGTCGGCCACTTGGAGTGTCAGATCGCTGTCACCGCAATCCAAGGCGATCAGGATGTGCTCGGGGTGTGCGTGCCGCAAGGCGTTATCCACTGCCGCTTGGGCGATTCGGAAGAGGTGCGCAGCCATCCAGATGTCGGCAAAATCGCGTGGCTGTTCGCACTTGAAGGCGCAGGTGATCCCGTCCACTTCGTCCGTCCGAAAAGCGAGCTTCTGCAACGCCAGGACAAGTCCCTGCTGTTCGAGCTGAACGGTCACCGAGCCGTTGGAAAGCAATTGCACCGCTCGGTGAGCGCGGTCAATTCCCGCCACGACCTTCCACGCCATGGCGCGGTGCTTGTCGATCTCCAAACAAGAGCCCGCTGCTGCGCTGGTCAGACTCTCGAACAAGGTCCGGGCAAGCATCTCCAGCCCCGCAAGCTCTTGCTGAGCGCCGTCGCGCAGGTCACGCCCAATGCGGCGCAGCTCCTCTTCCGTGGCGACCAACACGTCGCGTTGAAGCTGCTTTCGCCGAGTGATGTCTGTGGCGGCTCCAAGCCATTCAACGATCTCGCTTTGTTCGTTCAGGATGGGAACGGCCTGCGACCTGGTCCAGCCAAGCGTCCCGTCGATGCGAATCGCGAGATGCTCCAATTCGAACACACGCTTCGCGTCGATGGCGCGCCGGATCGTCGCCAAGATTCGCGGTTGCTCCTCGGGCGGAATGGATGTCTCCAGCCAAACGCGAGTCGGGATGCTTGAATCGGGATTGAACTCGCCACCATCGAGCTGCCACATTTCGGACCAATCGGGGCTTATTCGGTACACCACCACCCCCGAGTCGGCGCTGGTCAAGGCGCGGACTCGCTCTTCGCGAGTGCCCAGCCTTCGCGCCGACTTGTTGGGTTCCGGAATGTCGCTACGGTTCGACATGACGACACATGGCAGTAAGCGAGGGATCGAATCGAGACTCCAGCACGGCGTCAAAAAAGGAAACCCGAAGCGTAAGCGAGGGATCGAATCGAGACTCCAGCACGGCGTCAAAAAAGGAAACCCGAAGCGTAAGCGAGGGAGCGAATGCACCGCACAGCCCGCTCGCTTCCAGGACAGCATCCACTGCGCCGATTTTAATTCTCTCCCTTGCCCTCAGACATAAACACAAATTGGTGTTTCGCGATGGTGGATTCCACCATGACGCACCGAACTCGCTGTTAAACGGGCGAGTGAAATTGCGGTCCGTATGCATCGGCAGGGGGGAATGCGGAGTCAGCCAGCGAGGTATGTCGGTAGCATGTTGCGTCAGAAAGTTGTAATTGCCGGTGGCAGTGGTTTTCTGGGAATCTCTTTGGCGTGCCACCTCGCCAAACACGGCGCCTCCGTCGTGATTCTTTCTCGTCGCCCACCGAAAGTGACAGGCCCTTGGCAACATGTCGGCTGGGACGGCCGATCACTGGGGCCTTGGCAACAGGAGTTGCATGAGGCCACCGGCGTGGTGAATCTTGCTGGCCGGAGCGTGGACTGCGTAAAAACGCCTGAACATCGGGATGAGATTCTCAGGTCGCGAGTCGAAGCCACTCTTGTTTTGGGCGAGGCGATGCGCGTCGTCGAATCGCCTCCTCCCGTCTGGGTGCAGATGAGCACCGCGCACATCTACGGCGACCCGCCATCGCTAGTCTGCACGGAAACATCCCCGCCGGGCTACGGTCTCGCGCCGTTCGTGGGCCGTGCGTGGGAGGAGGCTTTTGCGAGCGGCGTCCTGCCCTCGCAGCGAGGCGTCGTACTGAGAACGAGTTTTGTGCTCGGGCGCAATCGAGGCGCTGGTGGCGGCGCGCTGACGACACTTGCGCGGTTGGCCCGGCTGGGACTGGGCGGCCGGGTCGGCCGTGGATCGCAAGGCATGAGCTGGCTGCATGAAGAGGACATGAATCGTCTCTTTGCACGTGCCTTGACCGATTCGAACATGCGCGGCGCGTATATCGCAACCGCCCCAACGCCTGTCTCTCAAGTCGATTTCATGCGCGCGATGCGTCGCGCCGTGGGGATGCCGATCGGGCTTCCCGCGCCGGCCTGGATGGTTCGCTTCGGCGCGCATTGGCTGCTACGCACCGATCCCGAACTCGCACTCTGCGGACGATACGTGGTTTCTCAACGATTGCAGTCGGAAGGCTTTGAATTCCGATTTGCCCAGCTCGCCCCGGCGCTCAAGGACTTGCTGCAACGCCACTGAACGCCGCGGGCAAGAATTGTCGAGCTCTTACTTTCGCGGCCGAAAATTCCACTCCGGCGTGCCTGGCGGGTCGGGCATGGAGGGAGTTTTGCCGAGCCCAAAGTCGGCCGGCCGCAGTCCATGCTTCTTCCAGTAGTCCGCCTCGCGAATGAACCCGTAGAAGCTGGGGTAGAAGGGATCGACGAAACTGACATCCGCCTTCTCCGGCACATCGCGGCCGGTCAGGTGGTAGGCCGCATTGACAACCATCCGCCGCAGATCTTCGCTGACAAAATCCACCGACGCGCCGGCGGTGGTGCAGAACGATGTGCCTTGGGTGGCGCCGTCGGGGGCCGTGTAATGATGCAGCCAAGCCAGCGGCTGCATCGGGTCGTTCTTCGGACCTTCGATCGGTTTGGAAGCGGGATCCAACGATGACGTGACCGCGCCCCGCATGAGAATCTGATCCGCATCCGTCAAATGGGTCACCCCATAGACATCGGAGGGAGCAAACACATCCTCCACCGAACGCAAAATCGAATGATCGCCGTGCGCCTTTTCGATGACGCCTCGCGCTCCTTCTCGCTTATGGCCACCGTGGTGGCTGACCCACTGCTCGCCCAGAATTTTGCGTCCGAATTGTCCGAAAGCCAGTGCGCCGCCGAACGAACCGCTGCCGTTGAACGCGTGCGTCGCCGTGCGGATGCCGATGACCGGTTTGCCCGCGTTGAGGAACGCGGTGACGTGGCTCGCCTCTTCTTCATTGGGCTGGCGAAATCGAGTGCCGATGAGCATCAGGTCGGCGGACTTCAACGCCGATAGCCCACGGAGCCCCTGCTGATTGTTGGGGTCGATGTACTCGGCTCCATCCGGCCCATACGAGAAGACCACGGTGCATTTGAAGCCGTGCCGCTGGCTGAGAATCTTCCCGAGCATCGGCATCGTCTCCTCGGTGCGATACTCCTCGTCACCAGCGACCAACACAATGTGCTTGGCGCCATCGGGATTCTTGGGCAGAAACACCAAGCCGTCCTCGGCGATCAGAGTTGAGTTGGCCATTGCCAACGCGGCGACCAACAGTGCAAGCGGGAGAGTCAAGTCGGAACGTCTCATGGCGGGATTCCGGGGTGGCGGCGATAGGACTCAATATTGCGATCCATATGACGGACTTCCAGTCCGTCGGTATTACGAGGAGGTTCTCGACGGGCTGGAAGTCCGTCGTACGAGGGACCCGATTCCGGCCCAGTATGTCCGCGGCGCCCAAGGAAAGCAACGGACCGTGACGGTTAAGCCCCGAGTCGCCGGCAGAGATTCTCGGAGACTTGCCGCGGACGCCCATTCAAACCACAGTTCGTCTCCTTACAATTTGAAAGCACTCGCGTTGACTCAGCCTCGCTCTCGCAAGCAGATCCCATGCCAGCCAACCTCACCAATCAGTATCACAAGGCGGAAGCTGCCTATCGCCGCGCCTCCACGCCCGAGGAGGAGTTGGATTGCCTGCAAGAGATGCTTCGCGAGTTGCCCAAGCACAAGGGCACCGACAAGTTGCAGGCTGAGCTGAAGCAGAAGATCAGCCGGGTTAAGATTGAGCTGCAATCGCCCAAGAAAGGCGGCCGCGCCGGCTTGCGGATTCCTCGCCAGGGCGCCGGACGAGTCATTGTGCTTGGCGGTCCCAACGCGGGTAAAAGCCAGCTGATTGCCGCCACGACGCGCGCAACCCCGGAGGTTGCCCCCTATCCGTTCACGACGCGCGAGCCGGCCCCGGCGATGATGCCGTTTGAGGACGTGTTGATCCAGGTCATCGACACGCCGCCCATCACGGCCGACTTGCTCGACCCGAACCTGATGGGGCTCGTGCGCGGCGCCGACCTCGTCTTGCTCATGGCGGATATGGGCAACGATGACGGCATAGAACAACTCCAAGAAGTGCTCAAGCGATTTGCCGACTCCAAAACAAGACTGGCGCGCGAGACGTTTCTCGACGAGTCCGATATCGGCGTCAGCTATACCAAGACGCTGCTCGTCCTAAACAAGTCGGACGCCGAAGGCTATGTCGAACGCTGCGAGCTGCTGACGGAGTTCTGTCCCACCGATCTCGAGCAGCTCGAGATCTCGGCACAAACGGGAGAGGGGCTCGACACGCTGCGCGAACGCGTGTTTCAAGCATTGGACGTTGTGCGCGTCTACACGAAGCTGCCGACCAAGAAAGACCCGGACTACGACAAGCCGTTCACCGTCAAGCGAGGCGGCACCTTGTTGGATGTTGCGGAGCTAATCCACAAGGACTTGGTCAAAAGCCTGCGCCACGCCCGCGTGTGGGGCAGCCAAGTGCACGACGGCACGGTCGTCAAAGGCGACTACGAAGTGCAGGACCGAGATGTCGTCGAAATCCACGGCTGAGCAACACCTGTTCCGATGATCGGCGGCGCCGATCACCGGGTAGGTGTTTTCAACAAGCCGTGGGAGCTCTCGGCCCGCTACGAAAGGTGGGCAATTGTCGCGGCCGCGTCCACGAACCGCCCGGCCGCGCTATGGCTGGCCCCATCGACAATCCGCTGCCGCAATTGCTCCGCCGTCAGGCTTGGGTCGGCCGACAATGCCAATGCCGCGAGACCGGAAACCAGCGGAGTCGCCATGCTGGTGCCGCTGTAGGTCGCATAGCCGCCGGGCACGGCCGCGCGTAGCGCCACTCCGGGAGCCATCACCTGCACCGCACCGCCCGCCAGGTTGCTGAAGTCCGCTCGGTCACCCTCGCGGTCGGTGGCGCCCACCGCCAACACGTTCGTCAGCGACCCGCTGAGCGACGCTGGGGCAGCAGCCCTGGAGGCCGAACTGTTGCCCGCCGCGGCCACCACGAGCACGCCATGCTCGCCGGCGTACTCTATTGCTCGCTGCAACGTCGACGACGGTCCGCCACTGAGGCTGAGATTGATAATGTCGGCGCCCTGGTCCACTGCATAATGGATCGCCTCGGCCACATCGCGGGTGTTCCCGCCGCCGTCGTCAGCCAGCCCCTGCAGCACCATCACCCGAGAGCCATAGGCGACTCCGGTGACACCTTGCCCGTCGCGGTTGCCGGCCAGCAACGTGGCGACATGCGTGCCGTGGCCGTTGCGATCCTGTGGCGTGGCGTCATCGTGCACGAAGTCCCAGCCATAGACGTCATCGACGTAGCCGTTGCCATCGTCGTCACGACCGTTGTTGGGCACCTCGCCGGTGTTGCGCCAAAGGCGGCGTGCCAGCTCCGAGTTTGCCAGGTCGGCGCCCGTGTCGATCACCGCCACGGTGACACCTCGGCCGGTGTGCCCCGCAGCCCATGCCTCGGGCGCTTCAATCGCATTCAGATACCAGTCGCGATCCGTCCCATAGTCCGGGACATCGGCAAGCCGGCTGACTGGCGGTTCGGCAACGCCGGACTCTGCACTCGGTCCGGACTCCGATCGTGACTGACGCCACCATGTCAGCCAGCTCCGCAGCTCGCCGGAGTCGATCTTGCCGTCGCGATTGGCATCCAGCGCTCGTGTTTGACTCGCGGAGTCGGCGCCGACACGCTCCGACGTTCCAGCCGACGTAGCCGACAGAACCAAGGGCGGAATCTCGTCCGCATCCGCCGCCGGCTCGGCATAACAGACGTCGCCTTCATGCCTGGCTGCGAGTGCCGTCGTGTCAGGCAACTCCGGCAGCGCCACGGACTCGCCGTGCAACAAACGGCGCGACTCGAGACGCTCGAGACGCAATGATCGCGTGGCTGCGCAGCGCGCAGCTCGTTTGAGCTTCCTGCTCATTTCGTTCCCCTCCCTGGGATCGAATCGATTTTATGAAACGATGCCGCCAATCCGCTCTCGCATCCTGCTGAGCGTTTTGCCGACGGTAACGCGACGAAGAGTTCTTTCTTTAAATGTCAAATAAGGGAGTCTTAGTTTCTTGCCTCCAAACGGCGGAATCGGCTACGTTTCGTCCTGAAACGCGCCGGTCCCCAGAGCCGACTGTTAATTTATGTATCGCCAGCTTGGCGGCTCTGTTGTTTCACTCGCATCCTGCTTTGTGGCTTCGCCGCTCGCCGGCTTAGCTAAACAACTCGTCAACACAGTCCGCCCAGCGGTCCCAAAAGTCCCAGTGGTGCCGGCGGTGGTGATGATGGTGATCGTCGTCGGCGTCGGTGTCGTCGAGATCAATGACGTCCTCCACCGCGTCGTCCAGCGTCTCGGTGGTCTCGACCGAATCGGCGAGCAACAACGTGTCATCCGTCGAGTCGTTCGTGACAGCCGTGATCGTGTCGCCGTTGAACAACGTCAGGTCAAGATTCGAGACTTCCGCCGTCATGTCGGCCGTCGTGAGCACCAGCTGGTCTGCGGTCAGATAGAGCTGCGTCCAGCTGGCGTCACCGACCACCATCTCGATGAAACTGAGCACGTCGGCGAGCGACTCGTCGGACGTCTCGTCGGTCGTTTCGGCCAAATCGGTCGAGTCGTCCGCAGGCGTTTCATCCGCAGGCGTTTCGTCCACCGTGACGATCACCTCCGTCGTCTCGTCGGTCGGCGAATCCGTTGTGTCCGACGGAGTGTCGTCGGCCGGGTTGTCCTCAGCCACGGGATCGTCCGCGCTGTCATCGGCGATGTCATTCGCGCTGTCATCGGCGACAACTTCGTCCGTTGTCTCCGAGTCGACGGGCGTCTCGCTCGTGGTCTCGTCGCTGGATTGATCGTCACAGGGGTCGCTCGACTCCGCATCCTGCATCTCGTCAGCCACCGCGACCGACGTGGGCAACTCCTCCAACAACACCATGTCGGAGAAGTCGGCGTTGGTGAAGTCCCCATTCAGCAACGCTTGCACGTCCTCGGTCGGCATCGCAATCAGGATAAAGCCATCATCGGCCAGCACCTGTTCGATTGCGTCCAGTGTGACTTCGGCATCATCCACCGGAGTCTCGTCCACCGGAGTCTCATCCACCGGAGTCTCATCCACCGGAGTCTCATCCACCGGAGTCTCGTCCACCGGAGCCTCGTCCACCGGAGTCTCGTCCACCGGAGTCTCGTCCGCAGGCGTCACATCCACATTAACGATCACATCGACGTCAACGTTGACCTCGATGACCGCGTCCTGCAGGCTGAGGTCCGTGGTGTCAACTACGCTGGTGATGATGTCCTCGATCGCCAACTCATCGGGCGCGGTCGTTTCGTCAGTCACCTCGGTCTGGCATTCCGTCGTCTCGTCGACCACGTTCTCGATGATCTCGTCGGCTACCACGTCCTCGGTCAACTCATCCACCACTTCTTCGGTGGTGTCGGTGGTGTCGTCCGCGATGACGTCTTCCGTCGTCTCGTCGACCACGTTCTCGATGACCTCGTCGGCCACCACGTCCTCGGTCAACTCATCCACCACTTCTTCGGTGGTGTCGGAGGTGTCGTCCGCGATGACGTCTTCCGTCACCTCGTCGACCACGTTTTCGATGACCTCGTCGGCGATCACATCCTCGGTCAACTCATCCACCACTTCTTCGGTGGTGTCGGAGGTGTCGGTGATTTCGTCCGCGACGACGTCTTCCGTCACCTCGTCGACCACGTTTTCGATGACCTCGTCAGCGATCAC
>JAGQPF010000343.1 GCA_020426845.1 Planctomycetales bacterium
GTCGGCGCGTGGGCCTCACTCCTCTTGAAATAGACGTTCGAGCGGCTGCTCTCCCCTCGCGGGCGAGGATGCCCACGCTACGGATAGTCCAACCGATTGCTCGCCTTTCGACCGACGCGCGAACCCGCCGTGATAGAATGCTGTCGTACTTGACATTCCCGTCTCGAATGCCGCATTGCAACGAGATGACGAACAGCCGCGCCGACCATCCGCTCGAACATTGGCTCCTGTTGCTGGTTGCGCCCAGCGAGCAGGACCGTCATCGCGCGGGCAAGGCGTTGGAGATGGCCTGTTGGGGACACGACATCAGCGGCAGCGACAACAACGCCGCTAACGATGACACCAATGCGTTGCCTGGCGAGTCGCCTCCGGCACTCGACTTCGAACAACGCCCGCGTCAGTTTGCCGCCGACGTCCGCAGCGTGCTTTCACACCCGAGTTTTGACGCTCCGTCGTACGTCGAGCGCCTCGTCGCCTATCTGCTGTCGCTCCAAAGTGATTGGCGCCGTCGCATCGACGAGCAAAATGCGGCCACCGAACTCCGCGACGCCCGATTTGAACGCCTCGCCGACAAGCTCCAGCGCGGCCTGCCAGCCGGTCCGCACCAAGTGAGTGAACAGCTGGCCGATGGCGCGTTAGCAGGGCTGGCGAGGCTGGCTCGTTTGAGCGCCGCCTACATCGGCTCCGCGTTCCGCGACAACGCGCCGCTTGAAGGCGCAGAGCTGATGTCGCCTGCAGGAATCATGGCTCAACAAGTGTTTGAAGTGCTTAGCCTCGAATTGATCGAGACCGATGAGTTGCTGCCGCTTTGCCTGGCGGATTCCGGGCTTCGCTCACACGCCCTCAGGGCGATCGAACGCCTTGCACCAACAATGGCGGATGCGGACATGTTGGAGAAGTTGGCATCGCTGGGCGCCTTGTTGCTCGGCGAACTCGATCGCACCACGACTCGAAATCACTTCGACGCCGCTGTCGCGCTCGGCGCCATCGCTCGGCGCGATCCGACCCTCGTGACAGCGCTGTCGCAACGTCTCACCCACCGTCGACCAGCGATCCGAGCCGCCGCCGCTTCTGCATTGCGACATGCCGCGCCGCTAGGAGCGGAAGTCCGTCGAGACCTCTGCCAACGGCTGCTGCAGCTTTTGGACGAGCCCGACACTTGGCACGCCGGGGCCGAAGCGCTGGCATGCATCGGCGCCGCGGACGCCAGCGTGCGAGCACGATTCATCGAACTGTCACAGCCCGGCGACGAAGGCCTGATGTGGCAACGCGGCTACGCGCTCTCCCTGCTGGGACATTTCCGCGACCACGCCGCAGAGTGTTTGCCGGCGCTGATCGAGGCCATGGAGAGTTTCAAAGAGTTCGACCCCGACGAATGCTACGCCGGACCATTGGGGCGTGTCGCCCAAGCGCTCGAGCAGCTCGGCCCCGCGGCGGCCGAAGCCGCCGAGCCACTTGCGCGTCATCTGGAGGACGAGCCCGACGAGCTGCCACGCGCCATTCTCGATGCGTTGGCCGCCATCGGCCCGGGGGCGTCCGCAGCTCTGCCCGCGCTCGAACAACTCCGAAGCCGCTGTCAGGACTATGAGGATGACGTGGAGATCGACGATCGCTGGGATGATCCGATCGGCTGGACCATCCAACAGATCCGTCGTCCTGAGCCTCCGTAGCCCGGGCTTGCGCCCAGGGCTGATGTATGTCGCCCCTGTCGGGGCATTTGCGCGCGACGTAGCACAGGCTGCCAGCCTGTGAAGATTGAGGTTTGCGCGCAGCGCCCGGCCCTGGCCCCGTCGCGACTATTTGCGCTCCAAGCGATAGATGCCGCGACCGTGCACGGTCGAGAGCAAGTAGTAAACCTCGCCGTCCTCGTCCTCGCCGAACGCCAGCACCGGCATGCGGTCGGTGGCAATTCGCATATTGCGTTTTGCCTTGCCCGTCGACTCGTCGAACTCCAACGCCCACATCTTGCCGCTCACGTAGTCGGCGTAGAGATAGCTGCCTTGCAGTTCGGGCAGCCGTGAGCCGCGATAGACGACGCCGCCGGTGATCGACTTTCCGACTTGATGATCGTACTCCCAAACCGGATCGACCACAGAGTCGGAATTCGTCACGTCTCCACTGCCGAACGGGTGCATCGACTCGCGGGCGCTCCAGCCATAATTGCCGCCGCTGCGCACCACATTGATCTCCTCCCAAAGATCCTGGCCAACATCGCCGAGCCAAAGGCGACCGGTTTTGCGATCGACCGAAAGCCGCCAGATGTTCCGGAAGCCGTAGGCGTAAATCTCCGGCTTGGCGCCCTTCCGGCCGACAAACGGGTTGTCTTTCGGAATCGCGTAATTGCGGTCGCCATCGCGATGGTCCACATCGATCCGCAAGATGGAGCCCATCCAGGTTTCCAGGTTCTGACCGTGCCCCATCGGATCGTTGCGGCCGCCGCCATCGCCCAAGGCGATGTACAACATGCCGTCGTGACCGAAGGCAATTGAGCCGCCGTTATGATTGGAAAACGGCTGAGGAATCTTCATCACAACCGTCTCGCTGGCGGGGTCGGCCCGATTCGGATCGTCCTTGGAGACGGTGAAGCGAGAGACAATCGACGTCCGCGGCTCTGCCGCCGAGCTGTAGTAGACAACCAGCTGGCCGTTCTCCGCATACTTGGGATGAAACGCCATCCCAAGCAGCCCCTCTTCGTCGTCTTTGTGCCAATCGTGAACTCGATCCGATAGGTCGAGGAACAGCTTGGTGGCCTGGGGTTTGGCCGAGTCAAACACGTGAATTGGGCCACGTTGCATGGCGACGAAGATCCGCTTCGACCCATCACCGGCGTGCGTCAGCACCATCGGACGCATGCGGTCCACCCGCCCGTCGTCCACTCCGCGCCAGCCGGCCCACTTCAAGTCCGAGAACGCCTCGCGTCCTTCCAAGGCCAGCTCGCCGTCGCTGGGATCGGGCACTGAGCCGTCTTCCGGGAGCACGCGGATCTTAATGTTGCGATAAGCGACTTCGTTGCCGTGATCCTGCAGACAGAGATGTCCTTTGCCAAGCTTTCCGAAATCGGCAAACTTCGCGAACTTGCTCTCGGCCACGCGCCGATTCCATTCCGCGTCGCCCATGCGAAAGTAGTAATAGCTGACGCCGTTGACCGCGACCTCGCACTGCTGCTTGGCGATTCGCACGTAGACCTGATTCCACTGCCCCGCGGGCCGTGTGGCGTCGACCACCTCGGGCGAGCTGAATCCCACTTGCTTTTCAAAACGCACCGCCCACGCCGGCTTGACCGGCTTGTACAGCTGGTACAGCCAGCCGGCGAGTTGCGGGTCATGGGCATCTCGGTTGTCTTGAACTTGAATCTCGGGACCGGTATGCCACGGCGCCGGCGCGTCCTCGCCAACATGGAACATGATTCCGCTATTGCCGCCCTTCGAAATGCGATACTCGAGCGTCAATTCGAAGTACTGAAACTCGTCGTCGGTGACGATGTCGCCGCCACCAGCCACTCGCACCAGCTCGCCGGACTTGGCCTCCCAGCCTTGAACTCCCGTCTTGCGATAATTTCGCCAACCTCGAGTCGACTCCCCATCGAACAACAATCGCCAGCCGCCTTGTTGTTCGGCGCGAGTCAGCTGATTCAACGTCTCGTCCGCCTGTCCCGAAGTGACGAGACACGACAGGCCGAAGAGCACCGCGAGCAGACGTGGGCAAGTGGATGAGTTCATAGCGGATTCGATCGAGGTGGCGTGGCAAGGAATGTACACAAGAGAATAGAGGGCATTTCAAAAACCTTCCCTGGCGCAATCGAAAATAGTTTTTCTGCTGGTTTTATCAACCCGATTGCCGATCGGGAAGCTTTTGAAATGCATTGTGAGCAACCATCGAGAACGCGAGCGTCAGCTCAACAGATCGTGAACGACATGGCCGTGGACGTCGGTTAGCCGGAAGTCGCGTCCGGAATAGCGGTAGGTAAGGCGTTTGTGATCGAGCCCCAGTTGGTGAAGCAACGTCGCATGCAAATCGTGCAGATCGACAGAGTTCTCGCTGACTTGCATGCCCCAGTCGTCAGTGGCGCCATACACTTTCCCGCCGGCAAACCCGCCGCCGGCAAGCCAGATGGTGTAGCCGTCGATGTGGTGATCTCGGCCGACACGATTCGGATCCTTGACTCCGGATTGGGTTGTCGGAGTGCGCCCCATCTCGCCGCCCCAAATCACGATCGTATCATCCAACATCCCGCGTTGTTTCAGATCGGTCAGCAGCGCGGCGATCGCTTGGTCGGACTCGCCCGCCAGTTGCTTGATCCGCGGCACGATCGAGCCATGATTGTCCCAGGGCTGGCCGCCGCCGTGGTAGCACTGCACGTACCGCACGCCGCGCTCCGCCAGCCGTCGCGCAATCAGCAGGTTTCGGCCCTGCGTCGTGTCGCCGTAAAGGTCCCGAACATGCTGCGGCTCGTCGGCGAGATCAAACACCTCGGTCGCCGCGCTCTGCATGCGGAACGCGAGCTCCATCGAGTGAATTTGGCTCTCCAGCCGCTCGTCTTCCGGGCGTTGGTTTGCGTGGCGTTGGTTCAGAAACTGTGTCAGGGCCACTTGTGCGCGTTGCGTGCCAACGCGAATGTCATTGCGAGTCAAGTTGGGGATCAGCTGCTTGGCGCCCGCCTCGGTCTCGATGTGCGTGCCCTGGTAGACGCCCGGCAGGAACGAGCTGGTCCAATTTCGCGACTGAGCCGTCGGCATTCCGCTCGGGCAAAGCACCACGAAGCCGGGCAGATCCTCGCTGTCGGCCCCGAGCCCATACAACAGCCACGAGCCCAAGCTGGGGCGAGCCAGCGTGGAGTGTCCGCAATTTGTCAGCAGCAGGCCGGGCGTATGGTTCGCCACCTCGCCCTGCATCGAGCGCACGACGCACAGATCGTCGGCATGCCGAGCGACGTGCGGATAGAGATCGCTGATCTCCATCCCGCTCTCACCGTGCCGCTGAAACTTGAATGGCGAGGCGAGCACAACGCCCACGCGATTGCGCTGCGTCGGCTGCAACTGGTTCTTGACGCTGTCGGGCAGCGGCTTGCCGTCAAATTTGGCGAAGTGCGGCTTGGGATCGAACGTGTCGATCTGCGACGGGCCGCCATTCATGAACAGATGAATCACCCGCCGAGCCCGGGGCGCGAAGTGCGACTCGCGCTGCGCCAGCGGCGACTCGGCGGCCGACAGCATGCCGGCCATCGCCAGCGAGCCCAACCCGCAGCCGGCCCGGGCAAGCCACTGACGGCGCGAGCTCTCTTGGCCGAACAACGGCATGGCGCCACGCAAGGCAGCAGAGGGTTCGATGCGGGTCATTCTGGTCTCGTCAGCAGTTCGTAAGGGTGTCGATCAAAGTCCTTCGGCCGGCCGCCGCCCAATCAATCGACGTATTGAAACTCGTTGCTCATCAGCAGCGACTGCGCCACCAGCGGCCACGGAGTCTGAATCCGACTTGGCCGTTTGCGTTTGGGGTCCGGAAAGAAGCGTTGCTGAAGCTCGATGAACCGCAGCACGCGAGCCGTCTCCAGCTGGTGCGGCTCGCGCTGCAGCGTCAGCTGAAATAGCGCAGCGGCGCGTTGCTCATCCGACTTCGCCTCGCCGAACAGTGGCTGCTCGGTCAACGCGATCGCCTGGTCGATCACGAACGGCGAATTCATCGTGAACAACGCCTGCGGCGCCACAATGCTCTCGACGCGCGTCCCCTGCGATTGCATCGGATTGGCGAAGTCGAAAACGCGCAGGGTCGGATCGAGATTGAATCGATTGATATAGCCGTAGATCGAGCGACGTTTCGAGTACGGCTCGGAGCCATCGCCCAGCAGCGGCGCGGCGCGGCTGCGTTGGCCCGGCTCCAGCGAGCCAGAGACTTGCAGCATGGAGTCCCGCAACTGCTCGAACTCCAGCCGCTTGCGCTGAGCCCGCCAACCCAGCGAGTTTTCCGGGTCGACCATTGCCGCGTCCTCGCGGTGCGCGCTGCGCTGCTGATAGGCGCGCGAGGTGACGATGTGTCGCACGAGCCGCTTCACCGACCACCCTTCGTCCACCAGATAGGACGCCAAATGATCGAGCAACTCCGGGTGGCTCGGGGCCGCGCCCTGCAAGCCGAAGTCGGAGGGCGTGGCGACGAGATGAGCCCCCATCAGCGCGCCCCAAACCCGATTCGCCAACACGCGCGAAGTCAGCGGATTGTCGGGCGAGACAATCTTGTCAGCGAGCGCCAAGCGACCGCTGTTGTCGTCGGTGAACGGCGATTGCTCGGGGTCCAGCACCTGCAGGAACCGTCGCGGCACCGTCTCGCCCCGGTTGCCGGGCAAACCCCGGATCATCACGAAAGCAGAAGCCGGCCGAGGCAGTTCGCGCACGACCATCGCCCGCGCCGGCGCGCCGGGATGCCGCAGCAGCAACTCGGCCAGCTCCGTCTCGCGAATCTTCTGCGCAATCGGGCGATTGTTGTTCTTGGCCTTGGAGTTGCCCGCGCCTCCGATTTTGGCCTCGATCTTGGCCCGTTCCCGCTCATAGGCCAGCCGGTCCTCTTCGGCAGGCCGATAGTCCGACAACAACGGCTGCGTCGTCTCATCGAGCGGACTGAGCCGCCGCACGGAGGCGAACACGCCTCGCAACGAATAGTAATCCGCCGTCGGGATCGGCTCGAACTTATGATCGTGACAGCGGGCACACGCGGCTGTGAGCCCCATCAGCCCGCGCGTCGTGAGGTCGATCCAATCGTCCAACGACTCGTCCTGAGCGCGGTTGGCATGCGGCCCGACGGTCAAGAATCCCAGCGCCGCCAGGCGTGGGTCATTCGGCTCGTCACAGATCAAGTCGGCCGCAAGCTGCTCGCGAACAAACTGGTCAAACGGCTTGTCTGCGTTGAACGACTCGATGACGTAGTTGCGATAAGTGAATGCGAACGGGAAATAGTGCGGCGTGCGCGTGTCCGGCCGGTAAGCGCTGTCGGTGTCGGCATAACGAGCTACGTCCAGCCACAGCCGCCCGAACTGCTCGCCGAACGCGGTGGACGCGAGCAGGCGATCGACGACCGCCGCAATCACCTCGTCGGCCTTCGCGCCGCTCTCGGCAAGCTCCGCCTCGAACTGACGCACCTCGGTCATGCTGGGCGGCAATCCGGTGAGGTCGTAGTGCAGACGTCGCAGCAGCGCTGGCGGGTTGGCGCGAGGCGACGGCGCCAGCTCGCGTTTGGCCAGCCCGGCGACCACCCAGCGATCAATCTCGTGTTGGCTCCAGCCCGGCAGTTCATTCTCCGGCGCCTTGTCGCGGCGCACCGGCCGAAACGCCCAATGGCCGCCTGCCTCGCCAAACAGATAGGCCTGGTCGCCGAGCCGCGAGAAGGAGGTGTCGCCCAGATCCTTGGCCGGTCCCGGCGCACCGCGAGACACCCACTGCTCGAGCAAGGCGATCTGCGCGCTGCTCAGCTTGCCCGTCGGCGGCATCCGCAGTTCGTCCGACGCGTGGCGGACGGCCTTGATCAACAGTGACGCATTGACGTCACCCGGCACGACCGCCTTGCCGCTCGAGCCGCCCTTGAGCCAGCCCGATCGGCGATCCAACAGCAGCTCGCCCTGCTGCTCGCCGGCTTGCTCCGAATGGCACTCGTAACAATGTTCGATGAACAGCGGGCGCACGTGCCGTTCGAAAAACGCCACATCCTCGCGCGACGGCGAATCTCCGTCGGATGCCGTCGCCACGCTCGCCAACAACAGCGCCGCCAGCCCCCCGAGGACCCAGGCCGAACGTCCGCGGGCGCGACCTAATCGCAACGAAAAGTGCGGAGGATCCGGCAGACAAGTCATGGCAACAAGCTGGAGGCGTGCAGGAGGCGGGAATCTTCAAGGATCCATTATGGCATCTTTCCCTGCCCCCCTTCCAGCCTGCGTTCGCACCGAATCGGGACATGGTAACACCGCGATGCCGCGATTCCCGCAGGAAACGTCGCCGGCTGGCCTGCCCTGCGATGACTTTCGCATTGGCCCGATCGCCCCGTTTCGCTACGCTCCCGTCGCGCGGAGGGAGTGCGTAGGAAGTGCGTAGGGAGAGCGGAGTGAAGTGAGATTCCTCAGGGAGCGTATCCGATGGCAGAGAAGACGAGCGATGGCGCCGGCAAGTTCATCATGGGCATCTGCTGCGGCGCCTTCTTCACCTGGATCGGCCTGCACACGGGATACAAACGCCCCGCCATTTTGGAGCTGCCGGAGAAGATCGCTGCCTTGCCGCAGTTGGTCATTGCGGACACCGTGCTTGAGGACCCCGCCTCGACACGCGACCAGCAACAGCGCGCCATCGCCGTCCTCTTGAAACATGATGACGAGCTGTTCGCCAAAGTCGACGCTGCGTTAGACTACCAATTCACCGACGCCATGATCGACGAAAAGGTGCAGCGTCGAGCGGTGCTGGCGCGAGCCAGCAGCGGACACGGCGTTGACACCTTGTTCTCCAGCGACCGCTACCAGGCCCTGCGGGAAGTGATGGAGCGCCGCTATGGCTCCAACGACCCAGCCGTGATCCGACGTCGCATGGTTGCCGAAAAGATCCAAGATGACGGCCTGCTGCTCAAGACCCTACAACGCCGGTTCCCCGGCGAGTCGCTCGAACAGCTCGCCGATCGCATCATCACCAGCCAGTCTGCCGCCGGGCAAGCTCCTCTCACAAGGTGACATAGAGTTGGCACAGCGGTTCGGCTCAGCGGAGTTTGGCGCCACGAGTTTGTCACATTGCTACGGAGCATTCGTAGGCCGAAGGCCTACTTCAACGTAGCCCGGCGCAGAGCGCAGCGCCGCCCCGGGTAGCCGGTCCAAAACATTCATTGAAGACCAACGGCCTACCTCACCGTAGCTCGAGGGCTAGCGCAGCGCCGCCCTGGGTACGTGACCATTTCTCCTACCATCCCAAGCACTCATCGTAGGCCGAAGGCCTACCTCACCGTAGCCCGGGGCAGAGCGCAGCGCCGCCCCGGGTAGCCGGTTCGCTCATCGTCAACCCCCGAACTTCATTGAAGGCTGAAGGCCTTCTTCATCGCAGGGACCTTCAATGAACGCCGCCACAAAATGTGACATACCCATGGCGCCAAACCAAAACACGCGCCGGCAGCACACTGACATATCCACGACACATCGCCACCGGGCACGACACATCGCCACCGGTTGCGACAAGGCTACCGAAGACTAAAGCAAACCGGGAATCGGCTCGCCGTGGTAGATGAAATGCGGCCGCTCCAGCTCGTCATACCATGCGGTGGTCTTGGGGAGTCCGAGCGCACGATAGATGGTCGCGGCGAGATTCTCGGGCTTCTGCGGATCGTTGGCGGGAAACGCGCCCATGTTGTCCGAGGCGCCGATCACACGGCCGCCCTGCACTCCGCCTCCGGCAAGCAGCACGCTTTGCACGGCGCCCCAATGATCGCGGCCGGGCGCCGCATAGTGCTGCGGCAAGAGCGAGATTTTGGGCGTTCGCCCGAACTCGCCGGCCACCACAATCAGCGTGTCATCGAGCATTCCGCTCTCGCGCAAATCGTCCAACAGCGCGGACAACGCGCGATCGGTTGGCGGAAACAGCCGATCTTTCAAATGCGGAAAGGCGTTGCCGTGCGTGTCCCAGGTCTCGTTGTTGCCCAGGTTCACTTGCACGAGGTTGACGCCCGTCTCGACCAACCGCCGAGCCATTAACAGCGACCAACCGAATGCGTTGCGGCCGTAGCGATCCTGAACCGCGTCCTCGGCGCGAGTCACATCGAATGCCCACTTCACCTTGGGATGCGTGAGCAGACTGGTGGCGGCGGCTCGGAACCGATCCAGGTCCTCCGTCTCGGCCAGTTGGTCCAGCTGCTTCTGCTGACCTTCGATCTGGTTGATCAGGTCGAGCCGTGAATTGAGTCGCGGGCGCGGCAGCCACTCCGGCAAGTGCACACTGGGCGCCTCGAACGTGCGGCTGTCTTTGCCGGACCGCTCTTGATGGTCGAAGCTGTACTCGGGGAAGGCGCCATAGAATTGGGTGTGGAATGAAGACGCCTCAATGAACCACGGATCGCGCCGCGAGCCCATGATGCCGCCGAACTGGCCGGGGATCACGCGGCCCGTGCGATGCACCAATCGCTCGGGCAACACGATCGCCGGCGGCAGGTTGTTGCGTGGCCGAGTGACCGCGCCGGCAATCGCAGGGATGGACGGGAAGTCGGTCGGCAGCGGCTGGCTGGGATTGAAACCGGGCGGCAAACTGGATCGCCCCGTCAGCATGATGCAGTGGCCCGCCGAATGCTCGTTGGACGGATGCGTCAGCGACCGGCACAACGACCAGTGCTCGCTGCGCTCGGCCAACATCGGCAAGTGCTCGCAAATCTGAATGCCGGGTGTCTTGGTCGAAGTTGGGCGGAACTCGCCGCGTATCTCATCCGACGCGTCCGGCTTCATGTCGAAGCTATCGTGCTGAGCAAGCCCGCCGGAAAGGAAGATGAAGATGCACGACTTGGCCGTCGTGCGCGGGGCCGTCGGCACGGCCTCGGCGCGCAGGGCCTGGAGGTGATTCATCCCCATTCCCAACAAGCCAATTCCGCCAGCTTGAATCGCCGCGCGGCGGGAGATGGATGGATGGTGCATGAACCCCTCTGTCAGTTGGTGGGAGATGACCGGTCGGGCCTCCATCGCAGGCGACCCTTGTGAGGCCCGGTAGACCAGTCGATCAATCAAAACAGTGTAACAGCGTTCTTCCGCCGACGGGAGAGAAATCAGCCCCGCAGACGGGCATCCAGGCTTCACGACAACAGCGGCTCTAGCACGTGACCATGCACATCCGTCAGTCGGCGATCGACACCGTTGTGCTGAAACGTCAGTCGCGTGTGGTCGAGGCCGAGCAGGTGCAAGATGGTCGCGTTGAGGTCGTGGACCGACGAGACCTGCTCCACGGCTTTGAACCCGAGCTCGTCGGTCGCGCCGTAACTAGCGCCACCTCGGACCCCGGCGCCGCCCAGCCAAGCCGTAAACCCCTGCGGGTTGTGATCGCGCCCCTTGGCGCCCTTCTGGAACATCGGCATCCGGCCGAACTCGGTGCACCACACGACGAGCGTCTCCTGCAGCATGCCACGTTGCTTGAGATCGCGGAACAGAGCCGCCGCCGGCTGATCGAGAATCTCGCCGTGAACGTCGTACTGTTCGCGGAGCTGCTGATGTCCGTCCCAATTGAGCTTCCCGCCACTGGCGTAGGCGCCGTTGAACAATTGGACGAAGCGCACGCCGTTTTCGAGCAGCCTTCGCGCCAAGATGCAATTTCGTGCAAACGCCGCCTTGGTCTCGTTCTTCGAGTCGGCGCCGTACATCTTCAACGTCTGAGGCGACTCGCTTGCCAAATTCGTGATCTCGGGCACCGACAACTGCATCCGCGCGGCGAGCTCGTAGCTGGCAATCCTCGCGGCCAACGCGCCGTCCGCCGGGTTCTGCCGCAGGTGCTCGTCGTTCAGCTGCCGAAGCAATGTCTTGGCTGCCGCGTCTGCCCCGGGGCCCACGCCTGACGGCGGCTCCAAATTGCGAATCGGCTGACTGGAATTGAACGGCGTGCCCTGAAACACGGCGGGCAGAAATCCCGGGCCCCAGTTGTTGACGCTGGCTTGCGGCACACCGCGGGGATCGGGGATCGCCACAAACGCCGGCAAGTTTTGGTTCTCGGTTCCCAGCGCGTAAGTGACCCAAGCGCCGATGCTCGGAAAGCCGTCCAGCACATTGCCCGTGGAAAGGAAGTTTTCGGCCGGACCGTGGGTGTTCGACTTGCCGGTCAGCGAGTGCACGAAGGCGATGTCGTCCACAATTCCGCCCAGCTCCGGGATCAGGTCCGAGACCATCTTGCCGCACTCGCCGCGCGGTCGGAACTCGTACTGAGGTCGAGCCAAATCGCCCGACGGTCCCTGAAACGTCACGGCCGGTCCGCCGACCAGCGGCTTGCCGTCCTGCTTGATCAGCTCGGGCTTGTAGTCATAGGTTTCCAACTGGCTGCACGCGCCGGCGCAGAAGATCACGACCACGTTCTTGGCCTTCGCCGCAAAGTGCGACGAACGCGCGGCGTGCGGGCGCGCCGCGTCAAACTCGACCTCGGCGCCCCGAGCCGCCGGCAGCAGGCCCTCGTCGGCCAACAACGACGTCATGGCAATCGCGCCCAGGCCGGTGGCCGTCTCGGCCAAGAATCGGCGCCGATCAAGTAACGGCATCGGTTTCAGTCGGCTGCTCCTGTCCAACCAGGGGCTGCCGAACGACGGCGCCAATTTAGGCTTGCGGCCAAACATCCTCATCCCTCAGGGAACAAACAAAAACTCGTTGGTGTTGAACAGCACGCGGCACAACGTTTCCAGCCCGTGCTCCTGCGCCACCGACACGGCAGCAGACAATTCTCTGTCACTCGGTGCTCGCCCCAGCGAACGGCGGAAGGCCTGCTTGACGGCGGCCTCCTGTTGGCCGATGGCCTCATTCTCGGAATTGCGAGATTCACGGACCAAGCGCGACGCCATCGCCACCGCCTGCTCATGCACAAAGTCGCTGTTCAGCAAATTCAACGCTTGAATCGCCGTCGTCGACTGGCTTCGGCGCGGCGCGGGCTGGCCGGCGTCGGGACAGTCGAAGGCCCCGAACACGGGAACCTGCTCCATGCGAATCTTGTGCGAATAGATCATCCGCCGCAGCTCGGCGCCGGTGAACTTATCCAACGGCGGAAAGCCGGACAGCCCGCCCCGACTTTGGAAGAAGTTGAAGCCGGGTCCGCCCGCCTCGAAATTGAGCTGGCCGCTGGCCAGCAACATGCTGTCGCGAATCGCCTCGGCCTCCAGCCGACGGGAACGATAACGCCAAAGCAGTCGATTGTCGGCGTCGATCTCTTGCTGACGCGGATCGACGCGCGACGCCTGCTGGAAAGTGGCGGATGTCAGAATCAAACGTTGCAGTTGCTTCAATGAGCCGCCGTTGCGATGCAGCTCGGACGCCAAGAAATCGAGCAGCTCGGGGTGCGTCGGCGGAGCGCTGCGAAGCCCAAAGTCGCTCGGCGTCGCCACCAACCCCTGCCCAAACAGCTGCTGCCACACGCGGTTGACGATCACCCGTGCGGTCAATGGATTGTCGCCATGCGTCAGCCAAGCGGCGAGGCTTCGGCGACGGTCGACGTCGCTGGCTTCGGGCGACAGCACCACCGGCGGCAGCACGTTGCCGAACAGACCGTTCGGCGTGCCGGGCGACACGACGTCGCCGGGCTGCTCCGGGTCGCCGCGCCGCAGCAGCCAAGTGGTGTCGGGACTGCGAAACACTCCCGCATACACCAACGGGTCTTCGCCAAGCTGCTCGCGCTGCCGCTCGAGCGTGCCCAACTGCTTTGCCAGCAACGCCACGCCGTTCGCGTTGGCTGCGTTGCTGTCGCCTCCGCCATCTCCCTGCAAGCGGCGAAGCCAAAGCGCCACGCCATCGTGCGGAGTGCCGATCGGCAGACGGTCGACAGACGACGCCGCGAACTGCCAGCTTTCGCCGTCCAACGAAGTCTCAATCCGATAGCGGACCGGCAGCCGATCGTTAAACTTCTGCTCCCGATCGCGGCCCCAGCGAATCGCATCGACCTGCTGCGGATCGGGCAGCTCGAGCTGCACCCAGCCGCCGCCGAACTGATCGGAGATCCAGCTGTGGCTGTTGCCATGCCGCCCATCGTTGATGTGCTTGAGCTGATGCTTGCCGGTCTCCGCATAGTTGCCCGATGACGTCGCCCTGACACCTCGTGACGCCAGCGCGATGTTCTCGTTGGGGGCGCCCGCGGCGAAAACTTCGAGCTCGTCAATGCAAGGCTGGTGACGGTTGTCGTCGATCGTCTCCTGTGTCGTGAAGCGGATGAACTTCGCCTCTCGCGGCGCAAACCGCTCGACGTTCAGCCGCGGGTTGACCGGCTCGCGCAACCGTGGCGCGGGGGAGCCCGGCGACAACGCCTCGGCGTCCGCAGTGGCCACCGCTTGCAACACGATCACATCGGCCGTGATGCCCGTGTTCGTGCTGCCGCCGCGAAGCACCACGCGCGTGTCGCCGTGAAACTCGTGCTCGCCAGCATATTGCAGTCCGCTCCACAACGGCGTGCGTTCCGAGTCGCCCTCCGTCTGCCCGGCGAAGCGATATTGGTCGGCCCGCGCCACTTCGCGCTGGTCGTCCCGCGTGTCCAAGTCGCCATCGGCATCGAGCACATAGCGGGCATCGCGAGTGTGCACGCCGCTGCCGTGCACGCCCCAGGAGATCCAGAGTCGAAAGCGGCCGTTGGCGCCGGGGTTCCAGGTGAAGACATCCTCGCCGGCCACGTTGTCCCACCAGGTGTAGCGTCCTCCGCTCAGGTTCGGCTCGCGGTCGGCGCCGCCCTGGTCATCGCGATAGCCGCGGCCGGCGCCGGCGGGATTGGCGCCGTGTCCGTTCTTCTTCTTCAAATGCGTAGTATGTGACGCGTCCTCGTCATCAATCACCAACGTTGGCAGCGAGGTCGCCGGCGGCCGCAGCAGCTCGAGCTCGCCGCGCAGTTCGGCGAGCTGTCGCTCGATCGTCTCGCGGCGCCTCTGCCGCTCCCGAGCCTCGTCGTCGCGCCGCGGGCGGTCGCCGTATTCGACGCCCGCAAAGCACGCCTGTAGCGAGTAATAGTCTCGCTGTGAAATCGGGTCGAACTTATGCTCGTGGCATCGCGCGCAGCCGACCGTCAACCCCATCAATGTGGCGGAGGCGCCCACCACGATTTCGTCGAGCGAATCCTGTCGAGCCAGCCGTTTGGAGGCGTCGTCTTTGCCGATCTGCCCCGGCAGCAGCACCGCCGCCGCCACGAGAAAGCCCGTCGCCGCGTCCTCGCCCGACTGGTCGCCGACGAGTTGCTCCGTGATGAACTGGCCATAGGGCCGGTCCTCATTGAACGCGCGGATCACATAGTCGCGATAAGGCCAGGCATGGGGTCGCGGCGTGTTGACCTCAAAGCCGTGCGTATCCGCGTAACGGACGAGGTCCAGCCAGTGCTGCCCCCACCGTTCGCCATACCGAGGTGACGCGAGCAGCACGTCGACGAGCGCCGGCACGGCGCGCTCGCGATCGGCCGTGAGACGTTCCGTCCAGAAGCGAGCCTGCTCGGCGGTCGGCGGCAGGCCATGCAATACGAAAAACAGCCGACGCACTAAACTCAACGGCGAGGCGGGCGGCGAGGGCTCAAGACCTGTTTGGCGCAGTCGCCAGCGCACGAACGCATCGACCGGGTGGTGGATCGACGGAGCGGGCATCCCGAACTCTGCCGGGGCTGGCGGCTTGGGTTGGGCGATCGGCTGGAACGCCCAATGTGTCTCGGGCGAGGGCTGCGGCGCCTCGTCACGCGGAGCTGCGGCGCCACGCTGCACCCAGCGTCGCAACGCCCGTATTTCGTCCGCCGTCAGCGGCTCGCCAGCGGGCGGCATCCGCTCCGACTCGTCCGCGGCCACACGCTCCAACAATAGTCCTGCCGGCACGCCCGGCGAAATCGCGGGCCCGCCGTCTCCACCGCGCCGCATCCACTCCACGGTATCGACTCGCAGATTCGACTCCTGCCGCAGCGAGCCATGGCAGGCGTAGCACTTGCGACCCAACAGCGGCTTGATCTCACGCAAATAAAACGCCGCGTCCTCCGCAGGCGTGTCGCCCGCGATGGAAACGGGCGGCGTAGCGCTGCCAACCATGGAGATCAGGCAAAGCATCACCACGGCGGCGCGTCTGCCCCCGCGTTGTTGGCGAGGCAGCAAGAGCAACGAGTCCTGGGGGCACGATACGGGCAAGGCGATTCTCTTACTTCAGGCGGGATTGAGCTGCCGATCCCTCGCTAACGCTTCGGGTTTCCTATCAGGCGGGACTGAGCTGCCGATCCCTCGCTAACGCTTCGGGTTTCCTATCAGGCGGGACTGAGCTGCCAATCCCTCGCTAACGCTTCGGGTTTCCTTTTAGACGGTCGACGGCCGCTCACCGGGCCGAACGGGCGCCTCCTTGCTCGGCGAGGGAACATTGCGACTGCCACCGCGGTTGGCGGACACCACGATGGCCACAATGACTCCGGCCAGGGCCAATCCAACCAGCACCCATACCCAAACGGGCACGCGGCGCGACTTGGCGCGGCGGACTCGGGAACTCGAGCGGGGGCTCGCCCCGGGAGCCGGCACGCGGAGGTCGAGGTTAATGTTGCTGTCGGTGACCGTCGTGTCCTCGGCGCCCGTATCGACGATCACGGTCGGCAGGCCGGACTGTGCCTGCGCCGATGGACGCGTCTCCGCGGCAGGAGGCCCCGCCACGATCGGCTTCGCCTTGGGACCGGCACTGCCCGCGCGGGCTCGGCGCGCGTCGCCGTCCACCGCGACAACCGGCAACGGCGCTGGGGCGGCAACCTGAACATTGACGGGCACCGAGTCCGCCACCGGGTCCGCCGGCGCAACCTCGCTTCGCGCGCCGGCAGCCTCTCCGCGCGCCGCGCTGCGGCTGCGGACAAGTGGCAGATTCGTGTCACTGGAGGTGTCGCGAGCCACTCTGACGCCGCGCGACTCCAGCCAGTGGTAGAGCAATTGCTGCACCTCGGCCGCCGTCTGAATCCGATCCTCCGGGCGTTTGCGCATCATCTGCGCACAGATTCGCTCCAACTCGGGCGGCACGTCGGGGCGCAGCTTGCTAATCGGCTCCGGCTCTTGCGACTGATGCCGCGCGATCCGCTGTGCCAGCGTGCCCTCGTGGAACGGCGGCCGCCCGGTCAGCAGAAAATAGAAGGTGCAGCCCAGGCCGTAGATGTCCGCCCGCGAGTCCACCCCGTGGCTATTGATCGCCTGCTCGGGCGCCAGATAGTCGGCCGTGCCCAGGACGTTCTCGTTGTGGGCAATGGTCAGCGAGGCGTTGTCGTCCTCCGAGAACAACGCCAGGCCGAGGTCGAGGATCTTGATCGTGCCTTGATCCTTGCTAAGCAACAGGTTCGCCGGCTTCACGTCGCGATGGATCAAGTTGGCGTCGTGAGCGTGCTGCAAACCGGCGCACGCCTGAGCGACGTACTCGGCTGCAATTTCAAAATCCAACGGGCCTTGGTTGTTGACGATCGTCAACAAATCCTCCCCCACCACGTACTCCATCACCATGTAGTGCTGCATGCCCTGGTGGTCCACGTCGTAAGCGCGGACGACGTTGGGATGGTCAAGTCGCGCGGTCGCTCTCGCCTCGCGGTGAAATCGCTGCAGGTAGGAGCGATCGTTCACGCGACTCTTGGGCAGCACCTTGATCGCCCGCGGCTGGTGGGAAATCGAGTGCTCCGCCAGATAGACGCTGCTCATGCCCCCCGTGCCGATGTGAGACAACAGCTTGTACTTGCCGAGGAAGAAGCCCTTGTACTTCTTCCGCATCAGCGACTCGGCGTGCCATGGGGTGATCAACTTTGCTTCAATCAGCCGATCCGCCAACTCGGCGGCACCCTCAACGGGGCGCTCTTCCAACTCTCTCTGCAGCTGCTCCAGGACCTCGGCCTCCACCAAACCGCTTTTCTCCACAAGGGAGAGGAACTGGTTGGGAGTCAAATTGGCCATGGAACGAAGTCGAGTGCTCGTTTGAAGGGAATCGGCCCCGGCAGGTTGGGTTTCAACAGACTTTGCAGGCCGTTGATCAGCAAGCTGTCAGTATTCAGAGTACCAATCTGCCCTCCGAATCGCCACAAGCCGCCTCCCCGGGCACGGGGGCGCCCCTGTACTTTGCCCGTCAAATCCATAGAATCCTCGCGATGCGTTGCCCCGTCGTCCCATTGCTCCCCCGTGTTCATTGTCGGCGCGTCGCCAGCGTACCCCTGCGGTTTCTGACCAACTACCATCGCTTTCGACTCGATCCCTCGCTTACGCTTCGGGTTTCCTTGGCAAACTCCAGCCGCCCCGGCTCCTCGTGAATGGGCGTCACTATGAACGCGATCGTCTACACTCGCCGGAACTGTCATCTTTGCGACGAAGCAGTGACCCTGCTTCAACAGTATGGCGTTTCCGTCTCGCTGGTCGACATCGACGAGGACACGGACGAGGGCCGCCAACTGCGAGAAAAGTTCACCGAGTGCGTGCCCGTCGTGGAAATCAATGGTCGTGTGAGATTCCGCGGCCGGATCAACGAGGTGCTGCTGCGACGGCTGATGCGATGAGTCTGCTGCCCCGGCAACTCGGCATCTTCGCAAAGCACTGGCGCCCCGGACACGTCAAGACTCGCCTGGCCAAGTCCATCGGCGACGCGGCGGCCGCGGACCTCGCCAAGTGTTTTCTCACGACGTTGGTGCAGCGGCTGAGCCACGTGGTGGCGACGCGACAAATCGGCTTTGCCCCGCCGGAGTCCGTCGACGCCTTTCGGCCCCTCGCTCCCCTCGCTCCAAAATGGGAGCTCCGCCCACAGTGCGACGGCGATCTGGGCGCGCGGATGGCGGACTACTTTCGCGCCGGCTTTGACGCCGGACACGCCTCCGTCATGCTGCTTGGCGCCGACTGCCCCACCGTGCCGCTCGGCCACATCGAGCGGGCGTTCGAAATGCTCAACGACCATCAACTCGTGCTGGGCCCCGCGGGCGATGGCGGCTATTACCTGATTGCCGCCCGCCACGGCGCGCCCGCCGTGTTCGACTTGCCTCGCTGGGGCGACAACGAAGTTTTGTCGCGGACGCTGGAGTTGGCTCGACAGCGAGGCATCACCACGGGCCTTTGCCCGGCATGGCAGGATGTCGATGAGCCTGCCGACTTGGCGCGGCTGCGCGACGAGCTGCACGATGTTTCGCGTGTCGCGTTGCCGGAGTTCGCCGCGCTGCGCGAACTCATCGATTCCATTCCTCAAGAGCAATTTGGCGATGTGTGAGCAACACGACGTGGTGATCGTGGGAGGAGGTGTGATCGGACTCTCGATTGCCTGGGAGCTGGCCAACCGCGGACGAGAGGTTTGTCTGCTGGAGCGAGGCGAGCCTGGCCGGGAGGCATCTTGGGCCGGAGCGGGGATGCTGCCCGATGTGCCCACCGACACCGACGACGCGCTGGAGCAGCTGATGGCAGCCAGCCGCGGGCTTCACGAGCAATGGGCACAGCGGCTGCGGGAAGCCACGGGAATCGACAACGGCTTTCACGTCAACGGCGCCCTCTATCTCGCCCGCAGCGCCGGCGAGCGCGCGTCGCTGCGAGCCTGGCAACGCAGTTGCGGGGAAGCGGGGCTGGACTGCAGCTGGCTCGAGCCGGACGAGGTGCTGCAATTCGAGCCGGCGCTGAGCAGCGACAGCCTGCGCGGAGCGTGCCGGTTGCCGCGCGAGGCACAAGTTCGCAATCCCCATCACTTGCAGGCGCTGACAAAGGCCTGTCAGCAAGCTGGCGTCGCCATCCGCCCGCAAGCACCGGTTGTGTCGCTCGAGCTCGAACAGGGAGTCTGCCGCACCGCGCAGGAGGCGTTTCAAGGCAGCCAGGTTTGCGTGGCAGCGGGGCCGTGGAGCCGCGAGTTGCTGGCCGCCTGCGACTGGACGCCGGACCTCTATCCAGTGCGAGGCCAGATCGCGTTGCTGCGGCTGCCCGAGCGCATCATCACACACACGCTCAACGAGGGCCCGCGGTATCTGGTGCCGCGACGCGACGGGCGAGTGCTGGCGGGCTCCACCGAGGAGGAAGTTGGCTTCGACAAATCGACAACTCCCGAGGCGATCGCCGAGCTGACACGGTTCGCCTATGAGCTGGCGCCGGCGCTACGCGAAGCCGAGGTGGAGCGCACTTGGGCGGGGCTTCGCCCAGCCGCGTTCGACGGCTTCCCCTATCTCGGCCGCGCTCCGCACCTCGAGCGAATCTTCGTCGCCGCAGGCCACTTTCGCAACGGCCTCACCCTATCGACCGGCACCGCCGTGCTGCTCGCACAGCTGATGTGCAACGAGCCACCGCTCGTCGATCCCGAGCGTTTCCGCGTCGGCCGCTAAGGAAACCCGAAGCGTAAGCGAGGGATACGAGCTTCGCAGCCGTTTGATCAACGGCGGTGACTTGAGCCCGGAGGCAGTGGCGACATCAGAGCATCGGCTCCGCTCAGTGCAGGCTCCACCAGATCTCGCCGCTGAGGAACGACACGAGATTGGCGGCGATGATCGCCAGGCCATCCCTGCGCCAGGTGGTGGACCCGAACCGGCCCGTCGCGCCGCCATCGACGGCAGCTTCGCCCGCGCTGGCCCGATCGCCGCTGAGATTCGGGAAGGCCGCGTAGAACAGCAGGCATTCCGATAGTGGCGCGAACGTCTCGGCCACGGCCAGGTAAGCGAGTCGCGAACTCCCCGCCATCAAGATGGGCAGGACAATCACGACGATCGGATACGAGCAGGCCGTCAACCAGCAGCTCGCGAACCACCGCTGTCGCCAGCCGTGCCGCGGGGCGAGCGCGGTCAGCAGGATGGGCGCCTCCAGCGCCACGGTGATCGGGTAGCCCCAGAGCAGCGCTTTCCAAAGGTTCAGCTCGGCCGGGTCCATCAAAGCAACCGCAACAGAAATGGCGCCTCGGCCAGCACGTGCAGAATGGCCACGCTGAAATAGACGTCGCGAGTCAGCGGATAGTTGATCAGAAATCCCGCCCAGAACAGCGCGACTGCCAGCAGCCCGCCACCGAGCACCAACGACACGGCGACCCGCCACGGCGACGACTTTCGAGCCAGCGGGATCCGCCCGACGCTCCACCAGGCGCCTTTCACGCCCACCGACGGAATCGCCAACAACCACACCGCATAGTGCAGCATTTCCAGAAAGACGTGCGTGGCGACCAACAGCTGAGTCGAAACCAGCGGCACCACGCCGCGACCGGCATGCCGAGTGATCTGCAGGCTGAGCAGGTCGTCGCCCGGCAGGTCCGGAGCGTTCCAAAGCAAGGCCCAGAGCCCGACCAGCAAGCATGGCAGAGCGGTCAGCGCGCGGCGATAGGCCGGCAGCCACGCGACGTTGCGTCGTTTCAACTCGCGGTCCAGGAACCACAGAGCGATCAGCGGATGCAGATACACCAGCGCCAAGCTCCAGCCCACCGGCGCCCACCAAGCCAGCGCCAACAGAAGCCAGCCGGCCGCATACAACCAGGGCCACTGCGGCAGAGGTGACGAGTTGCTGTCACTGCGACGCAGCTTTTCGCGTCGGCGCAAGTCGGCGAGAGCGACGATCCAGGCGACCAAAGCCGAGTTCCAGATGGCCAGCGCCGTCAGCATGTGATCGTGCGTCAGCCGCCAACCTCGCGCCACCGAAGGCAGCGCGAGGCTCGCCAGCGCCAGCGCCACGGCGCCGCCGATGCCGGTCAGGTAATAGCGGCGCAGCGGCCCCCATTTCGCCGGCATCCGCTGGAGCAGATAGCGTGCCTCCATCCAATTGTGCGGGGCGGCGAACAGAAACACGGCCAGGACCGAGGCGCCCAGCGGCATCAGCGCAGCGGCGCACCAGGCGATCGCCATCACCGTCGCCAACCACACGCTCGGCCATGCGGCCGAGACGCGCGCGGCGCGCGACTCGGCCGATGCATTTGCCACTGCGGACATCGTGACAATTACCTGTCAGATGACTGGCGACCGGGGCGAATCCTGGTCTCCGGCCGCGGCTCGGCCGGCGCCGGGACCTTCTCGGAGTTGGCGTCGTCGGACGCCCCCTCTCCCCTACCCGCTCCGCCCTCGCGCTGATTCGGCGCCGGCAAATAGGAGGCGGGTA
>JAGQPF010000344.1 GCA_020426845.1 Planctomycetales bacterium
CGACTTCGCCGCCCTGCTACAAGACCCCAACAACGCCGCCGCCAACCTGATGGGCTACATCCACGGCTTCTCCAAAAACGTCCGCGACATCATGGAGAAGTTCCGCTCCGGCGAACAAGTCACCCGCCTCGACAACGCGAACCTGCTCTTCGGGGTCCTGCGCAAGTTCGGCGGCCTCGACCGCGACCCCCACGCGCGCCGCCCCGACGGCTCCCCAGCCCTCGGCCCGGACGACAAACCGCTCCCCAACGTCACCAACCTCGAGATGGGCTACCTCTTCGAGGAGCTGATCCGCAAGTTCTCCGAACAATCGAACGAGACCGCCGGCGAGCACTTCACCCCCCGCGAAGTGATCCGCCCAGGTTTGGAGCTGGAAAGTCGTTGACTCTATGGGATGGCAGCCCATTTTCGCAACGCTTGCTCAAGGTTGCTGATAAGACGCTCGGCGTGTGCGTCCAAGATTGGTGAAACATGGAAGTAGACGTCCGGCCGGCCCTTTGCGGAAAAATATCGCGCGAGCTGCTCGCTTTGGCCGTTAGTCACAAAGTTCTTACTCGCTAGTGAGCCGCAATCAGCGACAAGGCCCTGAAAGGCTCGACCGAGCGCAGTTCCCAGCTTGCTGTCGTAGAACTTGCATTCGAATGCGCACCTCAAGGCCCGAGCCGAAGGCTGCATGTTGGGGGTTCGGCGCACCGCGTCGGCCGCGACGGCGTCATAAAGCGATACGTCGATTTCGTGCGCAGCACCAGACGTTCCGATGTACGTCACGTCCACGTGTATCTCGAACGTCTTCCTTCCCAGCGTGCACTTCGCGTAGCAAAAATCCTGCGCTGTTGAGCCCATGTTCCCTGGACCGCCGCGAAATACGATGGTACTTGGGTTGACTCCACTAGTGGCTCCATGCACTTCAACCTCGCCCGTTGCGCGCCTTACTGCAGCAACGGCCAGGCAGAACACGTATGCCTCAAACGCCCGCTCTTTGGTATTGCTGTTTAGTTGAAGGATCGGAACGACGCTTGGAGTTGAAATGAGGGTCATGACGGCGTCAAGCAAAGCGTCAAGTGTTGTCATCGCGCGTCCTATGCCTTTTCAACGGTTTCGATCAGTTCGAGGATGCGAAGTGCCTGGTCTCGAATCTCGTCAAGCCGACTGGGCTCGACCCACGGAATCGGCTCAATCGAACTCAAGTCTGGCCTGCCAGTGTCGCGAGAGCTCGAGATGTCTAGCGACGGATCTACAAAATCTGTATCGATGTCCCAGGTTATAGTATGCCCGCCGCGTTTGGACGTCTCCTTGGTGACTTCCAATGTCTTCTGAATGTACTGAAGGTGGAAGGCAGGTTCAAGCGCTGCAATCAGACTCCTCACTGCTATTCCGAGCGCGGCCTGGCCTGAAAGCGGTGTTCGGATCGCCGAATCCCGATCAATGACCACGGCTCGGGCGATCGCATTCTCTATCTCGAAAACTAGCTCGCTCAGGCCCTGGCGCGAAAGTTCGGTCATGATAATCTCGTACACCAACTTTGCTTCGAGTTCATCGACGCCCATGTTGCACCCATTGAATCTCGCAGCGCACCAAATCTTCGCAGCCAACACCGCATAATACTTCGGCCGCTCGAAGGTCGTCGCATACTGAGTAAGTGTGATCGATCTTGTCTTGCACACGTGTTCGGAACAGATCGGCTGGCAAATTGGGCTTCCACCAGCCGAGCTGCAGCTGGGTGCATCCCAGCGTTTCCTTCTGTGGGTTGAGTTGGATGTTCAAGCGTGACGCCTCCTGCGATTGTAAGCGGACCCTGGGTCGCTTCCACCTCATAGGCCCCTCGACGCATTCGACGGGCTCGAGGGATGCCTCTAAGTGGTATCTTTTAATCAATTTGAAAGCTACATTATCCCAACGTCACCCAATTTGGAACCGGAAACTGCAACCGAAAATGATATTTAGTTAATTCAAATGGTTAAGGGGCTGCACATCGACAGCTGTTGTGGATCGATCTGCGGTGAAACGGCGGCGTCCTTCCA
>JAGQPF010000345.1 GCA_020426845.1 Planctomycetales bacterium
AGGAGTTCGAGCCAGGCGCAGCGTGTCACGCGGCCGAATGCGGTGGAGTCGCTTCCACAGGCACAGACCGCTGTGGAGGCCAACCCGACGACAATGCCCATCTGGCGATCGTCTCGAGATGAGAGTCGGTCCATGCCGACGGCCTTTCGCGCGGACGACCATCGCTCGGTCGAATTGCGCGCCAATTCCACTTCCGTTGCCGGCCCGGCCGTCTCCCCGACGCTCGTGGCGATGACGGCGACAACGGCGATGGCACCGTCCGGACCCAACGCCAGCGATGCGCTCGAGGAGGAACAACTCGAGGATCTATTAATCGAGGAACAACTCGAGGAGGATTCGCTTGCGGAGTTGGGAACCACCGGTGTCGAGGCGCTAGCTTCCGTTGATCCTGTCGAGCAGTCCACGAGCGTGGCTGAAATTGGCGACGCCGCCGGAGTCTCGAACGACGCTGCGGAGACCGTCGTGGTGGCCGATGAGGCGCATGCGGTCGGCAGCGCCCCCGCGGCGCCGGTGGCCGTGGCGGCAAACGGCCCCGTGGCGCCGCTGGCGAACGCCGCAGCGCCGTCTGTCGCGGGAGAGTTCCGGATTGTCGAATCTCGCCATCCGCAGTGGGCGGCCGCTGCGCCGAGCGATCTACAAAAAGCATTGTTGAAGTTGCAGCAAGGCGAGGTGACGGTGGCATGTCCCAAAGGGCACGCCACGATCGTGAACGAAACGACGGTCGTGTTCGACGTCGATCGCATTACCTTGACGACGGGCCTGCTTCGTCTACGAGCAGACCGCCCTTGGATTGTTGACACGCCGTTCGGCACCACGGTCGTGCAGCCTGCCGACACGCAGCGAATCGCCATGGTCAGCTCCAGCGTCGACGGCCTGTTCGTTGCTCTGGAGTCCGGGACGGCGGTGATTACAAGCCCCGATGGCGCTACGCAGACGCTGCAGGCTCCGGGGCGCCGATTGTTAACCTCAACCGGCAAGGTGTTTGGGTGGCACGTTTCCGTGGATTGGGACGCCGAGCAGATCCAACTGACGGTCAACGGTGAAACCTCCTCGCTGCTGGCGACGGAGCCGGGGAGCCAACGGCAGCTTGCCAGGCAACTCGCCAAAGGGTTCAACCGAATGGATCAACAGCTGCGCACGACTGCCGCACAGGCTCCTGTCCTCGCGGCCTCACCGGTCGATGGCGCATTCCGCGGGATGGTGCGATTCAACGACCGTGTCGCCACCTACGCCTCGCTCGAGCAATTGCCGCTCGCGCGCGAGACGCTCCATGAGCAGTTAACGGCATTTCGGGAGCGTCGCGCCGATCCTGGCGCGCGGGGCACCATGGTTCAGGGTGACAAGGCGCATCCGCTCGCCCCGGCAAGTGTGGAGCGACGATTGACCGATGCGGCCAACCGATGGTTGATCGGCAATGAAGACGCCGCTGTGGCGCCTCGGATGCAGCGGGCCAATGAGTTAGAGCTGATGCAGTTACTGATGCAAGCTCCGGAGATCGAAATCTACCGCGACTTGCGAGAGTCGGCGAAGATGACTCACCAGCTTAAGCTCATGTCGAACTTGGACCGGGTGTCGACGCCTCCACGTCGCGAGCCCGTGTTCGAAATCCTGCCCCAGCGGCCCGATTTGCAGGGGCTGCCGTTTTTGCGTGGCGAAAGCTGTCTGTTGCCAATGGATGAACGCAACTGGACGGCCAACCTGTCGAGAATCTCGCGATCGATGGGGGGCGGCTTCCTGGCGATGTCGATGTTTGGCGGCGCACTACCGGCGCAGGTGCCTGGCATGGTGCAGATTCTGCAGGCCAAGGGACGCAATGAACGGCTCGCCTTGAATCAAATGCTAACGAGCGTCGGCACTCCCCGCGCCATCGAGCAACTGGCGCGCCGCGCGATCTTCGATCTGTCCCCTGAGGCTCGTAGCTCCGCAATCCACGGACTGCGATCCTCGGCGCCTGTGGCGCGAGCGACGCTGTTGGCCGGGCTGCGCTACCCGTGGGCGCCCGCGTCCATGCACGCCGCCGAAGCGCTGGTGCGTCTCAAGGACCACGATGCCGTGCCGGATCTGGTGGCGATGCTGGACGAGAAAACGCCCGTGTTGTCGCAACAAGCCAACGGCCAGTGGGTCAAACACGAGCTGGTGCGGATCAATCACATGAAGAACTGCATGCTCTGCCATGCGCCGTCCACGTCGCGCAGCGACCTGATGCGGGGCCGCGTGCCTGAGCCCGACCTGCCCGTGTCATCGGCGGACCCGGTTCCCGTGTACTACGGCAACCATAACAGCTCCGGCCCGTTTGTCCGCGCCGACATTACCTACCTGCGTCAGGATTTCTCCGCAACCACGCACGACCGCACCGTGCGTCCCTGGCCGGCAGAGCAGCGTTTCGACTTTCTCGTTCGCACTCGGCCGCTTTCGGCTGGGGAAGCCCGGGCGATGAGCCAAACGGGGGGCCTGAACGACTACCCTCAACGGCATGCCGTGCTGTTCGCCTTGCGCGAGCTTACCGGCAAGGACTTGGGCATCCACGCCGACGCCTGGCGCGCCGGTTTGAAGCCTTAGCGTTGTCGTGCAAGTTATGGCAAATAGCAAGGCATTCGCGTCTCCTTGTGAAGCTGGACGGGCTGTTCGTCCATGCATACCACTGGGAAGTTCGAATCGTGCGGTTCAAGACCGTAGGGCGGCCCTTCCGGGCCGCCTGAAGCGCATGGCACCAACCACAGCCAACGGGCTAACCGCTGCTGGCGGCCCGGAAGGGCCGCCCTACCAAGCCTTCGTTTTGGGGTTGGAGAGGCTGGCAGACTGTGCCACGTTACTCACGCACGTCGCTGCCGGCACATCCAGGCTAGGACGGTGCGTTTGCCACGCCCACGAGAAGCTGGAACAGTTGAGCTCGTGTTTCTAGCGTGGCGTAGCCTACGTTTTCGATAGGCCAAATACCGGCCGCGCTGCTGCTTGCTTCTCTTGCCACTATTCGCTCGATTTTCGTGGAGGACGATCGTCCTCCAGTTCACCGATTCAGCTCATCCATTCGATGCCTGCCCATTCGGGGCGCGTTGTGCTGCAGTTCGCGGGAAGGTGGGGATTCGGAGTTCTGGCATCGTCGTGTCGATGCTGTCGCTCGCGCGGCGTATTGTACGGTCGACTGCTTGAGGTCTCCGTGGTGCGGCATGACCTGTCTCGTCACGCTGCCGCCTTTGCCGGCTATGCCGATTCTCCAGGCCATGAGAACGGGTCCATGTGCGCGAAACCAAGAGTGTTGTTCGTCGATGACGAGCCTTACGTGTTGTCGGGCCTGCGGCGCATGCTGCGAGACCAGCGCCGGGTTTGGGAAATGGACTTCGTCAACTGCGGCATTGCCGCCTTGGAGAAGTTCGCGGAGCAGCCCTATGACGTGATCGTCACGGACATGCGCATGCCGGGGATGGACGGAGCCGAGTTGCTTACCCACGTCGCTCGAGACTACCCGCAAACCGTGCGGCTCGTGCTCAGCGGCCAATCCAAGCAGGAGCGGATCTTCCGGGCCATCGGTCCCGCTCATCAGTTTCTCTCCAAACCCTGCGACGAGCAGATGCTGGTGCGGACGGTTGAGCGGGCGTGCGGCGTTTGTTCGCGTTTGCAGAACAAGTCGCTGCAGAAGATTGTCAGTCGAATTGGCGTGTTGCCCAGCCTTCCGCAGCTCTACCGGCGGCTGGTTGAGGAGCTCGAGTCGGCCGACGCCTCCGTCGACCGAGTGGGAGAGATTATTGAGAGCGACTTGGCCATGAGCGCCAAGGTCTTGCAACTCACGAACTCCTCCTTCTTCGGGCTTCCCCACCATGTGACATGTCCTCGTCACGCAGTCTCCATGCTGGGATTGAGCACCGTCCGCGCCTTGGGGCTGTCAGCCGGCGCCTTCGCACAGTTCGAGCCCTCCGCAGCGGGCTTCTCGCTGGAGGCGGCGGTGCAGCATGGCCTGGCCGTCGCCACCGCCGCGCGACGAATTGCCGAATCCGAAGGAACCGACTCCAATCTCGTGGACGACTCCTTTATTGCCGGACTGCTGCATGACATCGGCCAGCTCATTCTGGCCACGCATCTCAGCCGGACCTATGAGGAATGCCTGCAGCTTTCGCGGGCCGAGAAGCTGCCACTATGGAAGGCGGAGCTGGAGGTCGTGGGCACGACGCACGGCGAGATCGGCGCCCACCTGCTCGAGCTGTGGGGGCTGCCGACGCCAATCGTGGAGGCGGTTGCGTTGCACCACCGTCCGGGACAGGCCGTCGGCAGTCAATTCACCCCTCTCACCGCGGTCCATGTTGCCGACTGTTTGCAAAACGGCCACGCCAACAGCCATCCTCACGTGGTGATGGACGAGCAGTCCGTTGCCTCGACGGATCCCGGCGAGTTGTCACAAGCGGAGTTGGCTGATCACGATTTGGATCTCGCCTACTTGAGCATGCTCCACCTGGACCGTCGGCTGGAGAGTTGGCGGCAGCTCTCCAACCCACCGCCAATCACTTTCAACTTCACCGCCTAGTGCCCCGTCCACACTGAAACGTCGGGGGTGGCCGCCGCCCCAAGCTCGTGGCTCGCCACGACTTCGCGAGTTTTCCAACCCCAAATCCAAGGCTTGACGGTCCACTGACTATTTGTTGAAAGATGACGCGTACTTTTCCGAGGAGCCGATGATGCGCGTGCTATTGGTTGATGACAGCAAGTTTGTGGTGAAGTCGCTGCAAACAATTCTTGAGCAGCTGGGATTTGAGGTCGTGGGAATGGCGAGCGACGGGCACGAGGCGCTCGCCCAGTTCCAAGAGCATCATCCCGACGTGACGTTGTTGGATGTGACGATGCCGAACATGGACGGCGTCGAATGCCTCTCGCGGATCAAGGAGCTCGACGCCGACGCCCCGGTTGTGATGCTGTCGGCGATTCAGGACCCGGACACGATTGACAAGTGTCTCCAGCTGGGTGCTGCGAGCTTTCTCAAGAAGCCGATCAAGAAAACCTCACCCGCCGACCTGAGCCGTTTGAGTTGCACGCTGGAAGAGGCGGCAGCCAAGGTAGTTTAAAGCATGCCCCAGATCATCGAACAGACACAGACCTTCGCCAGGATTGCAGGACGCAATCTGGCCGATATGTTCGGCATTGAGCCGGAGGCAGTCAGCGAGGTGACGGAAACGCCGTCCGTCGTCACCTCCAAGTCGTTCATCGTCTCGATTTACTACACAGGGACCGTCTATGGCGAGTATCTGCTCGCCATGGACGAGGAGACAGCCGCGCGTGTGATCGGCTTCGAGGACCCCATCTGCGACGAGAATCGGGACGAGCTACGCGATGAAATCTGCGATGCGCTCTGTGAGCTGCTCAATACCGTGGTGGGGGAGTCGATCGTCCACTTGCAATCGTCCCATGCCAAGCTGACGGTCACTCCGCCTCGCAGTTTCTTCGGAGCTCTGCGGTATCCGAAGTTCCGCACCGGCCGCGCCACCTTGGAGACCTCCGCGGGGGCGATCGAGTGCCACTTTTGTCTCGACCTGATGCGGCTCGACCTGGCGACCAGTTACGCCGAGGCGATGAGCTCGCTGCTGGAGGTCAACGCCAAATTGAAGGAGGCGAACCGACATCTCGCTGAGCAGCAAGCGCAGCTCGTTCATACCGAAAAGATGGCGTCCGTGGGCATCCTGGCCTCCGGCGTCGCTCACGAGATCAACACGCCCTTGTTCTTTGTGGACGCCAATCTTGGCTCGCTCGAAGACTATGTGCAAGTGATCGAGTCCACCTTGCGGCTTTATGAGCGACTTTGTGAGTCGTTGCAGGGCGTCGAGGGCCTTTGGACCGAGGAGCTGCGAAAGATTCAGGTCGAGAGCGAGGAGCAGGACATCGAGTTTGTCGTCGAGGACACTAAGCAACTGCTCCGCGAGTCCCAGCAAGGGATCGCTCGAATCAAGGACATCGTCCAGGGGTTGCGGGACTTTTCGCAGATTGACCGCAGCGGACTGGCCGACGTCGACCTGAATGTGCTTGCCGAGAACGCCTATGCGCTGCTGGCGGGGGAGCTGCCCGAGAATTGTCGCGTTGAGTGGCAGCTGGACAGCCGAATTCCCCGGGTCGTCTGCAACGCCGCCGAGATTGGGCAAGTGGTGACGGGCGTGCTGCTGAATGCCGGACAGGCCTGTCGGCACTGCGACGCGGAGCGAGAGTTTTCCATTGCGATTCGCACTGATGTGTCCGACGCGGCGGTCACCGTGACGATTGAAGACAACGGGCACGGGATCGCGCCGGAAAACTTGGATCGCGTCTTCGAGCCGTTCTTCACGACTCGGGACGAGGGCGACGGCGCCGGCCTGGGGCTGTCGATTGCCTACGGAATCCTGCGGCGGCACCAGGGCTCCATTGGCATTTCCAGCCGGCAGGGCAGTGGCACCCGAGTCACGATTCGCTTGCCTCTGTCGCTGGAGACCGCTGCCGTCTGACTCGGCTCGTTTGCTCTGCCCTCTTGCCGCACGCCGTGACAAGAAGATGTCACTCTAAAGTCGCTCCCGCGTCACTCGGGCGCGCCGCCGTGCCGGTCGTGTTTGCCGAGCTGATAGTAGGCGTCACTGAGGTATTGAATGCTGCCGCTCGACTCGTCGTAGAGCTCGATCGCCACGAGCAACGGGATAAACAGCCGGCTGAGTCGCGGGTCCATGCCGTCCGGCACTTCCTCGAGCAGAAGCAGGGATCCGGGCAGCTTGCCGGTCAACGCCTCGATCATGCGGCCATAGTGCTGGTCGTCGATTCGCCGGTCGCGCCGCATCCGCATCAGCAGCGACAATCCCCGCGAGACGCCGCCCAGCCGAGGGCCGCTCATGGTCGCCATCGCCAGCAGGCAGAGGCTCGTGAACTGGCGGGCGACCTCCAGCGACTGGCGAAATCCCCTGGTGAGCCCGCGCAGATCCGCTTGCTGGTTCAGCAGCGCGATCGCCAGCGCCGAGTCGCTGCACAGTTGCTCCTCGATCAATTCCGCAATCGCCGGATCCAGCTGCAGGCAACGCATCCGTTCGGTGAAGGCCCCCAGCGTCTTCGCATTCCCGGCGCCGTATCGCCGCAACAACTTGGCCCCGAGTCTCTGTGCCGTGATCGTGCAAGGTGTTCCTCCCGGCACGGCGAACAGCTTGAGCAGGCGTCGCACGGACGCTTCGTCGGAAGCTTCGTTCAACAAGACTCGCAGGTCGTCGCTGATCCCCGCCTCCTCGGCAACGCGGCCCAGTGTCGTCATAATCTGAAATTGCGACCGCAGTGTGGGCAGCACTCCCAGCAAGTGGGACTCGAGCTCGGCCGCTTCGTCGTCATCGTGACAAGCGTGACAGAGCGCCAGCGAGGCGACCAGCCGCTGGGCCACCGCAAGCGGTCCGCCGGCGGCATGCAGCCGGCCGATCCACTCGACGTCCGCCAGTCTCGCGTATACGGTTGGCCGGTCGGACGCGGCGGCGACCAGCTCCGCAATCAGCTGCTTGCGACGCTGGTCCTTGAATCGCCAAGCGATGAACTCGACCCAGCCTCGCGCCGTCCCGTCTCCCTGGCCGGCCCGCTGACGAACAAAGCGGTGCAGCTGTCGAACCTCCGGCCAATCGAACTCCGTCTCCGAGGTTTCTTCCCGGGGCGACAGCGCCAGCAACATTCGCTGGCAGGGAAACCACTCCGCCGAGTGAAACTCCCGCGGCAGCGATTGATCACGGTCCTCCTGCGGATCGCCAAGTCCCGCTGGGTGCAGCAGCTCGAGCAATCGGATGGCGACCTGCGCATCGGCCTCCACCTCGCCCAGCGCGGATTCGACGATTCCTTCATCCAGCTGGCTGGCGTGCTGGCGCATCTGCCCCGCGATGTCGACGCCTTCCTCCGCCATCAACTTGCCGAGATTCAGACTTAAGAGCCAGTTCAGTGATTCGAAGAGCCCAGTTTTCGCTCGCCGTTGCTTGAACGTCAGCTCGAGCTTGTTGTGGTGGTGCGCCAGCTGCAACTCGGCCGCCAGCGCGATCAGGGGCTCGTCCATCGTGGAGCGGATTTCCGGATTACAAACGGGTGAGGTCGGCGTGAACGTCAACGCGGCTGGTTTGCCGGGGCCGCAATCATGTCAAGGACGAGATGCCGGTCCACGGCGCCGACGTCGGAAACCATCGCCTTGGAGGCTGCGGGAGGACGTTCCGGATGATATTGGCTTGGCCGCAGATCATTCAAAGCTCGGCTGGCAGCGTCGCTGGAAACATAGTAAGTCGCTTTGGCGAGGTCTTGCATGCTGCTGCCGCTGGCGGCGGTCACGGACTGCAGCTGCGAGAACAAGGAGCGAGCCTGCTCCGCTCCGTCGCCCGGCTTGTCCGCGTGCAATGAAGACAAGTAGATCAACTGGTTGCCGCGGATCGTGGCCACACGGCTGAACACGGGCGATGGCTTGAGCCAAGCTGGCGTGTGGAATTCAATCCGTGGCTGTTTCGCGTGAAGGCTTGTCTCACCGCTCGGCGCCCAAGCGACCAATTCGATCTCGATGGGCCGCGAGCCGGCGATCCACTCCACATGCGAAACCGGCGGCGCCAACGCTGGCGCAAAGGCCCGAGCGATCTCGTCATTCACCGACTCGTGATCCTTCATGGGCTGGAGGAAACACTTGATGGCCACAACGTGCTCACGCGACATGCCGATGCCGTCGATCGTCTTCAACAGCCCAGCCAGTGTGTCACGAGTGGCGGTCCGCAGGTCGCCGGCCGCGGCTTGTCCCGATACGAAGGTCCAGTCTCCGGGAGGACCTACGCAGACGTCGGCGCGTCCCGGGGTCGTGCCACCGCGTCGAATCGGGAGTTGCGTGGAGCGAGGCGAGGCGCGCGAGATAAAGACGGCATCGAGCGCCACCAACGCGCCGCCGGGCAATGGTGTGGCCACGTAGCTGACGGCCGGTGGATTTCCGGCTGACCAGTCGGCGAGCACGCGGTCCACCGCCGCTCGATCTTGCGAGTGACGAAGATAGACGTTGAGCCGCACGACGTCGCCAGTCTGAGCTTGTTCCTGCTGCAACAGCGCCCCGAGTCGCTGCAAGGCGGCCTTGCAGTGCTCTCCTGCGGAACTTGCGACAGCGGCGCCCGGCAGCAGTTGCGCCGTGTGCGCTAAGGCCGCATTGGATACCACAACCGCATCACTGCGGCCTGCCTCGGGCCGCGCGCCGATCCTCGACAGTCCCGGCTCGACGCCTGCCAGATTCCCGCCCACCAGCAGCACGACGAAGACGGATGTGATGACAGGGAGAGGGAATGAGCCCTTGAATGCGCAAGCCAAACCCTGCGGGCCAAATTGGGATGACAAGGAAGGTCCACGTATCATGCGTCAGAGCTCCCGATGCTGGGTGGAGGATTGTCCACCAGCCTAGCCGCCAGCCCTAACAGCGACAAGAAGCGTGGGCCGTCGCTCAGCGGCCGTCGTCTTGCATCGACTTCCGGTACGGCTCGGGGAACTGTCGCAGATATCGCCAATAGTCGGTGCGAATGCGAATGTCCAATTTGGACTCGGGGGAGCCGCCAACGATGAACAGTCGCGAGGGAGCTGGCCCTGACGTGGACTGCAGCAGCGTCAGCTCCGGAATCTCCGGAAGGTCGCCGGTGCTCAACCGAACCGTGATGCAAGAGTCGGGCCCGGGCTCTCGCTTGCGATCCTGTCGTGGCCGCGTGACGCTCAAGCCCGGTATGGTCTCTAGCCACGCGGGCAGCGAACGCAGGCGGCCTTGCTGATCCGCAATCACGGTGCGGCACATGGAGACATTGCCGATCAGCAATGTGCCTGCTGGCTCCAGCAGCTCGAGGTACTTGCGCAGCGCCTTGTCGAGCCATGGAGTGTAAGTGAGCACACCATGTGCGTCGGTGATTAATCTTGCTTTGCCGAACGGCGGCGACAGCAACTCGGGCAAAGGTATGTCCTCGAAGTAGCGTCCATGGAATAGACGCAACCGAGACGTGTTGGCCAACTCACGACCGGTAACCGTGATGGCTGTCACCCTTGCCCGACCCGCGAGCGGCCGCTGCAAGATTTCTTGAATGCTCGTCGGGTAGTTGTCACTCGACTGGGGTGGCGGCGACAAATACTCCTCGACCGCGATGCTGTCGCCGCTGCCGCCGTCGATCCAATGGTCGTTGCCATCCAACTCCGCCAGGCAACGCGGAAAGTCATCGCCCAGATAAAAGCGATAGGCTGCCAAATCGGATGTGGTCGTGCCGAAATCTTCGGATTGAATCGACTGCTCCAAGGTGGTGGTGGGCCGATGTTCGGGGGGAGCTTTCGGTTGCTCCGCCGAGTGCCCCGAGCATCCCTGGCACACCCAGGCGAGTCCAAGCAGAGCCCAAGGGAGAAGCCGAAATCCGTCGTTGTTTCGCTTAAGCATGCCGGATGGGCGCCCTGTTCCGGGCGGATTGGGTTTGCATCGCTCGCAGCGTTTGCAGCGCAAACGCGTGCGTTGGTGAGGCTCCCCATCCGCAAATCGGGAGGCTATTTTTCCCGCGTTCCATGGGCGAGACAGGCGGGTCCGCTTCCATATCCCCTAACAACGCAAATGCAGCCGGTGGTTTACAGATTTTTTTGCCGACGGCAGCGTCCCCGGCTGCGCGTCGCCGTAGTAGGATTGCTGGATACCGGCTTCCGATGTGTGTTTCTCGCTCTCTTCCTTCGAGGTGTCTCCGTGTTGACCAACGCTACTTCCCCACAACATTTTCACCGCTACTCCTTGCGGCGGCGCATGGCGTTGCTCGCTTCACTGTTGGCGGTGGCGGCCGCTGCGCCCGTCCGGGCGGAAGAGCCGGCGGCTGGGAAAGAGGGAGGCAAGCCGATTCGCGCGCTGTTGGTCACGGGGGGCTGCTGCCACGACTACGTGTTTCAGGCCAAGGCGATGCAGCTGGCCGCCTCGTCGCGAGGCGTCGCGATCGATTGGACCGTCGTGAACGAGGGTGGCAAGGGCACGCAAGCCAAGATCGCGCTCTATGACAACCCCAAGTGGTCGGACGGGTTCGATGTCGTGGTGCACAACGAATGTTTCGCCAACACCAAGGACCCGGATTACATTCGTCGGATCACCAAGGCGCACCACGCGGGCACCAACGCCGTGGTCATTCACTGCGCGATGCACACCTACCGCGCAGCGACGATCGACGATTGGCGCGAGCTTCTAGGAGTGACAAGTCGCCGTCACGAACACAAAAGCAACTACGGCGTGACGGTGGCCGACGCCGAGCATCCGATCATGGCTGGCTTCCCGGCGGACTACAAGACGCCGATCGACGAGCTGTACGTGATCGAAAAAGTGTGGCCGAACACCAAAGTGCTGGCGACGTCCGCCAGCGAGAAGACGGGGGAGAAACACCCGGTGTTCTGGACGAGCCAATACGGCAAAGCTCGCGTCTTCGGCACCACCTATGGGCACTCGAACGAGACCTTTCAGGATCCCGTGTTTCTGACGACGTTGGTGCGCGGCATTCAGTGGGCTGCCCGCGGCGAGCTCGCCAAGTAGGCCTCCACCCGCTAGAACGGGATGTCCTCGTCGTCGTCCTCGAACGGCGCCTCGCTCTCGTCGAAGCCCGGCGAACTGGCCGGAGCGCCGCTTGGCCTGTCCGTCCGCTCGAACCCCAGCGCCTCGGCGCTGAGGAAGTACTTCACCTCGCTGCGCTCGTCACGTTGCCATTTGCGGCCGCTCAAGCGATAGCGGACGCGGATCTCATCGCCGACTTTCAGATCGTCGACCGTGTCGCACGCGTCCTGAATGAATTCAAGCGGGATGTAGTTGGTGAATCGGCCGCTGTCGTCCTCGAGCACCACCATCCGTTTGCGAAACCCACGCTGCCCGTAGGACTTGGTCTCTTCGATGAGATGCACGACACCGGTGACCGTGGCGGTTTCGCTCATGACGGGTTTCAGCTCCAAGGACATTCAATGGTGAGTTGGCGGATGACAATCGGGGTGAGTAGAGGACATTTCAAAAATCTTCCCTGGCGCAATCGAAGGCAGTTTTTCTGCTGGTCTTATCAATCCGATTGCCGATCGGGAAGTTTTTGAAATGTTGTACGCTCCTGCCTCCCGGCACCCGCCGCACCACTCAAAATGACGACGTCGACTCACATCGTCAACCGTGGACCGAGGGAATTTGCCTCGGCAAGCGGGGCGGCAAGTGACTTAGCGAATTCGGCCGGGGATCTTCATCGGCACCTTCCACAGCGTTTTGCCGGCTGTGACGTACAACGTCTTGCGGTCGGCCCCGCCAAAGCAGCAATTGGTGACCATGTCTTCGGGAATGTCGATCACCTGCAACAGCTTGCCTTGCGGGGAGAAAACGTAAACTCCGCCGACATTGTCGGTGTTCTGATTGACATAGGGGCGGTCAGCGCCGCCCGTCACGTAGAGATTGTCCAACGTGTCGATCGCCATCCCGTCGCCGCCCCGACCGGCGCCGAAGTCGTGTAGCTGCTTGCCGGGGCCGTTGACGTCCCCGTTCTCCGTCAGTTGAAACGCCCAAAGTTTGCGGACGGGCTTCAGCGGATGATTGTCGACGACAAACAATGTCCGCTGATCGCCCGAAATGGCGATCCCATTGGGGCGGGCGATTTTGTCGGCGCCGAGCAGTCTGGTGAGGTTTTTGCCGTCCGCATCCACCCGATAGACTCCCTCGACGTCCAATTCCAGCTGGCCGCGGTCGTCTCCGTAGTAGGGGTCGGTGAAGTAGATTCGCCCTTGCTTGTCGAGACACAGGTCGTTGGGGCTGTTGAACCGCTTGCCGTCGAAGCGATCGACGATCACGGTGCGTTTCTGTGTCACGATGTCAAGGCGAGCAATTCGGCGGCCGCCGAGACCACCCCGTTCATTTCCTTCACATACCAATAATCGCCCCTCGGTGTCGAAGACCAGCCCGTTGGCCCTGCCGCTCGGGCGTAGAAACACGCTGGCTGCCTCGGCGCCCGGCCAGAGCCGCATGATGCGATTGTTCGCGATGTCCGTGAAAAAGACACTCCCGTCGGGACTGTAGGCGGGCCCTTCCGTGAACACCAACTCTGTCGCCGGCTCGACGGGCCCCGCCGTCAGCGGCTCGGCGGCCAGCAAAATGTGCGGCAAGCCGAGCCCAACGAGGGCCCAGCCGAAGAGCAGCGGTCTTAGCAAATGACTCATGATGGAATTCTCGTAGTGTGGAGGGAGGGACCGCTTGTCGCAAGCCGGGAAGGGGCGGTGCGAGCGAGCTCCATGTTGAGCCATTCTGGCGGCGCAATCCAGCCTATAGAACACACCAAGCGGCGTTTCCGGCCGGGGACGTTTGATTGTGAGCCAGCCCCGAAATCGGTAAATTAACCCCACGGTGGCTTTGTGCCACCGACCAGGAACCAGCGGCGTCAAGCCGTCACGACAAGGAAAGATGAATGTCTCGATCGACTTTGTGGTTTGTGTTGCTCGCCTTCGGCGTAGGTTGCAGTGGTGGGGGCACCAGCACCGTGTCCACACCTACCGATGCTACTCCGCAGGCCGATCAACCGACGACGCCGGCCCCTCCCGTCACAGCGGGCTCGCCGGAGACTTCCGCGAACCCCGCCCCCGCGCCAAAGCAACCCAAGTCGAACTCGGCGCCAACACAGGCCGAGTCGCCGGACACAGCGGTAGCCGCCTCCACGAGTGACAAGTTCGACACTCGGTTCTTCGCCAAATCGTTCGTCGGCGCCGTGGTGGTCCGCCCCCAGTTGCTATGTGAGTCCGCGATCGGCAAGGCCGTCTTGAAACAAGAGGCCATCGCCGCAGGGATTCAAGAGACCAGCATCCAGCCTGCTAATCTCGTCCGGTTGATGTTGTTGCTCCGGGCACCTGGCGAGGGCAGCGTCGAGCCGCCGGAGCCGGGGACTGTGTTCACGTTCGCCGGCCCGGTTGACCGCGACGCGGTGCTCAACGAGGTGTTGGGCGAAGACGCAGCGGATGCGACTCACGCGGGCAAGGCATATCGCAAGGGCGAATTTGACTCCGCGATGTTTGTGGATGACAAGACGCTCATCCTTGGCCCCGACGATGTCGTGCAGCAGATGCTGGAGGCCAACGGGGAAGCCACGCCGTTGAGCAAGCGGCTGGGAGAGCTGAATCTGGATCAGGGCGTGGCGGGCGTCATTATGTTGAGCTCGATGAAGCCGGCTTTGGAGAGCGCCTCGTCGCTGGCGCCCATGGCTCCGACGATGCTCGCGCCGCTGGCCGAAGTTGCGCCGCATCTGGAGGAGTTGGAAATCGGCTTTGACCTGTCGCAAGGCGACTTGTTGAAGCTGGGATTTCGCTGTGACGACGAGGCCTCCGCCAAGCAGCTGGGCGACCTGGCCACTGGTTTGGTCCAGATGGCCAAGCTGTTTTACCCGCAAGCCAAAGCGCAGTTGGAAGAGGGCGACGCGACGCCGGCCGAATTGCTGGGCGCGCTGGACAAATTGGTCGGGTCGCTGGCGGCAAGCAAGAATGGCGCTTCGGTCACCGTCAAAACGGGCCGGCCCGAGAATTTGGATGAAATCGCCGAGCCGCTGGTCGCCCAGTTGATCCAGTTGGTCGACCCGCCGGACGATTGGAAGCAGCGAGACTTTCCCGAGCAACAGTTCGCCATCAAACTGCCGCAACCGTCCAAGCCGTCGGCGATTGAGATTCCGGACTTGGAGAACCTGCCCAAGCAGTGGAACCTCTTCTGCTTCTCGAACGAGAACTCGGACCTGATGCTCCAAATCGAAATTCGCGAGGTCACGCCCGACCAAGCCAAGCTGAGCCCCGCGGAGTTGCTGAAAGAAGAGCTTGGATTTCGTGAAGCCAAAGAGCCGAAACAGCGAGAGATCGACGGTTTTCCGGCTGTCGAGTATCAGAGCATGATTGAATTCGACGACATCAAGCGGTTTGAGCGTCACTTATTGGTCGTCACCAAGACCATGATTTACGACGTGATGAGCTCGGGGCCCAATGAGGAGACAACCAACCAGCCCGACTACTTTAGCTCGTTCAAGCTCATCAAGCCGCAGCCGGAGTAATCCCTGGCCATGTCGAGGACCCCGGACGGACAGGGCGCGATCTTTCAATCCGCCACGGACTACGATCTGCCCGATCGCATGCTCCGCGGTATGGAGAAGTACATCAATTTCCGTGAGATCTCTCGCGGGGGCACAGCGATTCTGCGCAGTTGCTTCGACTTGATCACGGGCCGCACCGTGGCGATGAAGACCTTGCTGCCCGAACACGCTCGAGATCCCCAGGAGCAGCGGCGGCTGCTGCGGGAAGCGCGAGTCACCGCGCAGCTGCAGCATCCCAACACGGTGCCGGTGTATGAGATTGGCCGCGACCTGCAGTACGGTTTGTACTTCACGATGAAGCGGATCTCGGGAGAGAACTTCTTCGAGATTCTCAAGCGAGTCGCTCGCGAGGACGCGGAGACGACCAGGGATTTCCCGCTCGCCCGCCGCGTCGAGATCCTGACCGACGCGGCGCAGGCGCTAGCCTATGCGCATGCTCGCGGAGTCATTCATCGCGACCTGAAGCCCGAGAACATCTGGGTCGGCAACTTTGGCGAAGTGATCTTGTTGGATTGGGGCGTGGCGAAAGTCTGGGGGCAGCCGGACGACGCTCCGCAACATCCGGCGATTGCCCACCGCGACAACGATCGCCTGCAGGAGCTGACGATGGCGGGGCAGCGTCCGGGCACGCCGCTTTACATGTCGCCCGAGCAGGTCAACGTCAACCGCGCCCAAGTGGACGAGCGGACCGATGTGTTCAGCGCCGGCGTGGTGCTCTACGAGTTGGCGGCGCTGCGCGAGCCGTTTCGCGGACGCGTGCTGCAAGAGACGTTCGAGAACATCATCGATCTGACACCGCCGCCGCCCTCGGAGCGCAGCCCCGAGCGGGGCATCCCCAAGACGCTCGATGGTGTCGTGATGCGCGCCATCGAAAAGAAGCCGGCCGACCGGTTTCAAACCATGCGAGAGATGATTGAGGCGCTTCGCGCCGTCGACTACAGCCGCTGTTGAGCCAACTCGATGTATCTGTTCGAAAACCCGGTGCTGCAGCGCGAGCTGATGGTGAACCTGCGGATGCACCGCGGCTTCATCCTGCTGTTCTTCTACCAATTGGCGCTGGCCGCCGTGGTCTACTTCGCCTGGCCACAGGAGGCCAAGCTGGATCTGACCGAGGACCCCGAGGCAGCTCGGCGGCTGGTCGACCTGTTCTTTCTTGGGCAATACGTGCTCGCGAGCATGATGGCGCCCAGCTTCGCCGCCGGCGCGATCACCGGCGAGAAAGAGCGCAAGAGCTACGAGATGCTGCTGGCCAGCCCGCTCCGCCCGGGCGCAATCGTGCTGGGCAAGCTGGTCGCCTCGCTGACCCACTTGGCCGTGCTCATCTTCTCGTCGCTGCCGATCGTGATGCTCTGCCTGCCGCTGGGCGGCATCTCGGCCTACGAAGTGTTCGCGGCCTACTTCGCGCTGATTATGTCCGTGCTGACCTTCGGCATGATCAGCGTCGCCTGCTCCAGCTTCTTCAAACGCACCGCGGCCTCGCTGGTTGTCTCCTACCTGCTGATTCTGCCGTTGGCTCTGATCGGCATCCTGTTATGGAACGCGCTGGCCGAACAAGGGCCGTTTCGACTGTGGCTCACCATCACCGCGTTGCCTGCCGTTTGTTTGGCGATCATCGTCACGCTGTTCGCCAACACCAGCGTCCGCTTGTTGCACCCGCCCGATGTCGGCAGCGAGGGCGCCGAAGTCGTCGATCTCGAGGAGGAAGCGCAGCAGGCGGTCGGATTGATCATTCAACGCGATCAGTTTCCCGACAAGCTGTTCGCCCCGGCCAAGCGTGAGACCTTGCTGCCCGACGGCGCCAATCCGGTTTACGACAAGGAGATGCGCAGCGAGATCTTCAGCCAGGGCACGTTGATGCTGAGGCTCGTGATTCAGGTCAGCATGCTGCTCGCGATCCCGCTGATGGCTTACTGCCTGTACATTCAGCCGCACCGGGCCGCTTGGTACATCTCGTATGTGCTCGTGTTCAATATGCTCGTCGGTCCGGTGTTTTCCGCGGGGACCGTCACGAGCGAGCGCGAGCGCGAGACGCTAGACCTGCTGCTGACCACCACGATCTCACCGTGGGAGATTCTCTGGGGAAAGCTGATCGCCGGGCTCCGCGTTTCGAGCGTGCTGACGATGTTCCTGCTTTGGCCCGTGCTGTTGGCCTGCGTGATGGTGCCGACCTACTATCGCAATCTGCCCACCGTTGGCGCCGGGGTCGGCATCGTCTGCCTCACGTGCTTGACCACTGCGATGGTCGCCCTGTTCTGCTCGGTCGTCTTTCGCAAGACATCGATCAGCCTGATGGTGTCGTACCTGTTGCTGATTGTGATGTTCTGCATGCCGTTGGCGATGTCATTCTTCGCGGAGACGTTTTTCCCCGATGCGGCCACCACCAGTTCGGTGAGGTTGGCCGAGATCGCCAGCCCGTTTGCGGCGGCTTTCCACACGTCGTTCGACGGGGACACGATGGACGCCAATCGCATCGGCGACTGGCGGATGGTGGGCGCGTATGCCCTGTTTTCCGGTGTCCTTAACCTGTCACTGTTGGGCCTGATGGTCTGGCTGTTCAACAAACGCTGGCGTGTGAGCCAGTAACGGCCAAGCTCGACGTCAGCGCCAAGCTCAACGCCCACGCCCAAGCGGTCCCAGGCCCTTCACGAGATGATCGATGGGAGAAGTGGTGTCGGGCGCCACAATGATCTGATCGTCCGGCTGCAGAGCATAGTTGAACTCCTCCTTCACCTTCTTCCGCGACTCCAACTCGATCTCGAGCCGCAGCGGATCGGGATGATCGGTCTTGCGATAGATGATCACCTTGTTCCGGCGGCGCTGCGCAAGCACGTTGGATTCCTCAAGCAGCCGGCCCACTGTGACGGCGCCGTCCAGCGGAACCTTGACCGCCTTGACCTCTTCTTTCTTGTCGCGATAGACCAAGGTGCAGGTCGGCCCATCCAACGCCGGCTTCGCGTCAGACGGCGAAGCCGATCGAAACGACGCACAACCGGTCATCGAGATGGCCAGACCGAGAATCGCCCAGAACATCGAGCGGCGAAGGACGGACGAGGAAACAGAATGTAGTGCCACCGTTGCTCCTCCTGAGCGATCGGCAAACTCGCTGTGATCGGAAAACTCTGCTTTTTTTGCCTTGCTTAACACTCAATCGGCCAGCGGCGCTGCAGACTTTACCGGTTTGCAGGAATATTTCCGCATTTACCTGCCGATTTTCGGGCGACAGGGATTCGCTGGCAATTTGGGAGACATAGGTGGGGTGCTCGTTCATCCGTCGCCGAGCCGTCGCCGGCCACCTGCGGCTGAACTACCATGAACTCGCCGCTGAACCTCCCGTTTCCCCAACTCCCCAAGATCTGACTGCCATGCAATTTCGGAAGAGCTGCAGCCGACGAGTCAACCGAGCCCTTCTTGTCACCGCTGTTGCGCTGGCGCCGTGGTGTGCCGCCGTGGCGGACGAATTGGCGGTGGGTGCGGCCGCTCCCGACTTCAAGCTCATCGGCAGCGACGGGAAGACATACACCTCTGCCCAGTTCAAGGGCCGGCAAGCCGTCGTGATCGCTTGGTTCCCCAAGGCGTTCACCGGAGGCTGCACCAAGGAGTGCGTCTCGTTTCGGGAAGGACGCAAGGCACTGTCACACTTCGATGTGGCCTATTTCACCGCCAGCTGCGATCCCGCCGAGCGCAACAAGGAGTTTGCCGAGAGTCTGCGCCTCGACTATCCGATTCTGAGTGACTCGGACAAGAGCGTTGCCACGGCATTCGGCTGTCTCAACAGTCGCGGTGTGGCGAATCGCTGGACCTACTACATCGGCAAGGATGGCACGATCCTGCACATCGACAAGTCGGTCCAGCCCACTCGCCATGCGGAAGCGGTGGCCGCCAAGCTGAAAGAGCTCGGAGTGGCGGAGAAGTAGCTCGACATTCGAAAGGCAACCCGAAGCGTGAGCGAGGGATCGATTCGCTCAGCCCGTCACCATGGGAAGGCAACCCGAAGCGTGAGCGAGGGATCGATTCGCTCAGCCCGTCACCATGGGAAGGAAACCCGAAGCGTGAGCGAGGGATCGATTCGCTCAGCCCGTCACCATGGGAAGGCAACCCGAAGCGTGAGCGAGGGATCGATTCGCCCAGCCCGTCACCATGGGAAGGAAACCCGAAGCGTCAGCGAACTACTTTAGCTTCCCCGTCAGGTATTCCAGGCGACGCTGGACCAACTCGTCGCGGCGCGTCTTGACGTCTTCGGCGGAGAGCGAGAAGTCGATTTGTCCGCGGCCGGCAACCGGGTGATCCTGCAAATAGACGACGGTGTTCAAAGCCAGCAATGCCTCGATCGGATCTTCGGTCGTGGCCAGCACGTCTCGAATTGTTGCGCGACAGTCCTCGCCCAGGATGCCGAGAAACTCGGCCGCTCGTACTCGCACCATGTTGTCAGCGTCCTTGGTCAGCTCGACGGCGCGTTGACGCTGGTCCCGAGCGGATTCGCCAAAACAGTTGCAGGCGACCAGTGCCCAGTGCCGCACTAGCGCGTCGTCATCTCGCAGGGCCGCCTCGAGTGGCTTCCTCGCTTCGTCATAGGGCAGCAGCGCAAGATCCACGGTGTCGACATAGCGGTCGATGGAACCGGCGTGCTCGCGTCCGTAGGCGACGCCGTCCTGCAGCGCCTTCGCGACCATGGTGCTTTCCGGCAGAAAGCTGAGATCATGAATCTGTTTGACGCGGGACTGCAGCCGTTTTCGCAAGCCAAGCAGTTGCTCGCGATAGGCGGGGTCCTCCGCGAGATTGCGGGTCTCGTACGGATCCGCTTCAACGTCGTACAGTTCCTCGACGGGCTTGGGCAAAAAGAACCTCGCCTGAGACGGATTGAGTTTTCCTTCGCGGAACAACTCTCGCCACTCGAGATAGGCCAGTTGCTTGTAGCGATAGTTGTTCTGCAACGCATGCGGATAGTACGCTTGGTAATTGCGAATGTACTTCAGCTTGCCTTTGCGAAGCGACCGGCAGAAGTCATATTTTTCGTCGAAGCGATCCGCGTAGGCGAAGGTCTCATCGCGAGCATGGAGCTCGCGAGCATCGACGTTCGGTCCGAGAAACGGCTTGCCGTCCATGGCGCCGGGGATCGGCACGCCGCAGAGGCTCAGCACGGTCGGTCCGAAGTCGATGAAGCTCACGAAGCCATCGGTTCGGCTGCCGGTCGGAAGCGAGACTCGGTCGCGCCAGTTCTCGGGAATCCTGACCACCAACGGCACGTGCAAGCCGCGCTCGAACAGGTAGCCTTTGCTGCCGGGCAGCACTCCGCCGTGGTCGCCAAAGTAGAACACGAAGGTGTCGGCCAGCAGCCCATCTTGCTCCAATTGCCTCACAATCTTGCCAACTTCGTCGTCGGCCAGCTTGACGCGGTCGAAGTAACGGGCGTGCGTGAAGCGAAACGTCGGTGTGTCGGGATGAACCGGCGACAACTGCACTTGCGAGGCGGGGGTGCTCAGTGCGCCCTCGCGTTTCATCTCCGCCTTCGCAAAGTGCAGTGACGACTCGTGCGAAACGGTCGTCGTCTGCATGTGGAAAAACGGCGTCGCAGGCTGTGGCCGATTGCGCCAATGAGCGGCGCCGGATGACGCGTCCCAGACGGTGCCTTCGACCACGTTGTAGTCCTTCTTGCGGTTGTTGGTGGTGTAGTAACCGGCAGTGCGCAAGTAGGCAGGGAACAGCTCGGCGCCCGCCGGCAAATGGGCAGGCTTGGCGCGGCGGTGGTATTGAAAGCCGACGCGCGGAGCTAGCATCCCGGACATCAGTGTCGTCCTCGCCACGGAGCAGACCGGGGCGCATGAAAACGCGTGATTGAACGTGATCCCCTCGGCCGCCATTCGCTCCACCACGGGCATCGCTCCGAACGGTGCGCCGTAGTGCCGCAAGTAGTGGACTGAATTGTCCTCCGAGAGGATCCAAACGACATTGGGCCGCTCGGCCGCCGACAGGGCGCCCAGCGTGAAGAGACAGCCGGCCCAAACCAGGCTGGCAACCGACATGCGAAATTGAGCTCGGATCATGACGAAACTACGGCAGAGAAGGGGAGGGGGCGACACTCGCATAGCGTCTCCCAATACAAGTGGGACGCGGGGCATGACGTGAGCAACAGCGTCGGGCGCCACGCGTTCGTTCCATCGACTTTGCTATTCTAGCAAGAACGCCCCGCCGGCAATCGAAACGGCCATGGCGCCGAGGGAAAAGGCTGTGTTGATTGGCGGAATTGGTGTTTTCAATCGCCTCGTCGCGAGCAGCGACGCCGGGCGGCTTCGTCTAAACTGAATGGTCCATCGGTTCTGCCCGCCGTCGGTCATCCTGCCTCGCCACTCTGCCCTTGTTTTGTCATGACTCGGCCACTCGCGTTTCGCTGGCAACTCCATGTCACAACTCTGCCGCTGTGCCTGTTGGCGGCCGTGGCGGCAGCTCAAGCTCCGCCGGCCAAGCCGCTGGACTTCGCCCACTCCATCGCGCCGCTACTGAAGCGTCACTGCCTGGAGTGCCACGGCGGAGCTGAGTCAAAGGGCGGGTTCTCGTTCAACACACGCGACCTCGTGCTGGATGCCGAAGCGGCGGTTGTGGGGAAGTCGGCCGAGTCGCGGCTCATCGCGTTGGTCACCTCCCGCGACGAAGAGGAGCAGATGCCGCCACGCGGACGAGCTCGATTGAGCGATGAAGAGGTGGCCACACTGAAGCGTTGGATTGACGAGGGGCTCGAATGGCCCGCAGGCGTGACGTTTGCCGAAAAGCAATATGAGCCGCCGCTCCGGCCCCGTGCCGTCGCCTTGCCGGTGCCGCATGAAAACCGCCGCCATCCGGTGGACCGGATCGTCGATCACTACTTGATTGGCCAGCAGCGGTTGCCGTCCGAGCCGATTGGCGACGCCGCGTTCGCGCGCCGCGCCTACCTGGACATCGTCGGCCTGTTGCCGTCCCCCGACCAGCTGCAGACGTTTCTCACTGATGCTCGCGAGGACAAACGCGAGCAGCTCATCGCCGATTTGTTGGCCGACGACCTGGCCTACGCCGAGCACTGGCTGTCGTTTTGGAACGACTTGCTGCGCAACGACTACACGGGCACCGGTTTCATTACCAACGGTCGCAAGCAAATCACCGGGTGGCTCTATCGGTCGCTGGTCGAGAACAAGCGATATGATCAGCTGGTCCGTGAGTTGATCGCCCCGACCGCCGAGTCGGAAGGTTTTATCATGGGCATTCGTTGGCGCGGCAACGTCAACGCCAGCCAAACGCTTGAGATTCAATTCGCTCAGAACATCTCGCAGGCGCTATTGGGCATCAATCTCAAGTGCGCCTCATGTCACGACAGCTTTATCGACCGCTGGACGCTGGAGCAGACGTACGGACTGGCTCAGATCTATTCGACTCAGCAGCTCGAGCTCCACCGCTGCGACAAGCCAACGGGCAAGTTGGCGAAGACGGGCTGGCTGTTTCCCGAGCTGGGTGATGTGGACCCAACCGCGGCCCAGCCCGAACGCCTGAAACAACTCGCCGCGCTGATGACGCATCGCGACAACGGCCGACTGACGCGAACGATCGTCAATCGCATATGGCATCGGCTGATGGGGCGGGGCATCGTGCACCCGGTCGACGCGATGCATACGGAGCCTTGGAGTGAGGAGCTGCTCGACTACCTGGCGAACGACTTCGCCGCCTCGGGGTACGACCTTCGCCACATCATTGCCACGATCTGCACTTCGCAGACCTACCAAGCGAGGATCTTGCCCGAGTCGGGTGCGGAGCAGACGCCCTACCGCTTTCATGGGCCATTGCCACGGCGCCTCACGGCCGAGCAGTTTGTCGACAGCGTTTGGCAACTGACCGGCGCCGCGCCGGCAACTCCCGACGCTGACGTCATGCGAGCTGCATCCGTCTCGGCGGACGCCGACCAGCCTCCGCCGCCACAATCGAGTTGGATTTGGAACGTGGCAGCGGCCGAGTCGGCGGCGGCGGGCGAGAAGCTGGCGTTCCGCAAGACATTTCGGCTGCCCGCCGCGCCGAAGTTGGGAGTCGCCATCATCAGCTGTGACAACGAGTACCAATGGTGGATTAATGGCAAGGAAGTGGGCAAAGATGACAACTGGTCGACTTATGAAGTGAGCTCGATTGCCGGCTTGCTAAAAACCGGCGACAACGAAGTCCTCGTGGTCGGCGCCAACGGCGGCAGCGGGCCGAATCCCGCCGGACTTCGCGTCGAGTTGCGAGTTCGACCGTCGGATGATTCGCCGTGGCAGGTCATCGCATCCGACACGAGCTGGCAATGGTCCAAGCGACTCCCGGATCGGCGAGGCAAGTATCGGGACGGATTGGATGCGGCTTGGGCGCCGGCACGGGCGGTCAACAATCAAGCGGTGTGGGGCTCGGCGGACAGCGCCCTGCGGCAGGCGATTGCGCTTGGCGCCAACTCGCAAATGCGGATGGTGCGGGCATCGCTGATGAAGAACGACGAATTGATGCGAACGCTGGGACGACCCAATCGAGATCAGATTGTCACCTCGCGACCGACACAGTTGACGACGCTCGAGGCGATCGATCTCGCCAATGGCCAGCAATTGGCCGACGCGATCGCCGCCGGAACGCCCCGGCTGATTCAGAGCCACCCGACTGCGGCCGAGCTGGCCTCGTGGGTGTTTCGTTTTGCCCTCTCAAGAGAGCCGACGGCAGGCGAACAGCAGCTGGCCGTCGAATTGCTGGGCGAAATGACGCCGCGCAACGTAGAAGACTTTGTCTGGGCAGTGCTGATGCTGCCCGAGTTTCAGCTTGTCCGATAACATCGATTCCTCGGGGACGAGGGAAACCAACTTACATGTCAAACGAGATCCCCGGCGGTGTGACGCCGCAACATGCCGAGCGATTGGCCCGGCGACAATTCTTGGGGCAAATGGCGGCGGCGACGGTGGCGACGCTGGCTTGCGGCGAGCCGCTTCTGCGCGCCGAGGATCAACGCGAAGCTCCGCGGCCGACGGCTGACGCTTGCATCCTGTTGTGGATGGCCGGTGGCATGGCGGCGCCGGACAACTTCGACCCCAAACGGTATCGGCCGTTCGAGGTTGGCACGCCGCTCAAGGATGTCATGAGCACCTTTCCGGCGATCGACACGGCAGTCGACGACATCAAGATCTGCGCGGGATTGGAGCGAATCGGCGCCGTCATGGACCGAGCCACCATGATCCGCTCACACTTCCAGCCCGACCTCGGGCACATCTTGCACTCTCGCCATCAGTATCATTGGCACACCGGCTACGTTCCGCCGCAAACCGTCGCCTGTCCCCACCTCGGCGCCTGGATGGCGCGGGTCCTGGGGCCGCGGAACCCGGTGATGCCCGCCTTCGTGAATATCGGGCAGCGTCTGGAGGGCATCGGCGAGAACGAAGAGATCAAGGCGTTTACCACGGCCGGCTTTTTCGGCAGCGAGTTCGGGCCGATGAACCTGCCGTTTCCCGATCAAGCCGCCAAGGCGGTCCGCCCGCCGCGCGACATGCAGCCGCCCCGATTCGCCGATCGGTATCGGTTCTTTAAAAGGCTCGTCGACCAGTCTCCGCATCGCGAGTACCTCAGCGACTACCACCGAGAGTCGATGCTGCGATCACTTGACAGCGCCCATCGCCTGCTGAGCAGCAAGGAGCGGGAGGCGTTTGACATCTCGCTGGAGCCCAAGGAGAGCTACGAGAAGTACGACACGGGGCGATTCGGCCAAGGGTGTCTGCTCGCTCGCCGGCTGGTGGAGAACGGCGCCCGCTTTGTGGAGGTCACCACCGAGTACATCCCGTTCGTGCATTGGGATACGCATAACAGCGGACACGAGACGGTCGATCGTTTGCACCGCGAAATCGATTTGCCGATCTCGCAGCTTGTGCTCGATCTGGAGGCACGTGGGCTGCTGGATCGCACGTTGATCGTGATCGCCAGCGAGTTCAGCCGCGACATGATCATCGAGGGCGTGCCCGGCAGCGCCGCGCGCGACCAGGCAACTTTCAAGGTCGAGAAGCTCGAGGAGCCGAAACACTACGGGCTCCATCGGCACTTTACGGGCGGATCCAGCGTGCTGATGTTCGGTGGCGGCACGAAGCGAGGTTATCTGCATGGCGCCACGGCGGACGAGCGGCCGTGCGTGGCGATCAAGGACCCGGTCTCGGTCACGGACCTGCACGCGACCATCATGACCGCGATGGGCATCGGCCCAGCCACAAAGTTCGAGATCGAAAAGCGGCCGTTCTACGTCACCGAAGACGGCCAAGGCAAGGCTGTCCGCGAAGTGTTCGCATAGCAGCCTTGGAAAATTCGCAGTCGGGGACGGACAAAGTTCGGAAGGTATGCGGTAGGATGGAGGGGTAGATCGAGACGACTCCGGATGACTGCGGGAAAGGCTGGGAGCGACCATGCGACTGACATGGCTGGGGCACGGTGGTTGGCAAATCGAAGCGGCGGGCAAGACACTGCTGCTGGATCCCTTCTTGACGGCGTGCCCGACCGCTCGGGCCAAGCCTGCCGATCTCGAGTGCGACTACTTGCTGCTGTCGCATGGCCACTTTGATCACGTTGCCGATGCCGCGGAGATCGCCGGCCGCACGGGCGCCACGCTTTGTGGCAGTTACGAAATCACCGAGTGGTTTCGCGCCAATCATCACGTCGAGCACACGCAGCCGATGAATCTCGGCGGCGGAATTTCGCTTGATTGTGGCCGACTGGTGTTCACCACCGCCCTGCACAGCTCGCAGCTTCCCGATGGCAGCTATGGCGGCAATCCCGGCGGGTTTGTGCTGGAGTCCGAAGGCAAACGCATCTATTTCGCCTGTGACACCGCGTTGTTCTCGGACATGGCGTTGATTGGCAAGCCGGGTTTGGACTTCGCCGCAGTGCCGATCGGGGATCGATTCACGATGGGACCGGACGACGCGTTGGAAGCGGTCCGGCTGCTGAAGCCCAAGCTCGCCGCGCCCGCACACTACAACACGTGGCCTCCCATCGCGCAGGACGGCGCGGCTTGGGCCGAGCGAGTAACAGCCGAGACCGAATCGCGCGGCTTGGCTCCTGAGGTGGGTGAACCCTTCGAAGTTTGAGCAAGCCTCTGCAACGAGCGAAGGACCATGGACAATTCGCCCACGGGAAGTCAGAGCACGTGGCACAGGCTGCCAGCCTGTGATGGGTCTGGTCTTCGCCTCAGGTTGCAGCGCTGCGGCACAGGCTGCGTGTCGGGGGCGTGGCCGTTGGAGGGGTGGAACAGTCCACTGGGCCTCACAAGGGTCGCCTGCGGTGGAGGCCGGACCGGATGTTGGTCGATAATGGTCGCGATCCTGTTAGCCGTTGTGGCGACCAACGCGATTGCCGCCGAGCCGCTGCGGTGGCAATTGGCTGAGGGCGAGCAGTGGCGTTGGACTGCCAAGCAGACCGTGACGACTCGACGCCAAGCAGTCACGGCCACCGGCCCCGCCAAGCCATTGGGAGCAGTGGTGACGGTGGTGTTGCATTCTTTGTGGACCGTCGAGGCGGTCGGCAAAGCCTTTGCACGCCCCGAGCCATTGCCTTCGGCGACAGCGCCAAGGCAGGACACCGCGCTGATCCGCGTGGACTTGCAGCGTCTGCAGTTGACAATGAACACGCCGCCGGGCGCGGCGCTCGAATACGACTCGGCGAAACCGCCTGCCGCTGACGACGCGCCCGCGCTTCGCGAGGTCGCAGACCAGTTCAAGACGTTGATCGGCGCGGTGTTGTATGTACGGATGACATCGCGTGGCGAGATTTTGGATGCGGCCGAATCCCAAGCCGGCCAACAAAGCGGGACGCCTAAGCCGCAGGCAACGCGTCCACTCGCCGACGCCGATCCTGCGGGGCTCCGGCAAATCGTGCGCGGCGGCTTCCCGCTGCTGCCCGAGCGAACGAGCCGCGCGGGCGCCGAGTGGCGTGATCGACAGACCCTCGACTCGCCATTGGGGCCGTTGCTCGTCCAACGGGTGTTTCGGCTCGGACCCACAACCGACCAACAGGAGCTTCGCCCGTTGCGTCTGCGCGGCTTTGTCTCGCTACAGCCACCGCCCGGTGGCCCGCCTCCGGCGGCGAAGATCGTCTCGCAACAGTGGGAGGGCGAGTACAACTTTGACATCCGTCGCGGCAAACTGTCGCGTTCTCGAGTGACGCAGTCGCTGGTCATCGAACGATCGTTGGGACAGGAACGCGAGCGAGTTCAGACCGATTCGTCACTGGAGGCAAGCGCCGAGGCTGTCTTGAGCGGCCAGCCATGAAGATCGGTGTGTTGTCGGACACGCACGGCAGGGTGGCGCAGACGCGCGCGGCGGTGGAGCTGTTGTTGAAGGAACAGGTGGAGGTCTTGATTCACTGTGGCGATCTGAACACGCGTGAGATTGTCGAGACATGCAGCGTGTTGCCGTTCTATTTCGCGTTCGGAAATCACGACAGCGATATGACGAGCGAGCTGCGGCGGGCAGCCACGGAGTTGGGCGTCAACTGCTTGGGGTGGGGCGGGGTGATTGAGCTCGCCAGCCGACGCATCGGGATCCACCACGGCCACATGCGGGTGGATCGCGAGCGCGTCGAGCGCGCGGCGCCCGACTATTTGCTCACCGGGCACACTCACGAGGCGGCCGACGTGCGCGACATCCTGCAGGTCGATGGGGTGTTTGGCGGCGTGCCGACTCGCCGCATCAATCCGGGCGCGTTGTATCGCGCGAAACGGTATACCGTGGCGACGCTCGACCTGAATTCCGATCAGCTTGAATTTCTCGAGGTGGTAAGGGTGGGGCGCGACATCGGTTAGCAAGCGCGCGATGAGGCGTTGGCCTCGCGCTTCCGTGACGGCGCCGCGCTCGCGCGTACGTTGAGGAAGGCCTTCAGCCTTCGTTGAATGGTTGTATCATTGTCCCCGCGACGCGCGCGCAATGTGGCGGCCGTGTTCCCGGGGCGGCGCTGCGCTTGCCCCGGGCTACGTTGAGGAAGGCCGTTGGCCTTCATTGAGTGGTTGTATCATTGTCCCCGCGACGCGCGCAACGTGGCGGCGGCCGTGTTCCCGGGGCGGCGCTGCGCTTGCCCCGGGCTACGTTGAGGAAGGCCGTTGGCCTTCATTGAATGGCGAATGGTTGTCCCGGCGAAATCCGCGCGAACCGGCGCAAGCCATGCAAAAAAGCCCCGCAGGGGCGACAGATGGTAGCCATGGGCGCGAGCCCATGGAACCTCGCGCGAGCCCGTCAAATTGATCGCGAGTCCGTCTAAGCGGGAACGCAAGGGACTGCGCAAGCCATGCAAAAAAGCCCCGGAGGGGCGACAGAAGGTAGCCACGGGCGCGAACCCGTGGATCCGCGCGCGAGCCCGTGGATCCCCGTGCGAGCCCGTGGAACCCCGTGCTAGCCCATGGAACCGGGCGCGAGCCCGTGGAACCGAGCGCGGCGCATTCCGGGAGTCCTCGGCGAACTAGGTCGCGTCGGCCATGGCCGAAAGCTGAATGACCGACCGCGTCTGCTCTTTTTCGAGGAATGGTCGTCCGTACTTGACGTTGACGTGGTCCCAGGGAAGGCGGGCGCCCATTTCATAGGGCTCGTGGAGCGCGACATCGACATCGAGTCCGACGTCCGCGATCGCCTGCCACCAGCGCGACGGCTCGAAGTGCTCGTTCCAGCTGTCGAGCCGCGCGCCGCGGCGCCAAGCCAGCTCGATTACATCGGCGACTCGGCGGTCGCCGCGGCTCAGCACGCCCTCCAGCAAGCTAGTGTCAATATCGTGGCACTTGACGTTGACACTGCGAATCGAGCGGCGGCTCCAGAGGTAGCGATGCGCCTCTTCGAAGTACTCGCGGCGCTGCATGCCGTTCCATTGGTAAGGCGTATGGGCCTTGGGGACGAAGTTGGAGACGCTGGCCGTGACGCGCGCGAAGCGGCCGCGTTCCTCCTTGCCGATGCGGGCGATGGTCTCCGCCATTTCGATGATGCCGTCCAGGTCCACGCGTCGCTCGCCCGGCAGGCCGCAGAGGAAGTAGAGTTTGACCGACTCGTAGTTGTTGCGGAACGCGACTCGGCAGCCTTCGAACAGGTCCTCGTTCTTGATCTTCTTGCGGATCTGCTCGCGCATGTCGTCGCGAGCCACCTCGGGCGCCAAGGTGAGGCTCGAGCGGCGAGTGTTGCCAAGCAGCTCGGCGATCGAACGCAGCTGGTCGTTGACACGCAAGCTAGGCACGGAGATGTTGACGCCCAGCGGGCGGAAGACACGCTTCAGCTCGGTGACCAGCTCCTCGAAGTGCGGGTAATCGCTGCTCGACAATGACAGGATCGAAAGTTCGTTGAAGCCCGAGTTGCGATAGCTTTCCAGAGCCGCGTCGACGATGGTCTTCACCGAGCGAATGCGGAGCGGGCGTTTGATGACCGTGCTCTGGCAGAACCGACATTGCCAGGGGCAGCCGCGCATGATCTCGATCGAGATGCGATCGTGCACGCATTCGACGAAGGGCACCAGCGGCTTGGTCGGCAGCGGAATGCCCTCCAAGTCGGAGATCACCGATGGTTCAATCGTGGCGGGCACATCGTCTCGCGTGCGCTGGTGGCCGATAAAGCGGCCGTCGCGATATTCGGGCTGATAGAAGCGCGGCACATAGGCGTAAGGCAGCGAGCGAGCGAGCTCGGCCAACGCCTCGGCCCGCTGCTGTCGACCGGCCTCGCCCTCCAAGGCGGGCTCCGCTTCTTGCAGCCGCAGCCAAGCGTCGCAGATGGCGGGCAGCGCGGGCTCGCCGTCGCCGGTGACCAACAAGTCCATGAACGGCGCCATCGGCTCGGGATTCTGAGCGCAGGGTCCGCCCGCGATCACCAGTGGATCGCGCATGGTCCGCTGCTCTGCCCGCAGCGGAATCCCGCCCAGGTCGAGCATCGTCAGCACGTTGACGGAGCAAATCTCGTACTGCAGCGAGAAGCCCACGACGTCGAAGTCGCTGAGCGGCGTGAAGCTTTCGAGGCTGTACTGCGGCACGCCATGGCGCCGCATCTGCTGCTCCATGTCGGTCCAAGGCGTGTACGTCCGCTCGCAGGCCCAGTCCTCCCGCTGGTTCATCAGCGTGTAGAGCACCTGCAGCCCGTGGTGGCTCATGCCGATCGTGTAGACATCGGGGAACGCCAGGCACAGTTTGCCCCGCACCTGCCGATGATCTTTGCAAACCTGATTCAGCTCGCCGCCAAGATACTGTGCGGGCGTTTGCACGTTCGGCAGGAGCTTGGAGGTGACGAGATCTTTGAGCGGTTGATTCAGCATTCGGTTTCGCGAGGCGGGTGTCTGGAGCGAGCGGGAGCGGTAGAATGTGGGCAGCGCGTCGGATGGAAGCTAGCCAGCCGGATCGCCGGCCCCGGTGTTGGGTTTCATTGTTAGGTTTTTGATTGGCCTGTCGAGATCGGGCCTCCATCGCAGGCGACCCTTGTGAGGCCCGGGGGGCCGCCCTCCGCTCCTCAATGGGCGATCTTCGAACAACTTGCGTGGCTTTATGAGCGATTTTACGACGGTGGCAAAAGTCGGGGCAATACCCGAGGGCCAGGGGCAGGCGTTTCCCGTCAACGGCCGTATGGTGGCCGTGTTTCGCGATGGCGCCCAATACTTCGCCATTGATGATTTCTGCCCGCACATGGGCGCCTCCTTGGCCGCCGGACACGTGGAAGAGGGCGTTGTCGCCTGCCCGTGGCATCTCTGGCGATTCCGCGTTTGCGACGGCGCTTGGTGTGACAACCCGTCGATCAAAATCGACCATTTTGACGTGCGGATCGAGGGCGACGAGATTCAGGTCCGCGTGCCGCCGAAGGTGTCGCCCCGCGCTGCGGCAGATCAGGCCGGTCAGGCGAATCAAGCGGATCAGGCAGACAACGCCGACCAGGCGTCCGAGGCGACGGTTGAACCGACGGTTGAACTGACGGACGGCGCTGCCGAGTGTGACTCCACAGATGAATCATCTCCGGATGATGATGACGACGATGACGATGAGCCCGAGCCGGCGGTCCTGGCCGAGACAGGCCAGTCGGCGACTCGCAACTCCGCGATCACGCTCAGCGGTTTTCAGCAGCTGATTCACCGCATGTACTATGACAAGGACGACGCACGCGGGGTCGATGGCACCTTCATGTGGCTGATGGAGGAGGTGGGCGAGCTCGCCGCCGCGCTGCGGGGGGACGACATCGACAATCTCCGCGAGGAGTTCGCGGACGTGCTGGCTTGGCTGGCGACGATCGCCAATGTTGTCGGCGTGGACCTCGGCGAGGCCGTCGCGCTCAAGTATGGCGCCGGCTGCCCCGGTTGTGGTCAGCTTGAGTGCGAATGTCCCGACGCGGAAAAGCCTTGACCGTCGATCTGGCGCGGCCCGTTGGACCCCGTCGGAGTTCCCCGGTTCCCGTCCCCGAACGTCCAACCCCTCCCGCCACGTCGTGGCCACCTTCAGAGCTTTGGAAATAATGCCCAAGATGATTCACGTTCTCGCCACGATTGAGCTGCAGCCGGGAGTCCGCGAAGAGTTCCTCGGCCACTTTCACGAGGTGGCCAAGTTGGTGCGCGAGGAGCAAGGCTGTCTGGAGTACGGCCCGGCGGTCGACTTGCAAACGTCGATTGCCGCTCAGCCTCCGGAGCGGCCCGACGTGGTCGTGGTGATCGAGAAGTGGGACAGCCTGGACGCGCTGGAGGCCCATCTGATTGCGCCGCACATGATCCGCTATCGTGAGCAGGTGAAGTCGTTGGTGGCTGGGGCGGTCATTCAGGTGCTGCAGCCGGCTTAGCAGTTTGACGGTACGCGAAAAAAGGTGAGCAGATGCGGGAAGTGATGGCTCAGTTGGGCGAGGCGCTGCGGGCCGGTCGCCCTGCGGCGTACTGCCGTTTGGTGGAGACGAAAGGCTCCACGCCGCAAAAGGCCGGCGCCACCATGTTGGTGCGTGGCGACGGCAGCCAAGCCGGCACGCTCGGCGGCGGCTGCGTCGAGGCCGAGGTGAAGCGACGCGCGTTGGCAGCCATTCAAGACGGCCAGCCGTTGGTCTCGGTGTTTCAGCTGGACAGCGACTACGGCTGGGACGACGGCCTGATCTGTGGCGGCCGCATGAAGGTGCTGATTCAACCGTTCCCGGCCGTCGCCGCCGCGGACGGCGCCGCGGAACAGCACTGTCTCGAGCAAACGCTGACATATTTCCGTCAGCTTGCCGAGGTCGCCGTGTCGCCCCGAGGAGGGACGGAAGCGGTGGTCTACGAGTCGGACACGTTGACCTGCCCTTCCAGTGTGCTGCTGGACGCCAACGGCGACGTCGTCGCTTGCCTGGGTGTCGAGCAGGCGCCCGAGCCCGTGTTGCGGCATCTGCGGCCGCTGTCGGAACGGCCGCGGCCCTATGCCGTCGAGGGCATCGCCTATCTGCCCTGGCTCCCGCGCTGCCGGCTAGTGATTGTCGGGGGCGGCCACGTCGGCCAGGCGGTCGGCGAGTTGGCGGCCCAGTTGGACTTTGACGTCTGGGCGCTGGACGATCGCGTGGAGTTCGTCAGCGAGGAGCGATTTCCCGCCGCGGAGCGCCGCATTCACGGTCCGATGGATGAGGTGCTTGCGGACTTGGAGATCACGCCCGACACCTATTGCCTGATTGTGACGCGCGGCCATGCGCACGACGAACGAGCGCTCTACCATTTGGCCGAGCGAGGCGCTCGCTATGTGGGCATGATCGGCAGTCGCCGGAAGATTCGCATGATTTTCGAGGACCTGTTGGCCGAGGGCATTTCGGCCTCGGCCCTGGAGCAGGTGTATGCGCCGTTGGGGATTCACATCGGCTCGCAGACCGTTCCCGAGATCGCCGTCAGCATCTGCGCAGAGCTGGTCGCTCATCGCAATCTGGGCAGCGTCCCCGGTCGCCCGGAGCGAGTGGCCGCGGCGGAGTGACGGAGAACGCCCATGCAGGAGAACGTTGTGCCGATTGCCGGCGCCGATGTTGTTCAACGGCCTCCGAGCTATGCGATCGTGCCGGCGGCGGGCCATAGTGTCCGCATGGGACAGCCGAAACTGACATTGCCTTGGCGGGGGCGTCCGTTGCTGGAGCAGGTGTTGGGCGCCTGGACGGACTCGCAGGTGGATGCCGTGGTTGTTGTGGCCCGTCGCGACGACACTGCCATCGCGGACATCGCCCGTCGTGCCGGCGTCATGCTCGTGCAACCGGACACGGACCCTCCCGATATGAAGGCCTCGGTGCGATGTGCCCTGGAGAGAATTCGCCAAGATTTTTCACCCGCCGACGAAGACCGTTGGCTGCTGGCGCCGGCCGACATGCCGTTGCTTTCCCCCCGCGCGATCGACGCGGTGAGGCAGGCGTGTGGGGCTCGCGGCGTCGGCGCCGAGGCGGCGATTGTCGTGCCGACCTATCATGGCCGTCGCGGACATCCCGCCGCTTTCCGCTGGAGTTTGGCAGCAGCCGTGGATCAACTGAGCGATGCCGAGGGCCTCAACCGCCTGCTTGCGGAGCACCCCGTCTGCGAGCTGCCTTTGGACTATGGGGAAGTGTTGATCGACGTTGATACGCCGGATGATTACGAACAACTTACTCGACGGGATCAAAGTCCTTAGAATGTGGGGACTCGGGGCGTCCCAACGGGCAGCCTCCACTTCTCACAACGTGTCGAAACACACTCAGTTGGCAATCGGACCACAGAACTCATTCCGGGGATCTGCTGTGCCGAATTTCGAACAGGCGTTTCGACGGCCAACTGCTCCACTTCATTGGGACTACATCGGGTAATCCATGACCTCAAGCCGTCAGCCAACCCATGGAAACGACCTCTCTGCCTGCTCGGGCCGCCCTGCATCCGGCGCCGCCGAGGTGAGTCTGTCGCAGTTGCTGCTCGACCCGCGTCGCTGGCTGCTGGCCTTGTCGCTTGCCATGTTGTTGACGATGCCCGGCTGCGGGGGCTGTCGCTCATCGGCGCAGACGGCCGCCCAGAAGAAGAAGGCGGCCGAGGAGAAAAAGAAGAAAGAGGAAGAGGAAAAGAAGAAAAAGAAGAAGCCCGACTTTGAGGTGTCCGAGTTGCGTTTGGCGCCGCTCAGCCCCGAGTCCAAGGTCAACTACGTGAAGCCCGGTCATTGGGTGTCCACGCAGCAACTGATGCGGGCCAACAACTTCGACTTCTCCGCCGACGTGGTGCTCTCGGCCCGCGACCGCTCCAATCAACCGGTGCTGGTCGAGGGGACGCCTTACTACTTGCGGCAGACTCGCCCCACCGCCCTGGCCAAAGGCCAGATGAAGTACATCGAGGCGGTCTGCCCGGTGCCGAGCAGCGCTCGCGAGGGCCGCATGACGATGCTCAGCTCCGAGCTGGTGCAGCGGCGCACTCGCGCGCGGGCGTTCGGACCCGATACGTATCCGACGGCGAGGATGATGGATTATCAGTACCTGTTCTTGATTCTCTCCTCGGCGCCGGACAACTTCAGCTACGTCAAGATCCTGCACGCGGTCGACCCGCCTTTGGCCGACGAGGAAAACAATCGCGAGGTGATGTATTACCACGTCATCGCGCCCAAGTTCGATAAGCAAGTGCCGATCCCGTCGCACTCGTTGACCTGGACTTCGATCGCTTATTTGTTGTGGGATCGCGTCGACGTCGAGCTGCTGACTGAGCAACAGAAGCTCGCCATCGTCGACTGGCTGCATTGGGGCGGCCAGCTGATCATCAATGGGCCCGACAATCTCGACGCGTTGCGCAACAGCTTCCTGGCGGACTACCTGCCCGCCGACGACGATGGGGCGGCGGAGCTCACCAACGCGGACTTCTCCTCATTGAACGAGCACTGGTCGCTCTACTCGAACAAACACAAGAAGCAGCTGACCCTCGACTTGCTCGAGAACGAGCAACTGCTGGGAGTGAAGCTCAAGCTGCGGCCCGAGGCCCAGTTCGTGCCGGACACCGGAGACCTGGTGGCGGAGCGTCAGGTCGGCCGCGGCCGGGTCGTGACCACAGCGTTCTCGCTGGCCGCGCGTCACGTCAAACGCTGGGGGTGCCTCGACAACTTTTTCAATTGCTGCTTGCTGCGGCGGCCAGCGCGGGAATTCTTTCGCGACGAAGCCTACATGCCGACGATGAGACTGCGATCGGCGCAGAATCCGCTTGACCCCCGCTTTTCGTCGCAGGTGCGTTATTTCACCCGTGACTTGCCGGGGCCCATCGCTGTCACGTCACTCACCTCGTTTGAAGATGCGAACGGGAGCATGGAGGGCTACGGCGCCTGGAAGGGTGTGGGGAACGCGGGCTGGAACGATCAGAGCGGCGCCGCAGTCGCGGCGCGACAGGCGTTGAAGGAGGCCGCTGGCATCACGGTTCCCGAAGCGGGGTTCGTGCTGCGGTCGGTGGGCATCTATTTGCTTGTCTTGGTGCCGCTGAATTGGCTGTTCTTTCGGTTGATCAATCGCGTCGAATGGGCCTGGGTCGCCGCGCCGATCATCGCCATTATCGGGTCGCTGTATGTCGTGCACTACGCGCAGCTGGATATCGGCTTCGCCCGCAGCCTCAACGAGACCGCGGTGTTGGAACTGCAGGGCGGCTACCCGCGAGGGCACCTCACACGTTTCACCGCGCTCTACACGTCCCTGTCCACGGAATACGACCTCGAGATGGACGATCCGACGGCGTTGGCGATGCCGTTCTCTCCCAATATGGACTATCGACGTCGGCTGCACGATCGCACGCGAGAAGTCACGCTCAAGCGAGAGGGCAAAGTCACGCTGAGCGGGTATCAGGTGTCGTCGAACACGACGGGCATGCTGCACAGCGAGCAGATGTTCACGCTTGGCGCCGTCAAGCTGGTGGAAGGCGCCAATGGACCTCAGCTGGACAATCAAACCGAGCTGAAGTTGCTGGACGCGATGGTGCTCCACCGAAGCGACGACGGAGAGTTGCAGCGCTGCTACCTGGGGGCGGTGGAGCCGCAGGCCTCGCGGCCGTTGCAATTCGTCGACTTGCCGGCGCTCGACGAAAAGTCGCTGGAGCTGGACGACCGATTCAATCTGCTGTTCCCCGAGTGGGAGAACTCGAGCGACTGCTCGTTTTCAACACGCCAGGCCATCTCGGGCGAGCTGAGCCTCCGTGGCCTCTGCCAATTGGCGACCAACCGCTTGGCGATGGGCGCCGGCGAATACCGGCTGATTGCCTGGACGGATCAGGCCTTGTCCGGCGCCGCGACTCGCCCCGCTCCTGCGCAGGCGACCCATCGCACGCTGGTGATCAGCCACCTACGCCGAGGAGGGCTGCCGAAAATTCAATCGGATCGCACCCTGTTGGTCGACTTTGCCGAGGATGACAACGTGCTGAACCCGTTGCTCGACGATCCGACACCGTCGTCCCTGTCTCCGCTGTTCCCCGGCGACCCAGCCACCACGCCCGGCGCCTCCGCAACGCCGTCACCGGCTCCTCCGGCTCCTCCAGCCGCAGGCAGCGAAGGCAGTGAAGGGCAGTGAAGGGCAGTAAAAACGCCAACTGAAAACTTGAAAGAGCAGTGAATGATCGAGCTGATTGATTTCGGGAAGGACTACGGCGAGTTTACCGCCGTGGAGTGCCTCAATCTGAAGATTGAGGCCGGGGAGATGTTCGGCTTTATTGGCCCGAACGGCGCCGGCAAGAGCACGTCGATTCGATTTTTGGCCACGCTCTTGAAGGCGTCGCGCGGCGAGGGCATTGTCAACGACCATCGCGTTACCCAGGATCCGATGAGCGTTCGCCAAAGCGTCGGCTACATGCCTGACAACTTTGGCGTCTATGACGGCATGAAGGTCTGGGAGTTTCTCGACTTTTTCGCTGTGGCGTACAAGATCGGGCGGCCCAAACGCAAGCAGGTGATCAGCGACGTGCTGGAGCTGCTCGATTTGGGCCACAAGCGCGACGACTATGTGAACGGGCTCTCGCGCGGCATGAAGCAGCGGCTTTGCCTGGCCAAGACACTGGTCCACGATCCGCCCGTCTTGATACTCGACGAGCCCGCCAGCGGCCTCGACCCGCGCGCTCGCGTGGAAGTCAAGGCGTTGCTGAAAGAGCTGAGGCGGATGGGCAAGACGATCCTCATTTCGTCGCACATCTTGACCGAACTGGCCGATTGCTGCACGTCGATCGGAATTATCGAGCGCGGGCAGTTATTGATGCACGGACCGATCAAGGAGGTGTATCGCCAGATTCGGGGCAACCCGATGATTGTGGCTCGTTTTCTCAGCGGCCTGGAGCAGGGGGTCAGCATCATTCGTAGCTCGCCGGATTTGCGGGACATCACTGTTGACGGCAATACGGTGCATTTCGAGCTGGAGTCGGATGACCATGGCGTGGCCGAATTAATGAGGACGCTGAGCCATCGAGATGATATCGTGATGTGCAGTTTCGCGGAGAAGGATCCCACGCTTGAGGACGTGTTCATGACGGTCACCAAAGGTTTGGTCACCTAGGCCTAGGTAGCTGCCGGGACTGGATACCATCGCCCTGGCGGGATCGTTGTTTTGGCGGGTGCCCAATTCGGCAGGTCATTTCCCTCGGTGCTAGAGACGGGAGATCAGAATGTCGCGATTCATCGGTAGCAAGCTGTTTCGCTGGGCTGGGTTGCTTGTCGTCGGCACGATGGTCACCGCGTGCGTGACCGAGAGCGTTTCCGCCCAATCCGCCACCGATGGCGCCCTGCAGCGCGGCATGAAGCTGTTTCTGCACACGTGGCAGGCCGATGATCCGGAGGCCAACGGCGACGGCCTCGGGCCGCTGCATAACGACACCTCCTGCCTCAACTGCCACTTTCTGCGCACCCCCGGAGGCGCCGGGCGGCTGGAGTCGAATATTCAACTGATCACCGCGATTCCCCGCGCCGAGGACTCGGATGAGAGTCGCCGGCAAGCGAGCGATTTGTTGGTCAGGTTGCATCCGGCGTTCGGTATCGTGAACGGCGATCAGCAAGTGGTGCGGCGGTCGATTGTGCTGCACCGACGCGACGTGAATCCGGCTTACGCCGCGTTTCGCGCGACGCTGCTGGGGCAGTCGCCCAGCAACTTCCCCGTGCTCGAGGTGGGGGAAGTCGAGTCGCATTTGCGGGTGCTTGTCAACGCGCAGCAAATGGCTTGGATTGTCAGCGAGCGGAATTCGCCGGCCTTGTTTGGCGTCGGCCTGATTGATCGCCTGCCCGATTCGGTGTTTTTTAACGTCGCCGCAGGGCAGACCGGGCGCGACAACATCAAGGGCCGCGTGGCGCGGACAGCGGAAGGACGCATCGGCCGGTTTGGCTGGCGTGGCCAGAGCGCCTCGCTCGAGTCATTCGTGGCGACTGCGTTCGCAGTCGAACTGGGATTGTCGAACGAGATTGTGGCTCAGGATCCTTCGCCGCTGGCACAGCTGCCTCAAGGTCCGCCGCCACACGACGTGACGCTGCGGGACATTCGCGACGTGACGGCCTTTCTGGCTGCGCTGCCCGAGCCCTCGTTGGAGCTGCGCGGCAGCGCCACCGAACAGAAGCTGGCCTTGCGAGGTCGAGGGGTGTTCACCAGCATTGGCTGCGCGATCTGCCACGTGCAGGACTTGGGAGAGGCCAAGGGCATTTACAGTGATCTCCTGTTGCATGATATGGGCGACGCCTTGGCCGACCCCGTGCCGGGCGCCGCCGTATTGACCGAAGCGCGGAGCGTTGGTGTTGCGCTCAACGGCCCGCCGCTGCCGCCGGCGCCGATCCCGCTGAATCGGGGCGACACTCCACCGCCGTCGGCGCCCGCACTGCCGCCGGCAATCGTGCCCGGCTTGGCGCCCTCCGTGGTCCCCGTGCCTTCGGGGCCTGCGCCCGTGCCAGCCTCGCCCCCCGGGGCCTCCACCTACGCCGGCGGCGGGGTCGACGTGTTTGCCACGGTCGACCCGCTCGCCTTGCGGTTGTGGCGAACACCGCCGTTGTGGGGCGTTGGCGACTCGTCGCCCTACCTGCACGACGGCCGCGCGGGCACCTTGCGACGCGCGATCATTCTGCATAGCGGCGAGGGTGAGGCCGCACGCAATCGCTTCCTCGGCCTCAGCGAGGACAGCCAGGACGCATTGCTGCTGTTCCTCGCCAGCTTGCGAGCGCCGCAGCTCATTAGCGAGGCGCCGAGCAACGAGTGAGTTCCCGAACTCAATGCCTTGCTTGCCAGTCCTCGGGCTCGACCAGCGCCGGTTCGCCCAACTGCCATAGAATCGTCGTGTGGGGAGGTGCTTCTTTCTGCGGGGCGCCTTTCAGGTCCTCGGGCGCCATGAATTCAAGCGAGGGGGGCGTCGACCAAGTAAATGCGCCTCCCAGAGCCAGGCAGAGTCGAATGAACGGGTTGGTCGTCCAACTGTCGTGACGAAATTGACCATTCGTTCGCAAGGGAGAGCCTTCCTTGAACCGCAGCAGCGTGCCGCGACCTTCGGGATAAGCGACGTCCATGCCAAATTCGATTCGCAACTCGCGGCCCTCGGCGGTCGCCGGCAAGGCCAACGGAATCTCCGTCACGCCATAGCCTCCCTCGGGACATTCGACATATACCTCGAGCGGTGTGACGAACGTGCCGCTCGTCTTCATATAATTTCGCGTGGCTCGCACGACGAGGTGCGCCTCACATCGACGGTCGTGGCGATTTTGAAAGTACAGCAACAAGTGACATGCGCCGTCGGCCGCCACCCCCACGTCGAGCACGAAGCAGAGTCCGTCCCGGTCAAAGTACCTCGAGTGTCTGGGCAAGATCTTCGCCAGATAGTCGGGCGCCTTGTCAGCGGTTCTTGCTAGCTTGACGAGTCCCGCCAGGCAGAGGACGCAAATCGCCAAGGTGCCATACTGAACGCCTTGGGTTTGCGCTGCCAATAATCCGTTTGTCCAGGCGTCATAGCACCCGATGGCGGCAGGGATGAGGGTAAGCACAAGGATCCACTTGGCCAGCTCTCTCACTTTCATGGACTTGCCCCGTCATCCGTCATGGAAGGCATCGCGGGATGCCGCGGAAGCGGTTGCCGCGACATGGTCCCGCGGCTGACTGCTCCACCATTTTCCTCTGCCTTACTTACTCCTCATCCGGCGGCTTGATGGCGGGCGCCTTGTCGGCTCCGGGATCGTAGCCCGTCTCTCCGAACGGATTGCGCGTGCGCGGCATGTAGTGGCACAGCACAATCCCGAGGAAATATAAGAAGGTCAACGGCAGCGCCATGGCGATCATACTGATCGGATCCGCCGGTGTGAGGAACATCGAAAGCACAAAGATGACGAGCACCGCAATTCGCCATTTGCTGACGTAGGCGTCGATGGTGAAGATGCCGACCCGGTAGAGCAACAACATCACCAACGGCAATTGAAAGGCAATGCCGAAGCCGACCGGGAGAATCAACACAAAACTTAGCCACTCGCTGATTCGCGGCTCGGCCTCCAATCCCATCGAGACATTGAACTGGAAGAGGAACTCGAGCACAAAGTCGAAGACGACGAAGAACGCCATGGCGGCGCCGCTGAGAAACAGAATGATGCTGAACGGAATGTAGACGTAGACGTAGCCTCGCTCGTGCGGATATAGCCCCGCCGCGACGAAGATCCAGAGCTGGTAGAAGATCCAGGGACTGGCGAGCACAAAGCCGCCGATGACGGCCGCCTTGACCCAGATCAAGAACGCCTCGGGGCCGCTGAGCGTGACAATCTTGGCGACCAGCGGTTTCCAGACTCGCACCTTCATCATGGTCGGCAGGGGCGGTTTGTCCTTGGGGCTCTTGGCATCCGGCCACCATTCGCCCTCGATGAACTTGGCTTCTTCAGAGTACTCGTTGGCGGCTGGATTCTGCTTCAGCAAGCTCGCCAACTGCTGGGCCTCGAAGATCCGCAGCTCCGGCGCGACCTGATGCTCCAGCATGAAGTTTCTGAGCACGGCCTTTTGGTCGTCGTTCAGGCCGAACTCGATCGCCATCTTGGTGCTGTCGCGGTCGACGTAGAAGTTCTTGAGCCCCTCCTCCAGAGGCAGCTTGACGAACGCCACCAAGTGATTGGCGAAGATCAGGGCGATCACGAAGCCGGCGCCCAGCCCCAGCAGCGCGCGAACCAGGCAGGTCCTCAGCTCATCCAAGTGTGCCCCGAAGGACATCTTGGAGCCTTCAAACAGATCGTCGGTGCGAGGTGAATGGGCCATGCGTGGGTGGGCGTGTGAGAGGTGGGAGCGAGGGTAGGGTGCTGGCCCCTGATCCCGGGTACCAGTTGGGGAAACTTCTATCCTAACAAGCCGCAACTAGGGGCGGAATGTGCTGCCGGGCTGCGACGCGCGACGGCAGCCCACAAAATGACGGCCCAAACGGCAGACGCCGGCTTGTTCGTCACAACCGGCCATCATGTGGCACAGGCTGCCAGCCTGTGATTGCCGTAGTTTTTGTGGCACAGGCTGCCAGCTTCACAGCGGCAGATGTTAGCGAGCCCCGCGCAGATCGGCGGGTCGCGACGTCACTCGCTCGGCCTGCGACCGGCTCGAGTGCGTCGGCGGCTTTTCTAACAGGCTGCCTGCCAATTTCTCGGCGAGTTGGCGATGGCCGGCCGCGTTCAGATGTCCCTGCCCGTCGAAGTGAAATGCAGCAGGGCGGGGCAGGGCGGCCCGCATCTGCTCTGCGAGGCCGGGCAAATACGTGATCCCGGCCTGTTGGCAAATCTCGCGAAGTCGTCGCTCGGGGTGTTGGACGTCGAACTGTTCGGGGGCTTCCGACTCGCGGCGCAGCTGTTCCGAATAGTCCTCGTACACCTGCTCCGCAACCGGAACGAACGCCACGATCAGCTCCGCGCCATCCCGTTCGGTCTGCTTGCGCAACTCATCGAGTATCCGGCTCGTCAATGTCCAAGCTCGCTGCACCCGTTCCGACTCCCGGGTCAGGTAGGCGAGTTTGCTTTTATGGATCTCCTGCTCCCCACCCCGAATGGTCGCTCGAATCTCGCGAATCAAACGGTTCACTTTGCTCTGCTGCCATTCGTAAAACCGGCTTCGCCGCAGCTCTGCTCCCGCCGCCAGCCGCGCGGATGAACAGGGAACTCGCTCCAGCTCGCCACTTGAGTTGATGCGATATCTGACAATCGGTTTGTTCGACAGCTCCTCGCTGTTGTCGACCATGTCGTCGGGCGAGACGGCGACGATCACCACATCGGGCTCGAGCTTTCGCACAACTTCTTCATAGAGCGCCAATTGCTGTCCCGTGCTGGAGCCAACCACGCCGCAGTTCATCACCTCCCAACGCGTCCCGCGCGCCGCCGGGTTGGGGCGCTGATTGAGAATCTCCGCCATCTGCCCGGTCAGGCATTCCTCGTCGTTCAACGCGTGCGCCGCAATGTAGCTGTCGCCCAACACGGCGACGCGGACCACATTGTCCGGCTTGGGCACCGCGAAGTCGGGGCCGCGCAGTCCACATGCGTTGGCGCGAATGTCGATCGTGCGTTTCGACTCGTGGCTGTAGAACGGACGAGTCGTCGAAGGGAAGTAGCGCAGGCCGACTTGGTCATCGCGGCACGCCAGCTCGACGGGCGGCGGCGCGAAGCAACGCGTGCACAGTTCGAGCGTGCCGAGCACGCAGATGACGGTGAGCAGTCGGCGAGCGATGGGCAACATGGACGGAGCACTAAAACTGAAAGTAGACAAACGGGCTATGCTGCGTTTTGTCGGCAAATTGCACGACCAGCCAAAACACGGTGGTATAGACGGACCAGCGCAGCGGCTCGGGCCAATGACCGATCTCCAACGGACACTCGACGTTCCGCCGACACCATTCAACCAGCACCAGCGCGGCGACCAGATTGGCGGCGAGATAGATCGGGCCGCCAGCCCAATACTCGCGAGCCAGCATTTGTAGGCCCGCCGGATTCCACGCGTCGAGCGCCATCGTCTCCACGATCAACCAGCTGTCGCTCAGTGAGTCGGCTCGAAAGAAGACCCACAACAGGCTGACGCATCCGAACGTCAACAACATGCGGACGAGCGCCAACGGGGACGGCAACAGGCCGTCGCCTCCGGGCCGGCTCAGCTCGAACTCGTGTCGCTGCGGTTCACGGGGCCTCAAGCCCAACGAAGCGACGCCGTGGAGTCCGCCCCAGGCCAAAAAACGCCAGGCGGCGCCGTGCCAGAGTCCCGACAGCAGAAAGGTCGCGACCACGTTGCGTCGCTGTTGCCAATGCCCCTCGCGGTTTCCACCCAGGGGGATATACACGTAGTCACGAAACCAACTGGACAGGGAGATGTGCCAGCGCTGCCAGAACTCCCACATGCTTTGTGAGAAGTAGGGATAGGCGAAGTTTCGCGAGAGCTGAATGCCGAACATCTTGGCCACGCCAATGGCGATGTCCGAATAGGCGCAGAAGTCGCAATAAATCTGAAACGAGAACAACACGGTCGCCACGGCCAACTCCGTGCCGCTCGCCTGCGCCGGATTTGCGTACGTCGCCACGACGATCTCCGCAAGCGTGTCGGCGATCACGATCTTTTTGAACAGCCCCCACAACACGCGGCGGCAACCTTGTTGAAACTCCGGCGTCGACCAGCTGCGGGGCGTTTCGAATTGCGGCAGCAGTCGCGAGGCGCGTTCGATTGGACCGGCCACCAACTGCGGAAAGAACGACACAAACGCCAAATAGTCGAGCAAACTGTCGCGTGCCTTGAGGCGGCCGCGATAGATGTCGATCGTATAACTGAGCGTCTGGAAGGTGTAAAAGCTGATGCCGACCGGCAGAATGATCAGCAACGCCGCCGGATGGGCGTTCATTCCGAACAGTTCGAGCAGTTGTCGGAAGCCGTCGAGAAAGAAGTTGAAATATTTGAAAAAGCCAAGCAGCCCCAGATTGCAGCCGATGCTGGCCCAGAGCCACGCGCGACGGACTGCCGGCGACTCGGCGGCGTGCAGCGCGCGGCCAATGGCGAAATCAATCAGGCTGGATGCGAGCATCAAGCCGCAAAAACGCCAGTCCCAGTATCCATAAAAAAAGTAGCTGGCCGCCACCAACAACGCGTTCTGCCAACGCCGGCTGCTGCGCAGCAGCCAGTATGCCGACCAGATGATCGGCAGGAACAACAGAAATGCCACGCTGGTAAAGCTCAAGCGATCGCCTTGAAGCGAGCAGAAACGTTTGCCGGCTAATGAAAATATTGAAATAGATCCAACGGGCAGTCGGAACACCGTTCATGCCGCGACGTGCTGTGCCGACTGCCGGCCCCAACCGTCTGTTCGGCGTGCCGATAAATGCACGGATTGGCACGGATCCCGCGAGAACGTCGCACATTGGTCGCTTGGCGGCAAGGTCAGTTGCCGCCAGGCTGCTAGCAATGCTGGCGGGGGGAGATGATCCAGATGAATGGCAATGCCGTAGACACACCCGCCGCGAATGAGTACTCAACTAGCTTCGAACCGGCGCGCAACGCGCAACAACCCCGGGGACAGAAGTTAGCCCCGGGCGCAAGCCCGGGGATGGCGACGCGCAACAAGCCCCGGCAGGGGCGACAGAAGTTAGCCCCAGGCGCGAGCCCGGGGATGGCGACGCGCAACAAGCCCCGGCAGGGGCGACAGAAGTTAGCCTCGGGCGCAAGCCCGGGGATGGCGACGCGCAACAAGCCCCGGCAGGGG
>JAGQPF010000346.1 GCA_020426845.1 Planctomycetales bacterium
ATCGGATGAATCCAGTGATCATGGCTGCTGCGCCTCCTCGAGATTCGGCGTCAATCCGGAAAAGCAGAGGGCGGCGCGGTCGAAGTCGCCTGTGCGGCTGTACGTCTGGCCCATCATCCGCAAAACACGGTGCTTGGTGGCCTCGTCCAGTGACATTGCCAGCAGCTCTCGGCACATGCTGAGGCAGGACGCGTTATGCCGCTGTTGAAACTCTAGCTCAGCCATCCCGATCAGGGCCTCCATTTTGGAAGGATCGTTTGCTGCCGACTCTCCGGCTGCCACTTCCATCAGCATCGCCCGCGCATCCTCCAGCTTGCCCTGGGCGCGTTGCACGCGTGCCAGGGCGAGGGACATGCGCTGGGCCGTCGCGCCGGTCAGACCGCTGGCCAAAGCCACCTCGTAGGCGCCCGACATCTCTTGATAGAGCCCCAGCTCCGCGTAGGCTTCGCCGATAATTACCGCTCCGTACCGGCCAAAGAACTGGTTCGGACGGACGTGGCTCAGCGTCATCACCAAGGTCCGCCCTCGAGTAGACTTGGCGTCGTCATTGGTCGCTGTTTGAAACTGGGACATCGCGCTCAACAACGCCGCGAAATCCCGGGCGTGGCGTTCCAGGTCCCTGCGTTGCTCCATCAGCGCAGTGTTGGCGGCATTGGGATTGCCGTCCCGCAGGTAGGCTGCGGAAAGCAATAACGCGGACATCGCCCGCACATTGGACAACTGTGACATCGATCTCGCTCGAGACAGAATGCGCTTGGCCTGGACCAACTGCTCCTGCTCCAGGTGAAGTCGGCCCACATACAACGCGGCGATCGCCCGCAGTTCACCTCCGCGCATGCCATCGACCACGCGATAAAACGAGCTCATCGCCGCCTCGCTCCGCCCTGCCAGCAAATGCGTCTTGCCAAGATTGAACCAAGCTCGCGTCGCATGCTCCGTCTGGCCGTGCCGGCGCAGGACCATTTCATATTGGGCGCCCGCGGAGACATATTCCTGCTCGGCAAACAGCAGATTGCCTGTGGCGACCAGTGCGCCGGGCAGATCCGGATGCTCGGGGAACGCTCGCGTGGCGTGCAAAGCGGCGCGTCGGGCGGAGCCGTGGGCAATCGCCAGACGAGTTGCCGGGTCCAGCTCGGAGAATAAGATGAAACGGACCACCTTGCTGCCTGGCTCTTCGGTCCAGGTCACGCCGTGGGGTGACAAGAGCGTGTCCAGCAACATGGCCAGACTCATGTTGCTCGTTTCCGCTTTCGTCATGCGGCCCACCATGGCGGCCCGCGCGTCATTGGACCACACACCACGAAGACCGGCGGCATCCAAGAAACTCTCCAACACCGGCAATGCCGGCGCCGAGCCAACCGAAACGGACAGCTGTGTCTCCGCCGCCGTGGGGCTAATCTGAAACAACACCTCGACACCGGCTGGCGGATGCGACTCGGTCGCTGGTGGCGGAGTCGGTCGGCTGGGAGCCGCGACTTGCGGCAATTGGTCGACTTCCAGTGCCTCGGGAGTCAAGTCTCGCAGCAGCGAGTTGGGAGTCAGACGCACCAACGCCGGCGCCGCAATGGAATCTTCAATCAGCCGTTCGGGCGGCACGGAGATCAGCGGGCCAGAAAGCGTCTGCGCCAACTGGTAGGCCACATCGGCTTGCGCCCAGGGGTAGGCGGACAGGGTCGGATCCAGCAGCAACTCTTGCAGCAGACTGACGGCGGCATTGTCGTCGTGCAGCGCGGCATGACAGCGAGCGACGCCTAAGGTCGAGGCGACGCGAATCTCCGGATTGTCGGCGTGCTCCGCAAGCAGGTGGTACTGCGCGAGGCTATCGCGGCTTTGCCCCAATAGCTCGAAGCAGACGGCGATCTCGAAGATGACTTCGTGGGGGCGCTGTGCCATCTCGGCAGTCGCCTGTTGAAAGAAGCGGAGAGCCAGGCCGGGGTTATTGTCGAGCCGCAGGGCTCGTCGCGCGGCCATCAGGGCTTGAGCAGTGGAGAGGTCCGCTGTGGGCAGCAACTCCTCCAGGCTTTGGCGGGGACCCGCCTGCTTGGGCGCCCCTTTCGAGACGGGTTTTTGCAGCGCGAGTCCAGCGACGACGCCACCGGCCAGGCAGATGGTGACCAGCGCAGACCAGAGTCCCGCCAGCAGCAGCAATCTGCCCTTCGATGCGTTATTTACGGGGTTTTCGTCGGTGCGATCCCCGTCGTCTTCGGATTGTCTGGGGGTGCCCGCAGACATTGCTTGAACTCGCTGGCTTACGTAATCGGCACAACCGGTACCACCTCATCGTCTTCGCGCCTCGATGACTTGAATCTCGTTTGGAGGCGCAAGTTCAGCGCAACTTCTCGCCGGACTCCTTCGATGAACCTGTCGGCAAGCTGACAAGGATGAGGAGTAACACTCATGCAAATCAACAATCACATCAACGGCGCTCCCCTGACACCTCAACGGCGTCCGGAGGACGTTGGCTCCGCCGCGGCGGGCGGAGGCAAGGCGGAGGCTGCTGCGGACGTGACCACGTCCATTGCGTTGCGTGAATTGCAGGGGCTGCCCGAAACTCGTGCGGACCTGGTGGCTCGCGTCCGGCAACGGCTGCAGGCGGGTGAGTATCTCACTCGTGACGCGGCGTCGTCGACCGCGAGCGCCTTGCTCAATGCGAATTAGGGGCCAGGGACGGCAAGCGTTTCCGGCGCGGACGCCGGAGCATCCGAGTCCAACTCGACAGCAGCCAGCCGCGTCACACCTGCGGCAAACTGCCAAGTGCACTTCCCTTTTAGCTGATGAGGCCGGCAGGATACGGCGATTCGGCGCACCGTAGAAGAGGTTTCATCAAATGGGTTTGGTAATCGCGAACAATGTGTCGGCACTGACGGCACAGCACAACTTGAACCGCACCTCGACGAATCTGGGTCGATCGTTGGAGCGACTTTCGTCCGGCTTCAAGGTCAACCGTGGCGCCGACGGCCCCGCCGCGCTGACGATCTCCGAGAAGCAGCGTGCCCAGATCGCTGGCCTGACGCAGGCCATCGACAACTCCGAGAAAGCCGTCTCGCTGGTGCAGACCGCCGAAGGCGCCTTGAGCGAGATCAGCTCGCTGTTGACCAAGGTTCGCTCGCTGGCGATCGACTCGGCCAACTCGGGTGTCAACGACGCCGACGCTCTGGCGGCGAATCAGGCCGAGATCGACAACGCGTTGGACACGATCAATCGTATCGCGAACAACACGCAGTTCGGCACCAAGAAGTTGCTGGACGGCTCGGCTGGCATCACCGGCAATGTCGACGACGCCGACGTGACCTTCTTGAAGGCGACGGGCGACACTGCCGCCAACACCTACGCGGTGGCAGTCACCACCGCGGGCGAGAACGCCTCGATCACGGCCGGCACCGCCCAGACGGGCACGTTGGCCGCCGACGAGACGCTGACCGTCAACGGCGTGGCGATCACGCTGAACAGCGGCCTGAGCGCCTCGGAAGTCCGCACTCGCATCAACGAGTTCACGTCGCAGACGGGCGTTGTCGCCGAAGACAACGGCTCCGGCTCCACGCGGCTCCGGACGACCGCTTACGGCACTGACGCCGAGCTGACCGTCGTGTCCAACCAGGCCGCGGCCTCCACCAGCTCGGGCTTCGGCACGACGTCGCTGAACGACACCGGTGTCAACGTGGTCGGCACCATCGGCGGCACGTCGTTCAACGGCGAAGGCAACGTGTTGACCGCCACCTCGGGATCGGCCAAGGGCCTAAGCATCTCGTTTGCGGCCGCCACCGGCGCGGACGCGGACAAGACCGTCACCGGCGCCCAAGGCAGCGTCACGGTGGTCGACAACTCGTTGACCTTCCAGATCGGCCCGAACAAGGACCAGACGGCGGAGATCGGCATCTCCCAAGTCAATCCGACCTCGCTCGGCGTCGGCGTCTCGGGCAACCAGTTCACCAGCCTCGACTCGATCAATGTCACCTCGTCGTCCAAGGCCCAGGATGCCCTGGAAGTCATCGACGCGGCGATCGACGACGTGGCCGTGTTGCGTGGCGATCTGGGCGCCTTCCAGCAGAACACGCTGGAGTCCACCGCCAACAACCTGCGGGCGACGTTGGAGAACACGGTGAACGCCGAGTCGGTGATCCGTGACACGGACTTCGCCGAGGAAATCGCCAACTTCACCAAGCAGCAAGTGCTGATCCAGGCCGGCACGTCGGCGTTGTCCAACGCCAATCAGACGTCCCAACTGGTGCTGTCGCTGCTCGGCTAGTCGTCAAGGTTGAAACGACGGGTTGGACGCCGCCCCAGACTCGCGGTTGACCGCGAGTTAGCGGCCCTGCCAACCCGAAACACAACTTGACGGTCCTAGACGTTGAGACCGAGTCAGACTCGCGGCGGCGGGAGGATGATCCTCCCGCCGCTTGGCGAGTTGCGCTCACACATGTAGCTGACCAATGGTTGACGGATAACGCGGCCATCTACTGCCGGCCGCACACTCCTCCCGCACACTCTCCCCCACTTCAACGCCAGGCAATGTCATGCTGACGATTGATGGCCTCGCCTCCGGCATCGACACCACTAAGATTGTGGAAGGCCTGCTGGAGATTCAGCAAAAGCAGATTGACCAATTCGAGTCGCGCAAGACGAAGACAGGCGTTCAACAAGCCTCCTTCTCCGGTCTCGAGTCCCGCCTGCTTTCGCTGCGAAACGACCTCAGCAAACTCACGACCTCCGGCGGCAGCGTATTCCGCAATCGCAGCGCCACGAGCAGCGACGAGTCGCTGGTGCAAGTGGCCGCCTCCAGCAATGCGCCGGTTGGAAGTTATCAGATCAAGGTCAATCAACTGGCGCAGTCGCACCAAGTGGCGACACAGGGGTTTGACGATCCCGGTTCGCTGATCACCGAAGGCGATCTTACGCTTCAGGTGGGCTCGGGCGCCGCCACCACGATCACGATCGACAGCTCCAACAACACGTTGCAGGGCCTGGTGGACTCGATCAACCGCTCTGACGCGGGCGTGTCGGCGGTGTTGATCAACGACGGCTCGGCGAGTCCCTACCGGCTGATGTTGACGGCGGAAGCGACGGGCGCCGCCAATGACATTCGCATCACCAACGGCCTTGGCGCCACTGCCGGCAGCGCCACGCAGCCGCAATTCGATCTGGGTAATGCCATTCAGGATCCCCTGGACGCCAACGTCACGCTCGGCTCGGGCGCGGGGGCGATCACCGTCAATTCGTCGACCAATCACGTCGAGAACGTCGTGCCCGGCGTGACGCTGAATCTGCTCGGCGCGGACCCGGCCAAGGCGATCAACATCAACGTCACTCAGAATAGCGACGCGACGATCGAGTCGGCGCAGGCGTTTGTTGAGAGCTACAACAACCTGATGAGCTACATTGACTCTCAGGCGAGATTTACCGCCGAGACCGAGGATGCCGGGCCGCTGCTTGGCAACCGCGCTGTCATCCGCATTCAGGACGACTTGCGCTTGCTGCTCACCGAGTCGATCGGCGGACTCAATCCAAGTCTCAACCGGCTTACGGCCGCCGGCTTCTCGCTCGACGACAAAGGACAGTTGTCGCTCGATGAAACGCGGCTTCGAGACCTGGTGGAAGGCCGCGTCGAAGGGGTGGACAGCGACGATGTGGCTCGGCTGTTTGCGCTCGGAGCCGACAGCGACACCAGCGGCGTTTCGTTCGTCTTTGGCAGCTCGCGAACCGCCGAGGGCGAAGTGCAGGTCGATATCACTTCCGCCGCCACGACGGCCGTGCTCACCGCCGGCTCCGCCCTGGCCGGCTCGACGGTGATCGACGGCACAAACAACACGTTGGACGTCGACATTGACGGCGCCAACGCGGTGATCACGCTCGCCGCGGGCACCTACACGCAGCAAGAGCTGGCGGACCAGCTCCAAATTCAGCTCAACTCCCATCAAGACCTGCGAGGGCGCCAGCTCGAAGTCAGTCTCGATGGAGGCGCGCTGCGAATCGAATCGCTGACCATCGGCAGCGCCTCCGAGATTCAGATCAATAGCGGCACTGCCCTCACGGCCCTCGGGCTCTCCGGCGGCGAGTCGGCGCGCGGGCAAGACGTCGTTGGCAAGTTCATCGTGAATGGTGAGGAGGAGTTGGCCACCGGCCGTGGGAACCTGCTCGTCGGCAACTCGGAAAACCGCTACACCGCCGATCTGCAAGTGCGCGCCTCGCTGGCAGCCAGTCAGCTCGTCAGCGGCCCGGAAGCGACGCTGAACGTCACTCGTGGCGTCGCCTCGCGTTTGGATCAGTTGATCAACGAGTTTGTCGATCCCGTCAATGGCCGGATCAAATCGGAGAACGATCGGTTCGACGATCAGATCGAGTCGATTGACGAATCCATCGAACGCCTTAAGGCCCAGTTCGAGGCCCAGCAAGAGTCGTTGTTGGCCCAGTTCGTCTCGCTAGAGTCGACCATCAGTGAGCTGCAAAACACCGGCAATTTTCTCGCCAGTCAGTTGGGCGGCATCAGTCTGTTGAACAATAAACGTTAGGAGCAAGGACGTTATGACGACCATGGGCGCACAAGCCTACCGACAACGACAAGCCGGTGGCTGGACAAGAATCGACATGCTGGTCGCCCTCTATCGGCACACCGAGACGGTGCTCGCCTCGCTTCGGGAAGCCGATCCCGCGGGGCGCGCCGCGCTGCAAATCAAGGCGGCCAAATTGGTGCTGGGCATTCGCCAGGGATTGAACTTCGAATACGCCGAGCTGCCCACCAATGTCGATCGGCTGTGTGATTACATCCTGAATCAAATCTGGTCGGGCAATGACTCGAACCTGGCCGCATGCGGCCGCATCTTGAGCACGCTGCGCGAGGGCTTTGAAGGAATTCGCGATCAGGCGGCGTTGATGGAGCAGAACGGCGAGATTCCCCCCGTGTCGCAAGACACGTCTTGGCAGCATTTGGCGTAGGCTCGTTTGCCGCCGGCAAACTCCGCGTGTTGTTTTCAACGAACTCCCGAAACGCGTTGTCGGCTCGGGAGTTTTCTTATGCGCCCATCCGCCCGTTTGCAGGGCGTCTTCTGCGCCGGCAAGAATGGCCCCGTCCTGCCCTCAAAGTAACGCGTGAATCGCGCCCTGTTCCAGCTCGGACTCCCGTCGGCCCTCGCGTCCGGAACGCAACCCTTGCCGTGCATTCGACTTCCCAGCCCAGGCGGAATAATCCGCACAATTGGCGCAATGGTTGCAACTCGGGATCGGGTCGCACACGGGCAGCTTGTTGAGGAACCAAGTTGCCGTTTGAAAGGGGGATCAGGGATGTTGACTGGATTGTATTCAGCGGCTTCGGGAATCGTCGCCGCCGAGATGCAGCAAGAGGCGATCGCACAGAATCTGGCACACGTCAATATGGCCGGCTATCGCCGCGTCTTCACCAGCTTTTCCAGCGCCAACGCGGATCCGATGGGCGACGAGCAAAACGCCGCGAAGACTGGGGCGCGGCCGAGAATGAACATCGACTTCTCGCCCGGGCACTTTCAGTCCACCGGGAGCCCGCTGGATGTTGCTCTCGATGGCGATGGATTCTTCACCGTCAACACGCCCTCGGGGCCTCTCTACACTCGTGATGGTGTGCTGCAGATCAGCGCCGATGGCAAGCTCGTCAACAGCGCGGGGTACGAGTACGAAGGGGTCAGCCCACTGCCGCCGAACGTCACACCGAGCCAAGTGTCGATTTCGCGGGACGGGACGGTATCGGCCGATGGCCGCAACCTGGGGAGACTGAAGATCGTCCAATTCGCGGACAACCGGTCGCTGATTTCCGCAGGGCCGACAATGTTTGCTGAAGGCGACCTGCCTCCGGAGGACGCGTCGACCACGTTCGTCCAGCAAGGAGTGCGCGAGCTCGCCAACGTCACCAGCACCGACGAGCTCGTCGCGATGCTGATCGGCATGCGATATCACCAGGCCGCTCAGAAGGCGCTGAGTACCCTTTCCGACGCGTTGCAAGAGCACATTTCCGGAGGCCGCTAATCATGCTGAGGGCTTTTTACTCCAGCGCCACGGGCATGAGGGCCCAGGAGCTGATGCTGGACGTGACGGCGAACAACATCGCCAATGTGAACACCAACGGGTTCAAACGCAGCAACATCGATTTTGCCGACCTGTTGTACGCGACCCACCGCCAGGCGGGCTCCGAGACGGCGACGGGACTCGCTTCGCCGATCGGCCTGCAGGTCGGCAGTGGTGTCCGCGCTGTCGGGACCACCAAGAATTTCACCGTGGGCAGCATCAAACAAACTGGCCGGCCGCTTGATGTGGCGATCGAGGGAGACGGCTTCTTCAAGTTGAGTGTCAATGGCGAGACCTATTACACTCGCGACGGCGCTTTCCATCTTGATGCGAACGGCACATTGGTAACAGGCGACGGCGCCATCGTGGACGGCAGCGTCAACGTTCCCGACAACGTCTCCCCCAACAACCTGAGCATCGGTGAAAACGGCGCCGTGAGCGCCGTTATCAATGGAGCGAAGACAGACCTGGGCACGATCAATGTTGTCCGCTTCCGCAATCCAGCCGGCCTCAGCAGCGAGGGAGGCAACCGCTACCGCCTCACTCCGGCGTCCGGCGCCGAGCTCACGGGCGTGGCCGGCTCGAGTGGCTTCGGCGCATTGCGTGGCGGCATGCTCGAGCAATCGAATGTGGAAGTGGTCACGGAGCTGGTCTCGCTGATCACTGCGCAACGAGCCTATGAAGTCAATTCGCGAGCCATTCGCGCCGGGGATGAGATGCTGTCCAACACCAACGACATCGTGAGGTAATGCCATGACCGGTTGGATCATTGCCGCCGCTTGTTTGGCCTCCGCCAATGGCGTGGTCACGGTCGAGATGCAGGCCGAACGCGACGTGGTGTCATCGGTCGTGCGGCTCGGCGACGTTGCCAAGCTCAGCGGGCCACCGGCAATTGCGAGGCAACTGGCAAAGCTCGACGTCGCCGAGGTGAACGAGGGTCGCGCTGCGATTTCGAGAGAGCTGGTCAGTCTGCGGCTGACGCTGGCCGGGTATTCGGCCGATCGCTGTCGCGTCCACGGAGCCGACGTGTGCCATGTGCAACGTGTGGAAGCGCCGGACATTCATGAGCGAGTGTCGCAGGAGATCGCCAAGAAGTATGCCCTGACGTTTGCAGTCATGCCGGCGGAAGTGCGCGTGACCATGGTGGACGCGATCCGCTTGCCGGGGGACGACCCGTTGTGCGAATTTGCCGTCGAGATTCGGGACGCCGAGCAATTGGGCGACAACCGTGTGACCGTCACGATGACCACACGCTACGGGGAAACGTCGTCGCAATCCGTGCGTCAAAAGGTCGAGCTCGCGCGCCACGTGCCTGTGTTGACTCGCGACCTGCGACGTGGAGAGCTGATTCAGCAGGAGGATGTGGACTGGCCTCGCCAGTTCATCAGCGACGCCAAGCTGGTGTTGCTCGAGGAGGACGTCGTGGGGCACACCGTTGAGCGAAGTTGGCGTGCGGGCGAGATGTTGAAGCGAGGCGATGTGGTCTCACCCACCACGCTGAAGCTCGTTCGCGCGAACTCGCGGGTCCGTTGCACCGCACGCACGGGACGACTGACGGTCACCATGCCGCAGGTGATCGCCCTGGACGATGGCGCAAGGGGGCAGTCGATTCGCCTCCGCAACCCCGTGTCTCAACGGCAGTTCACCGGAGTCGTCGTGAGCGCCGAAGAGGTTGAGGTGCTGCTTCCGTAGTAACAACGTCTTTTCAGACGCTTGTCCGACTCGCCTGTCACCAAAAGGCAACTTTGCATGTTCTGCTCACGACTTTCTCCACCGGCTGCACCTCTCTGGCTCCACCTTGTCGTTGGTGTCATTGTGGCGCTGCACTGCGTCCCCGCGCAGGCCCAGCATCTCTGGGATTACCGTCGTCCCGAGCGAGTCTATCCTCACGCCGACACGCAGGCCTGGGGCAAGGGCGACTTGCTGACGGTCTTGGTGCAGGAGTCAACGGACGTTCAGAACAACGACTCGCGAGCGTTGGACCGCTCGTCTCAGGCCGGCGGGTCCTTCGACTTTTCGACGGCGCTCAGCGGCCAGATCGGCAGGCTCGCGGGCGACTCGGCGGTGTCACAGTCGATGCAGAACAACAACTCGTTTGACGGCAGCTCGCAGTACAACGTCGACCGAGGGTTCACCGCCAGAATCACGGTGCGCGTGCACAAAGTGCTGTCCAATGGGAACCTCGTTATTCACGGATCGCGGCGCCAATTCATCTCGGGCGAGCATCGCACGCTCACGGTGATGGGCATCGTCAGACCCTGGGACATTCGCGCCGACAACACGATCGCGTCGCAGTACATCAGCGACTTCCGCCTTTGTTACACGGGCGACGGCGCCGAGACTGCCTATTCAAACCAGGGGTGGTTGGCGCGGCGAATTAACCGGCTGCTGCCGTTCTAGCAGGCCATTGAACATGGCAAGGTCGGCGCCGGGATGTCCGGCAGGAACGAGCACAGCAAGGGAGTGCAAAGCATGAGTGGCAAGACCAATGCGAAACTGTTGACTAGCTCGAGGCTATTGGCAGCCACGCTGTCGATCGCGGTCGCGGCTTCGACCGCCAGCGCGATTCGGATTAAGGACATCACGACGGTGGAGGGCGTGCGGACTAACAACCTCCGCGGCGTGGGGCTTGTGGTTGGCCTGGACGGCACTGGAGGACAAGGCCCGGGCACGCGTCAAGTGTTGCTTAACTTTCTCCAACGCGAGGGGCTGCGGGCCGATCCGGCCACGCGGCTCGGCATCGCCAACAACACGCAGATTAAGACGGAGAACATGGCGCTGGTGGCGGTGTTTGCCGAGCTGCCGACGTTCGTTCGCAAGGGCAAGAAGATCGACGTGGTCTGCGCCGCGATCGATGCCAAAAGCCTCAAGGGCGGGCAGCTGATCGGCACGGCCTTGCGGGGTGTCGATGGCGAGGTCTACGCGATGGCGCGAGGCCCGATTGCGCTCGGCGGCTTCTCGGCGAAGGGGCAGGGCGCCAGTGTGAAAGTCAACCATCCGACCCGCGGACATATCGTCGGAGGAGCAACGGTGGAACGCGAGGTCGACTTCGCACCGGGAGTGGGCGGGACCGTTCGGCTGCACCTGCGCGATGCCGACTTTGAAACGGCCAGCCGGATCGTCAAGGCGATCAATCTCAGCTTCCCAGGCACATCACGGGCCATCGACGCGGGAACCGTTGATGTGATTGTGCCGCCCGAATATCGTCTCGACACGGTGGGCTTTGTGGGCAGGATTCACTTGCTCGAAGTGCAGCCCGACACCGTCGCGCAAGTGGTGATTGACGAAAGCACCGGGACGATCGTTTTCGGCGAAAATGTGCGAATCGCCGATGTGGCGATCAATCATGGAAACCTGACCATTGTGACGGCCGAGACGCCGCGAGTGTCTCAGCCGGCGCCGTTGAGCCAAGGCGCCACCGTGGTGGTTCCGCAAACTCAATTGCAGGCGCAGGAGGAACGCTCGCCCGTGGCCCTCTTGGAGGCCACGACGACCATTGGCGACTTGGCCCGCGCACTTAACGCACTTGGCGTCACACCGCGTGATTTAAGCTCCATTTTTCGACAACTTCATGCCTCCAATGCCATCTATGCTGACGTAGTGTTTAAGTAAGGCGGGCTCTCGAGCCGGCCCCGGACGGACCAACGCGAGTTGTCGCACGGGAAGTCCTACCTGTCGCCGACACCCATGTACTTCTTTCCGGCGCTCGCCGGTGTGCACTTGGCGGCCGGCGAAAATGAGACTCGCTGACGGTCCACGGATCTCTCCATCGGAATCCCGGAGTCCCGGAATCCCAATCGAAACATGCCAGGATGGCGGGGCGTTTGAGTCGCTCTCTTGCAGGACGCAACCATGACGGTAAGCACACTTCCCACCGCCAGTTTGGCGGGATTGAACCAACTCGGCAGCGCTTCGCTAGCGTCGCTGGCGTCGGTCCCGCAGTCGGCGAAGGTCGACCAGCAGACGGCGGCAGAACGCCAGTTGCAGATTGAAAGCCGCAACGAGGCGCTGAAAGAGTTCGAATCCATTTTTGTGTCACTCCTGATTAAGGAGATGCGACAGAGCTCTGAGGGGCTGTTTCCCGGTGACTCGACCGACTCGCTCGGCGCGCTGTTCGACCAGCACGTCGGGAAGTCCGTCGCGGAAGGGCCCGGGTTGGGGATCGCGGAGCAGATCGCCCGCTACATGGAGGCTCGGGACACATGAACCTGCAGTCAGACATGATTGAGAACACCGCAGACTACTGCCTCGCGCATTTGAAGCGAGAGGCGGAGCTGCTTGAGTCATGCCGCGACGCGCTGGAGCGCGTGCGGTGCGCTCTGCGTAGCAGCAACGGCGATGAGTTGCTGGAGGCAATTCAGACGCAGGCTTTGTGCGAACAGCGTTTGTCATCCGCTCACGTTGACCGAGATCGGCTCGTGAACCGGCTGGCGATTACGCTGGATGTGCCGGCGCGGCGGGCAACTGTCGCCTTGCTGCTCTCGCGGATGACGCCCGGAGAACGACAAGTTCAGCTGTTAACCGCGCGGCGGCGCGTCAAGGCTGCCGCGCGCCAAGTCGAGAAGTTGTGCCGAGGGAATTCGGCATTGATTCGTCATCGGATCGACTTGATGCGGCGGCTGCTCCACGCGCTTGGCGCGAGCGGCGACGGAACCTATCAAGCAACCGGGGCCATGCAAGCCAGCAGTCGAGTGCCGGCGACCATGGTCGAACGAAGATGTTGATTGGGAGATGAATCTCAATGTTGCATCAGCTTTCCATCGGATTGTCCGGCATGCGGGCTGCTCAAGTTGGCCTGCAAGTCACCGGCAGCAATCTCGCCAACGCCAACACGCCGGGATACCGTCGGCAGACTCCCATCTTTGCCGCGCGCGACGCGTCCACGGTCCGGCAGCTCGAGCTGGGCAACGGCGTGGATGTGCAGCGAGTCCGGCAAGCGCGGGCGTTGCTGGTCGGCTCTCAGCTGTTGGCGAACAATGGCGATATCGCGAAGGTCCAAGCCGAGTATGACGTGACCTCGCAGATCGAAGGTCGGCTCAATCCAACGACCGGCTCGATCGCAGAGCAGTTCGACAGCTTTCAATCGGCCATTGAGGCTTTGGCGGCGTCGCCACACGACGCGGCGCTGCGAAGGACGACCGTGCAGTCCGGGCTGTCATTGACTCGACAGTTGAATCGCACGGCGGCCGACTTGGTCGGCATGAACCAGACCTTGCAGGCGAGAACTGCGGATGCCGTGGACCAGGTCAATACGCTGGCCGAGCAAATTGCCTCGCTGAACGCGCAGATTCAAGCGAAGCAGCATTCGCCACAGGCGCCCAACACGCTGATTGACCAGCGCAACCGGCTCGTCGACGATCTTTCCCAGCTGATCGACGTGCAACTGGACGAAAACAACAACCAAGTGTTCATCGCTGGCGGCGGCGCGGTGATCGGCACCCGTCCGCCCGTCAAACTCGGCTACAACGGCCAGGATGTGGTTATCGCTGACACTGACATCGCGCTTTCGCCCGGCGGTCAGATCGGTGGACTGCTGTCGGCGACCAAACAGATCATCCCCGAGGCGCAGGAGCGACTCGATCGGCTGGCGACGGGACTCAGCCTTACCTTTGACCAATTGCATGCGCAATCCGTGGGACTGGATGGCAGTCTGCAGACGGCGCGGAGCACGAGGTCGCTGGCAAATCCAAATCCCCCGCTCGGCGCCTTCTCGTCTCCCTTTCCCCTCGCTGCCGGAAACTTGTACGTCGGCATCACCAACAATACCACCGGGCAGCGGACCTTGCATTCCGTCGCCTTCGACCCTGCAACCGACTCGCTGAACGACTTGGCTGCCAATCTCGATGCGGTCCCGGGACTGCAAGGCGATGTCGATGACGCGGGGCGTCTCGTGCTTCGCGCGGACTCCGGGTACGGCTTCGACTTTACCGGCCGCCCCTCCACCAACCCGGACGCATCGGGATTGACCGGGACCGCGACGCCGTCATTGAACGGCCGCTATGAAGGACCCAATCGCAACGTCCAATTCGAATTCCTGGGCTCCGGAGACATTGGTGTCACCGACGGTCTGCAAGTCAAAGTCACCGACTCGTCGACCGGGGAAAGCCTGGGCGTGTTCGACATCGGCCAAGGCTACGCGCCGGGCGACGAAATCGAGCTGCCCGACGGCGTCCGCTTGCAACTCTCGGTCGGCAGCGTTGTCTCCGGCGAGACCTTCAATGCCGATCTTGTGTCCGAAGGCGACGAGACGGGCGTGCTGACGCGATTGGGCATCAACACGCTGTTCACCGGCACGACCGCCGCCAATCTTACGATTCACCCCGACCTGGTCGACAATCCCTCGCAGCTGGCGTCGTCGTCGACGGGCGAGCCGGGCGACACCGGCAGTCTCGTGGCGATGCTGCAACGCCGCAGCGCTCCCGCATTCGAGACCGGGCCGGAGACGATTGACGACCTGATCTACAACGCCACCGGGGCGATCGGGCACGAAACGTACAGCCTCGAGACCGAGCTCGAAGGCCTGTCGCTGGTCGGAGAACAGCTGTTTGCCGAACGTGAGTCGGTGGAGGGCGTCGACCCGAACGAGGAACTGGTGGAGATGCTCAAGTACCAGCGTTCCTTCGAAGCCTCCGCTCGCTTTGTGACGGTTGTCAATCAGACCCTCGAAGAGCTGATGAACATCATCTGACCTGCCGATGCCATGGGGGCGAGAGTGATTGAGTCATAAGTCACGAACGGCGCGAAACGAGCATCAATTCGAGCTTCCCCAAAAGCAGTGACGCTGCCGAACTACCGAACTACCAATTGCCGAACTGCCGCACTTAACCGAGATAAACGCTCCAAGCGGACGAGAGCGAGTCAAACATGCAACGCGTCACTTCTCAGCTCAACACGCGCTATGCGCTGCATGGCATCCGCACACAATCCACGAACGCCGCCAAGGCCCAGCTGGAGCTGACAACCGGAAAGCGCGTGCGCACTCCGTCGGACGATCCGCTGGCCTTTCGCTCCATCTCGAGCCTCGAGGCGGAAGTGCGCCGACTAGACACCGAGCTGCAAAGCATCAGCTCGGCGCGCGGGACGTTGAACATGAGTGTCACTCGGTTGACGGAAGCCCGCACCTTGTTGACAGCGGCCACCACTGCCGCCCAGCAGTCGCGAGACGGTGAGAACCGCGACACGCACGCAGCCACGATTGACTCGGTGCTCGAGCAGCTCGTGAGGCTCGGCAACGACCAGTCAGAGCGGCGTTACGTGTTCGGCGGCGCCCAGCCGTTGTCTGCACCATTGGAGGTCACCCGGGAAGGCGGCAAGATCGTCGGTGTCGAGTTTGTCGGATCGAAGCAGCCGCTGACCACGCCGATCGGCGCCGCGTTTTCCGTCGACACCTCCCTGCCGGCACGCAGTGTGTTCGCCGAGACCGGCGGTGGCGGAGCGGTCTCGATTTTGTCTCGCACAGGCGTTCAGCCCGGCACCGGCACCGACTCGTCCCACGCCAGTGGACTAATTCAAATACGAAACACCGGCACTTCCTATTTAGGTGGATCGGGAGTCGCCGCCGGCACCAGCGCGTCTAACGACACGATCATCGGCCAAGCCGGCACACATACGCTCACCTTGGTTGACGACAGCGGCACCGGCGCCTTTGGCACGGTGTCGCTCGATGGCGGCCCAGCCGTGTCCTTCACCAACGCTGACACCGACCTCCAACTAAGCGGCCCCAACGGGGAACTGGTGCACCTCGACCTGTCCTCGATTTCTCCGGGGTTCAGCGGCACGGTTGACATTGTCGCGACCGGCTCCGTCAGCATCGACAATGGCGCCACCAGCGTCGCCATCGACTTCTCGTCCAATCAGCAACTCATTCACGGCGAGACAGGGGCGACCATCAACCTCGACACGTCGGGAGTGATCAGGTCAGGCGACGATCCGTTCGACCATCCCGGCTCATCGAATCTCTTTGAGACGTTGATTGCCCTGCGGGATGACCTGTTGAACGCTCGCGGCTTGACGGAACGTGAGTTCCAGGATGCGTTGACATCCCGGCTGGGCGACCTCGAGCGACTGACCGACCATCTGCTCGATAACGTCGGCGAGCAGGCCGTGGCGCTCGAGAATCTCGACACGGCGCAAGCACTGACCGAGGACGTCAAGCTCGAGTCCCAAATCTCGCTCAGTCAGCTTGAGGATTCCGACGTGGCCGAGGCGGTGTTGAA
>JAGQPF010000347.1 GCA_020426845.1 Planctomycetales bacterium
ACATAGCCAGATTCCTTTCCGACTGATTGTTTCAGTTGGTGTTTGGGGGGAATCTGGCTTTTTTCATGAACTCCTAAACGGCGAAACCCCAGTTTTTGCGTCATCGAAATGCTTCACAGCGTTGCCCTTCGGGGCTTTTGCGCGTGCGGTTCCTGGCTTGCGCGTGCGCGGGACGCCTGTGCGACCGATCCACCCTCGACGCAATAATAAATGGGCGGCGTCCGAGGACGCCGCCCATTACTGGGAGGGATCGCGTCGCCCCGTAGGGCAAATCTGCTCGTTAGCGGTTGGCCGACATCAGGCGCAACTGATTCACCCGCAGGGAAGCGGAGGGGTCGACAATCGGCGTCGGCACGGGCGGCTCGCCACCGGCCGTCGGAGCGGGAGCAACCGTCTTCGGCATCTGGACGGGAACGTCGTCCCATTGGATTGCCGCGGGCACACCTTCGGCGTAGATGGTCTCGAAGATCTCGTTGGAGTACGGGTTGCGAGGGTCTCCGCCCCAGCTCGTCACCGCTTCCTGGTGCACCCGGATGTGGCGGTAGTTGTACGGGCGGAAGTAGTAATTGCCGTGATCAACGGCCGAGTACCGGTGATGTTGGGGCATGTTGCAGCAGTTGCACTTCCCTTGGCCAGCCAGCGTAGCTTGCATGCAGCCGCCACATTTGCCGCAGCCCTTGCCTTTACCGCAACTGTCGCAGCTGTCGCCGCACGAATCGCACGAATCGCAGCTGCCGGATTGGCACGAGTTGCAGCCGCAGCTCGGCGCACCTTGTCCACAAGGCGCCGCACATCCAGCCGCGCAGCCTTGGGCCGCGCAGCCTTGCGTGGCACAGCGTGCCGCAGTGCACTGACGGCAACTTGGCGCCTGCTCATCGAAGATCGTGGCTTGAATTACTCGGTCGTTTGCCATGGCCGTTGTCGCGACCATCGCCATCAGGGCGGGCAAGAGGAGGGTCGAACGCATGACATTGTCCTTATACCTGGGGCAGGCGCTAAGCGCCGTCCATCGGGCCGCTCCGGGGCGGTGCGGGCCGCCGGGAGCGGAAGCTGGGTGGTAGTTGGGCGCCGCCCATCCGGCACTCGTAGCCGGCATAACGACGACGTGTCACGGCCGGAGCGCGATCTCTGGGGAACTCGGCGACGCTCCGTGAATCCGACGCCAATTGAACGGCTGCGAAACACGTGCGCCAACCGACTCTAGCCGGTGACACCAGTGGTATCGTCAGTAAGGGTCATGCCGATTGAATTGCCCATCCGCTGCACTCACAACCGCGACAAACGGCAAACTAAACCCACTCCTCCGCACTCTCCGAGTCGCCCCAGATTCACACGCAATTGAGCCTTTTTGAGCCTGTGGTACGCGGGATCCCAGGCATAGCCCATTACTGAAGTGCCATCCACACAAGCCCACGTTTCCAACAACTTCGTGGTCTCAGCGCTCTTCGTGGTTCTTTGATCCACGCTATTCCATCGTGGTTTACGAACCAAGTTTCTCTTTGACCTGAATACGCGAAAGACCTTCCGTAGCAGGATGGCGTGGCCTCTCTTCGACGTCCGCCGCCGACTCCCAGAACTGGCGCAGCGCCATCCGCGCGCAGCGTTCCTGAAACTGAGCGGCGGTTTCCCCGTCGCCCGCGCGCACGGCGTGGGCCTGCAGCTCGGCTTCGCCCGGCAGAATTCGAGCGGCAATGGCGACTCGCGCGTCTTCCTCAAGCGGCCCCAAGTAGAGCGTGCGGTCGATCCGACCGGGGC
>JAGQPF010000348.1 GCA_020426845.1 Planctomycetales bacterium
CGGTAGCCATCACGTTCCCACTCGTGTTCGGTTGGCTGCACTTCCGCCCCGTTCCCGGTGACCTCTCGCTCTACGAAGCCGTCGTGTTCGGATTTCCGGCGTTTCGCTTTCCACATGCGTCCGCGGCAGGGTTCTTTCTCTTCCACGGCCTGGTCTGGGCGTCGTTCCTCGTCATCGGTGGCGTGGCGTTGGCGGTGCGCCGACGTATGCGCGACGAGGGGGCCGGCGCCGTGCAGCGCTTTGCAGAGGACTTCATGCCGCTCATCCTCTTGTTCGCTGTCAGCCTGACCGGGTTGATGCTCACGGCGAGCTACACCTGGATGAAGGGCTACGGCTTCACCTTCATTTCGATCCTCCATGCCATCACTGTCATTGCGACCTTCGTTTGGCTGCCATTCGGCAAGTTCTTCCACATCTTTCAGCGTCCAGCGCAGCTCGGTGTTGGATTCTACAAGGACATCGGCAGGGCCGAAGAGAAGGCTCGCTGCCGGCGTTGTGGACACGAGTTCACGTCGCAGATGCACGCACTGGATTTGATCGAAGTCGAGCGCGCGCTCGGATACCGCTACGAGATTCCGGGCAGCCCCGCCGAGCACTATCAGTGGATCTGCCCGCCCTGCCGTCGCACGTCGTTTGCCTTGGCGCAGTCGCTCCTGTGGCGCGGAGCACGCGGTGGCGCGTCGTTGCGCGAGCAGGACGTCATTGCCATGCCCGTTCACGTCAACTCCGGCATCGGCGAAGGACCATTGGGCGTCGAGGACGAGGAGAACTTTCACCCATGAGCCGCCCTACGAGCACGCCCGGGGTTCCCGTCCCCGAGCTCGACCTGGAAACCATCCGCGAGTTTGGACCGTTCCGGGCATATGCAACTGATCTCCGCGTGGATACCGGGGTCGAGCCGGATAAGTACGTAAAGACGCACTGCTGCTTTTGTGGGCAACAATGCGGACTCCAGCTCAAGGTCAAAGACAACACCGTCATCGGCGTCGAGCCCTGGTACGAGTTCCCCTTCAATCGCGGCATGCTGTGCCCGAAGGGTGTCAAGCGGTACCTCCAGCAAGCTCATCCCGATCGTCTCCTCCATGCTTACGAACGTGCTCCCGATGCTGCCGCGGGGTTTCGACCCTTGGGCTACGATGAAGCGGTCCGCAAGGTCGCCGCTGCCATCGAGAGGATTCAGCGAGACCACGGCCAAGACGCCTTCGCCGTACTCTCGGGGGCGAGCCTGACGACCGAGAAGACGTACCTGATGGGCAAGTTCGCTCACATGTGCTTGCGAACAGCCAACATCGACTACAACGGGCGGCTTTGCATGGTGAGCGCCGGCGCGGGGAACAAGAAGGCGTTTGGCATCGACCGAGCCGCCAACCCGTGGAGCGATATCCTGGGAGCCGAGGTGGTGCTCGTCGCCGGCGCGAACGTTGCCGAATGTGCGCCGATCACGACCAACTACATCTGGCAAGCACGGGAGCACGGCGCGAAGGTCATCGTGGTCGACCCGCGGATCACCCCCATCGCCCGCACCTGCGATCTCTTTTTGCCAGTCAAGCCAGGCCGAGATACCGCCTTGTTCAGCGGCATTCTGCACCTGATGATTGAGAACGACTGGCTCGACCACGACTTCATCGAACGCTGCACAGTTGGTTTTGAGGCCGTGGCAGAGAGCGTGCGCGAGTGGACGCCACGCAAAACGGCGGAGGTCACGGGCATCGCGGAGAAGACGATTCGGCAAGCCGCCGAATGGTGGGGGCAAGCCAAGACGAGCTTCTTGATGCACGCCCGGGGCATCGAACACCATAGCCACGGCGTTCAGAACGTGCTCAGCGCGATCAACATCGTGCTCGCGTCGGGACGCATCGGCAGGGCCAGCTGCGGCTATGCGACGATTACGGGCCAGGCGAACGGTCAGGGCGGCCGGGAACACGGACAGAAGTGCGACCAGCTTCCGGGTGGCCGTGATCTCGGCAACCCGGAACACCGGGCGTTCGTCGCGAAGGTCTGGGGGATGGACCCCGACGAGCTCCCGCAACCAGGTGTGGATGCCTACGAGATCATGCGCAAGGCACACTCGGGTGAGATCAAGGGGCTTCTCTCGATCTGTTTCAATCCAGTGGTCTCGTTGCCCAACAACAACTTCGTGCGTGAG
>JAGQPF010000349.1 GCA_020426845.1 Planctomycetales bacterium
GTGGACGGGCTGTTGATGAGCTGGGGCGATACGCACGTTTTGGAAGGAGTCGATGGCGGACTGACATTGACCGGCGCGCTCGCCACCAGCCGCCTGCGAATCGAACGGCGATCGAATTGGCCCACGGCGACCAGTTGGTGGAATGGCAAGCTGGCGCAGTGGAGCTACGACGCCGCCCAGGGCTACGCATTCGAATCCTTTCCTTACTTTTTGGCAGCGTACTCGCTGCCGCCGGCGCCCAAGACCAAGATTCAGCCGCCTCCGCTGGCCCCGACTTACCACTGGAACGATTGGCAAACGCCCCTGTTTCAGCCGGCGCCGGGAGACGCGGGGCTGCAATGGCAAATCATCCGCTGGCATACCGGCGTTTGATCCGGGCTGCTGATCCGTATTCGAGCGAGTTGACAGACGAAACCGAGTCCGCGTCATCGGCATTTTGGTTACGACCCCACCCCTGCGGCGTTCTCGGGCGGCTCGACGTCCGATCCTCGCTTGGCGGCGGGCGCGTTACAAGCCGCCCGTGCTACGCTTCCTTTGTCACGGTTTTCACCGTTTTACCCCGTTCACTCAGGCCATGTCACGCAGGCCGGCTCGTCGTCCCAATTTCCGAGGCGCCGCGTCCGCCGCCGGAGACCAACCATGAGCGATTCGCATCACCACCACACGACCATGGTTCGACATCGCCACGATTCGCGGCGAGGCTTCACGCTCGTGGAAGTCTCCATCGTGATTGTGCTGCTGTCGGTGATTGTCGCTGCGGCGATCCCCTACTTTCGGCCCACCGTCGAAGGCCGGCTCTATGCGGCGGCCCACATCATGGCGTCGGACCTGCAGTATTGCCGCTCGCTCGCGGTGACCAACAACAGTCACTATCAACTGAAGCTCAACGTGCCGCTCAACCGGTACGAGCTTTCGCACGCGGGCGCCAACTCGCAGCTGGACGACCTGCCGCCGTCGGCGTTTCTGGTCTCCGCCACCGGCGCCAATGGCAAGATGATTCAGTACAACGCCGTTTCCGAACACCCGGGCTCCGACTCCGTCGTGAGGCTTCACGAAGTGACCCGCGACTCGGTCGCGAGCTTGCCGACGCTGGAGTTCGACGGACTCGGCGCCTTGACGACTCCAGGCAAGACGGAAGTCTGGCTGACGGCGGGAGTCGGAGCGGGCCAGCGGTATATCGCCGTGCAAGTGGACTACAGCACGGGCGACACCAAGATCGGTGAGATTCAGCGTTTCGACGCTGGAGGCGGGGGCATGGGCCCGTGACGGGTCAACGATTAACAACGAAAACAGGAAACGAGCGCGGGGATGGGGATCTTCAGACGCCAGCACAGCCCAATCGGGATCGTGCGCGATGGCGACATCGTGCGGCTTGCCCAAACATGCGCGCACGGCAAGACGGTGATCGCAATCGCGTCGGCCGAAATCCAAAAATGTGGCGGGCTGGCGGAGGCGATTTGCCAAGCCCGCCGCTCACAGCCTTTTCGAGGCCGCGACGCAGTGCTTTGCATTCGCGCCGGCGATTTGCAGCTGCTCAACGTCCGGGCGCCGCTCGGCGACGCGAGCGACACGACTGAGGCGGTGCTCGAGAATATCCGCGGCCGGCTCGATTGCCCCGATGAATTCGTGTCTCACTTCACCGAGGCAGGCGTTGTCACCCAAGCCCAAGTGCGACGCGGCGAGTATGTGGCACTTTCTTGTCACAAACAGCGGATCGCAGACGCTCTGGCCGAGGCAGAGCGGGCTCAGCTGAACACCGTGGCGATCGACGTCGAGCCCGGAGTCATCCAACGCAGCTTCTGCCGAGGCCGCCGGCGCACCGCCGACCGCAAGCACTCCCACGCGATCCTGCATCTCGACGCAGCGGGAGCCTGCCTCGTGCTCATCGAAAACCAACGGCTGATGCTGGCCAAACATGTCGCGGTCGGCAGCGATGAGCTCAATCGCGCTGTCGCGGACGCCATGCAGTTGTCCCGGGACGAGGCCACACGAGTTCGCAGCCGCGTCGCCATGGGGCGGACCTCCGAGGACTTGAGGCAAGCCGTGGCGGAGGCCACTCGCCCCCAGCTCGAACGACTCGCGCGCGAGCTGACCATGTGCACCCGCTACTACACCGTCACCTTCCGCTGCCAACCGCCCCGCGAGCTGCTGCTGATGGGCGCCGAGGCCACCACGCCGATCGCCGACTTCTTCGCTCAGCGGACGGGGTTGGAGTGCAACTTGAGCAACCCGTTGGCACTGCTCTCCGGGGTCGTCGTCACTCAACGCGCGTCGCAGTGGGAGCTGCCTCTCGCCCTGACGGTCCGCGGAAAGGAGCTGGAATCCTCGCCCGCGTTGGCTCCAGCGATGGAGGTGTCGGCATGATGCACGTCAACTTGCTGCCCGAAGGATATTCGCAACGTCTGGAGGCGAAACGCACGCCCACCATGCACCTGTTCGTCGTCGGCGTCGTCTGCCTGGTGATCGGCATTGCCGAGACCTCTCGCTCGATTCGCCAAAGCAAACTGGACTCCGAGTTGGCGACGA
>JAGQPF010000350.1 GCA_020426845.1 Planctomycetales bacterium
AGCCAACGGCGAACCGCTGCTGGCGGCCCGGAAGGGCCGCCCTACCAAGCCGCAGCGCGATCACGTCAAGACCGGAGGGCGGCCCTTCCGGGCCGCCTGAAGCGCATGGCACCAACCACAGCCAACGGGCTAACCGCTGCTGGCGGCCCGGAAGGGCCGCCCTACCAAGAGGTCAGCTCTCTCGTTGATGCCCGTCCAGTCTTACGGCGTTGGCGCGTCGAGGCGTTTGGAACCGCGAGGGGCGAGAGCGAAGCCGAACCGTGCGTGTCGGCCAACCACGCAGTTTCAGCTTCGTCCAGCTCGCGCGAATCGCGGCGCCATCCACCGAGAACTCGCGAATGTAATGGCCGCGCGTCGTGGCAGGCGAGTTGGGAGGAGCGTTGCGCATGCCCCGCTCGATCTCCTTTTCCGTGACGATCGGCTCGACGGGAATCGCCTGCGTCAACCACTGAAAATATCCGTTGGACGACAGCTCGTGATAGCGAATGTCGATCTTCTTCGCGGCTTCCCACTGACGTTGGGTCTCCGCTATCGCGTCGCCGCTCGGGACAGACTGTACCTGAAGCGACCGCTTGACCAGAGTCCATTTCGTGAGCCAATCGACGGCGCCGATCAGCGACTCGGGCGGTTCGCCGAGCTGCTTGTATTCGACCAACAGCTCGAGTGTCTGCTCCCACAGATGCAACACTTCGAACGCCTCGTCGCACGCATACGGTCGTCGGTGCAAAAACGCTCGGCAGGCATCCAGATAGAAACGTTGCAGCTCCAGCGCCGAATAGCTGCGACCGTCATCGCATTCAACCTCCGCCACGAGGCTCACGTCTCGACAGAGGCGATCACAGGCCTGCAAGGGATTTCGCGGCCGCGGCGGCTCGGGCATCTCTCCGGCCTCGATCGCGTCGAGCACCAACATGGTCGTCCCGATGCGCAAGTACTCGGCGGTGGGACACATGTTCGAGTCGCCGAGATGGATTTGCAGGCGTTGCCGCGACTGCAACAATTCTCGCCAATCCCAGATGGTCAACAAGGCGCGGCAAAAGTGGCCGAATGAGAAGATCGGGCGCTCGCCGATCAGCTGTCCCAGCCCATCCACGGCGGTCAAGCCGGGTTGCTTTTCGGCCAAGTGAAAACTGCCCTTGTCGTCAAGGTGTCCCGCGCCGCAGATCGCCGCGCGGCTGACCAGAAACGGCAGCAACTTTCGGCGCTGCGTACGGAAAGCCAAACCACGGCAGAGGGCCCAAACCGCCATGCCGATCGGCAGAATCAACAGCCGGCACAGCGAACACAAGGCGCGTTCCAGCCATTTCGGCGTCGGCAACTCGCCTGCCCGCCACTGCTCTCCCCCAAACAACCGCGCGAGCGCTCGGCTGTTCTCGGGCAAGATTAAACTCAACGCGAGATGCGCGACTCCCGTCAACGCCCAATAGAAAAGCAGCACACATTCAAGCAGTGGAGTGGCCAGCGCGGCCAACAAACAAAATGGCAGCAACGCCACAATCCCCGCGCGCCACAGCAACAGACGCCAGCCGTGCGCCAAACGCGCCTCGTAGTTCTCTTTGGCGCCGTAGGTGTTTCCCTGAGCGTCGCGATCATTCTTGACCAGCACCAGCTCGCCGCCCCTCGTCTTGGTCGCCTCCGAAGCGCGACGCAAGAGGGCGTCCTGAGCGCGTTGAGCAATCAGCACCTGCCTGGGTCCACGAGCTTCGGGCGTGGCGCCTTCGAGCAGTCCGTTGGTCGGCGCGCGACTGGACGCCTCGAACCACACGGCCCCTCCGGTCGCCAGAAACACCCCCGGCTTGTGGCTCATTGCCTCCGCGGTCGGGATCTGCCGCCGCAGTTCGGACAACAACTGCTCGTACAGCTCGAACTTCGTCGGCGGCTCGCCGGCCGACGGCTCGGACTTTGAGGCGTTGGATGGCCCGTCCAGGCCCGAGTTGGAGTGCCAGTACAGAACGTACTCCGTCTCCAGGCCGGCCAAGCGGTCGAATACCGACACGGGCTCCGAATGATCGAGCGACACGCTACTCTCCGCCACTCAGCGACGTGGCGTCCAGGTATTTCGCCGGGTCAACATGGCTGTCGAGAGCAACTCGACGCACCAGCGCGTCCAGTTGATCCGCGCTGGATTGAGAAGACGCGCAGGGTGAGTTGGACGGAGGCTGGGGCAAGGACTCGTCCGGTGATTTTCCCATGAGAAGCTCGCTCCGTGAATTCCCTTAAGGGCTGGAAGAAAGGCGAACAGCATCGCAAAATTCACATCCAGCAACTGAACCGACAGGCGCCGCTCACATCGAGAAATCAACGCCCATGACCCTCTCCATGGTAGTTGTGCCCGAAAATTCGAACAAGGAAAATCAACTCGCCCATGCCGCCGCATAGTCCGTAAGATCCACACCATCGGATCAATAAACACCTGCTGCACTCAATATTCGCAATCCCCCCTTCCGCAGAGGGATTGCGGCGGCACGCCGCTAAGTGGAGGTCACAATTGTCGCAAGGCGTCTCCCGACATGGCGGGAGGCAAATGTGGAATCATTGATAGGTTGCGTGTGGAGTTGGAGCAGTGAGCACTTCCGGATTGCCGTTGGATTCTCGCCAGGCATGGGACGCCGATTACAAAACGTCCTTGGAAAGTCGCTCAACGCAGGCCAAGGAGAAAGCAATGAAATTGACGATGATCGGCACCGGCTATGTCGGCTTGGTGACAGGCACCTGCTTCGCCAACAGTGGCAATCAGGTCACTTGTGTGGACATTGACGAGGCCAAGATCGAGGGACTTCGCCAGGGCAAGATCCCCATTTACGAGCCGGGCTTGTCGGAGATGGTGCTCCGCAACGCCGAGGCGCATCGCCTGCACTTCACCACCGATTTGGCGACGGCCGTGGCCGCGGCCGACATGGTCTATCTGGCCGTTGGCACTCCGCCGTCCGCGGACGGCTCGGCCGATCTGACCGCGTTGCGGAATGTGGTCACGCAGATCGCACCGCATCTGCGCGAGAACGCGATGGTCGTGATCAAGAGCACGGTCCCGGTCGGAACCAACGCGGAGACTTACGCCCGCCTGAAGGAGCTGACCGGCCGCGAGTGCCGAGTGGCGAGCAATCCCGAGTTCCTCAAAGAGGGCGCGGCAATCGACGACTTCACCAAGCCGGATCGCGTGGTCGTGGGAGTCCGGACCGAGCGCGACGCCAAGATGCTGCACGAGCTCTACGCTCCGTTCCTGCGCACCGACCACCCGTTCCTGTCGATGTCGCCCGAAAGCGCCGAGTTGACCAAATACGTGGCCAACGCGCTGCTGTCGACGAAGATCAGCTTCATTAACGAGATGGCCAACATTTGCGAGCGGATGGGCGGAGACATCAATGACGTTCGCCGCGGCATTGGCCACGACCAGCGAATTGGCTTCGCCTTCTTGTTCCCCGGCTGCGGCTATGGCGGCAGCTGTTTTCCCAAGGATGTCCGCGCGCTGGCCAGCATTGCTCGGGACCAGGGCATCAATCCCCAGATCATGGATGCGGTCGATGCCGTGAACCAGGCGCAGAAGCACGTGCTCATCGGCAAGATCGAAAGCTACTTCGGAGATCAGCTCAAGGACAAGCACATCGCGATCTGGGGCCTGGCCTTCAAGCCTCGCACCGACGACATTCGCGAGGCTCCCGCATTGGTCATGATCGACCGGCTGTTGGAGATCGGCGCCAAGGTGACGGTCCACGATCCCGAAGCGGCCAACAATGTGCGGCAGAAGTACGGCGACGCCCTACAGTACGCCGACAACCCGCTCGACGCGCTGCAAGGCGCCGATGCGTTGGCCATCAACACCGAGTGGAGTGAGTACCGCAATCCGGACTTCGACGAGATGAAGTCGTTGATGAACACGCCCGTCGTCTTCGATGGCCGCAACCTCTTCGACTCGGACACGATGGCCGAGCACGGCTTCACCTACTTCTCCATCGGGCGGGTGCCGGTCAACAACTAGCGAGGAGCCGGTTCAGCCCCGCAAGGCAAAGGGGCGACAGACCGTAGGGCGGCCCTTCCGGGCCGCCTGAAGCGCATGGCACCAACCACAGCCAACGGGCTAACCGCTGCTGGCGGCCCGGAAGAGGCGACAGACCGTAGGGCGGCCCTTCCGGGCCGCCTGAAGCGCATGGCACCAACCACAGCCAACAGGCTAGCCGCTGCTGGCGGCCTGGAAGGGGCGA
>JAGQPF010000351.1 GCA_020426845.1 Planctomycetales bacterium
GCAACCGCCACGATAGCGACTCACCCCACTTTGAACACCCGAGCAATGCCTAAAAAATCCCGGGGGTCTGGGGGCTGGCCCCCAGGAACACAAGTCACGGCTCAATAATTTCAACAGGCAGTGGTCCCGAAGTCATTGACACATTCCGGTGTCTCCGTGAGAGATAATTGAAGCGGAGAGACGTTTGACATCTTCACCCCTTCACCCCTTCACCGCAGCCTCTGAGCACAATGCTGCAACGCTCGTTCCTGGGAAAGAATTCTCACAGAGACACGGAGGATTTCGCACAAGGGCCTCCGGTGCCCGTTGGGAACGACTAAGACCTGGTGATTCCAACTCCGTGCCTTTGTGTCTCCGTGAGAGAAAATTGAAGCGGAGAGACGTCTGACACCTGATAACTCACTTCTCTTGCTGCCCCATGGCATGTCGCAGAATGAAATCGACAATGGGCGTCGAGTCCTTGAGGCCGTGCGGGTGGTGGCCAATTCCGGGCTTGCGAATCAACTGTATGTCGCCACCCAGCGCACGATACCGATCCGCAATCAGCTTGGTGTTCTCTTCCCATGGCACTACCTCGTCCGCGTCGCCAAAGACGTGCAGCAGCGGCACGCCCGCCTTGGCCAACGGAGCGAGATTGTCGACCGGGTTCTTATCGTAGGCCAGCGCCTGCTCCTCGCTCTTGAATTCATACACCTTGAGCACCAACGCCCAGTCGCGCTGACTGCCCTTGCCGGCGCCGCGGCCACCTGGCCAGCTCTTGAAGTCACAGACGGGCGCATCGCCATAGATGCAGGCGACTTTGTCCGGGTTGGCGGCTGCCCAGTTGTAACAGTAGAGCCCGCCACGGCTGAGCCCGACCAGCGCGGCGCGCTTGGCCAGGCCATGCTGTTTGGTCAACACGTCGTACAGCCGATTCCAGTGAGCAACGGCGCGCGGCGCCCCGAGCATGTCCGGCACGCGCATGTAGACAATATGGAACCCCTTGCCCAACAGCGCAATGTCGGGGTCGGGCTTGTGTCCGAAAAACTCTCCGTGCCACACCCACGGCCGGCCCGGCGCCGCCTGCTTCGGCGCCACCACCGTGACCATTTTCCCGTCGACTTCGAAGTCGTAGCGAGGATATCCGTTCCACTCGGACACCTTGCCCGGAAACGCTTTCTGAGCCACAAAGAATGCCGGCACCCGCATCAAGATCGCCAATAGATGCCGCGCGACCGTGTAGTGGCCGCCGGCGTACCATTCAATGGGCGGCCGGCCAAACGACTCCCATAGCGAGAGTGTGCAGCGTTTCGGCACCACTTCGTCGTCGGTGGCATTGAGCATCAAAATCCGCCGGTCCGCGAGCGGAAGTCGGTCCGCGTAGGTCACCGGGTCAACCGCTTTGAGAATCTCCACCAGTTGCTCTTTGGTCCCGCCCGCGGCGGTCCACTGCTCACGCAACTTGCGGGTCTCACGCGCCGTCCAGGTGACCTCGCCGATATCCCCTCCCGCCAACAACAGGCACAGATTCTTCAACCGCGGCTCGGCGGTCGCCGCCAGCGCACCGGTGATTCCGCCCAGGCTAATTCCAAACAACCCCAACTCCGTCTCATCCACTTCGGGCCGAGCCCCCAGCCAAGCCGTGGCGCGTCGAATATCGAGCACCGCCTGAGTCATTCCCTCCACCGTCTCATCCGGACGCACCGAAATCATGCGGCGGCCGTCGCTGCCGCGCCGCGGTCCGTAGTAGGGCATCTTCAGAAAGAGCGCCGCCACGCCATGCTGGGAAAGTGTATTGGCAAACAGCCGTGACAGGGCGAAATCCCCGCCGAGAATGTGCAGCACGATCACGCCCGGGAACGGACCTTCTCCTTTGGGCTGATAGTACTCGCAGTGAACCGTGTTGTTCCGCTCGCTTTCGCTCGTGATCGCCGACGGAAACGTCAAATCGCCAACACGAATGTATCGAGCGAAGTCGGGAAGCGGTTGAAAGGCGTAGGAGAACGCGTGCGACGTCATACGAAACCGTTCGGGCAGCCGACCTTCGGACTGCGACGGCTCGAATTGCACTTGTCCCTGGATCGCGGGAGTTAGCTCGACAGCGCGGGCGCAATTCTCAGAACACACTGCGCCCCAAACAGCCAATACAGCCAAGGCTGCCAGAACACCCAACTTCGCCTCTCCTGCCCGCAGCGCGTGGCCACGCCGGTCTCGCCCCAATGCGGCACCCCGAAATACCGAGATTAACTTTGCGGCGAGCAGAATAGGTCGGCTCGAGAAGAATCCGCATTTTGCCGCGGGAGCGCCTTGGCTATACTCCCGCCCCCTGCCGCCAAAGGCACACTGGGCGCCACCGTGGTTCTCTCCCCACCGGCTCGCCTCGCTGATGGCCATCCCTTCCCCTACCTGCATCTCGTGAAGACGACGTGGAGAATTCGGCGAACGATCGAATGAGCCAACTCGGATGGAGTCGAGTAACATCGGCGAACTTTCGAGTGAGATGTAAAGCGGAGCCGTGCCGTCGGCTTCGGGTGTGGATGGTGTGCGCCGTCTGCTGGTTGTCCGCGATGCTGGCGGGTTGTGGGCAGACACGATCGAATCTAGCCACCGAGCAGATGTTGACATCCGACGCGGTGGATCGCAGCATCGCTCAGATGGACCTGTCCGCCTTGACCGGCAAAAAAGTGTATTTGGACACGCAGTTTATTCGCAACATCAAGGGCGCCGGATTCGTCAACGCTGACTATATCACGAGTTCCCTGCGACAGCAGCTGTTTGCCTACGGGTGCCGGCTGCAAGAGAAAGAAAGCGATGCCGAGGTGGTGGTGGAGGGCCGCGTGGGTGTGCTTGGCATCGACGACCACGAGATCACCTATGGCATGCCGGCATCCAATGCGCTGAGCTCCGCGGCCAGCGCCACTGGCGCTCAAATCCCGCTGCCCGCGCTTCCCGAATTGTCGGTTGCCAAGAAAAATGAGCAGGTCGGAGCGGCCAAGGTTGCCATGTTCGCCTACGACCGCGAGTCTCGGGAAGTGATCTGGCAATCGGGCGTGACCACGTCGATGAGCGACTCGGACGCGTTCTGGGTGTTCGGAGCGGGGCCGTTTCGCCGGGGGACCATTTACAACGGGATGCAATTTGCCGGTTCTCGGGTGCGAATTCCCAAGCTGATTCGCAGCAATCAGCAAATCGGCTCGCCGCAGGAGATTGCTCTAGCCAATTATCAAGAAGCCTGGGACTATACCATTCAGCCGCCGGCAAGCGTGCGCACTCCGTCGACGAACGATTTGGTCCAGCCCTCGGAAGGCGCCGCGGAGGCAAGTCTTAGTGACGAGCCCAAGTTGCTGCCGGAGGACGGCCACGATCCGGCTCTGGTGGCCGCCGACGCTGCGGACAAGCCAGCGCCTGCGGCCGGCCCGCAACCGCAGACCCCAGCGCCCACGCCGGAAACCGAACCCAAGCCGGCCTCCAAGCCGGAACCTCAATCAGTCCCAAAACCGAATCCCGCACCCGCCGAGAGCCCTCCGGCCGAAGCAGCGCCCTCCGCGCCGCAAACGGCCGCAGCCAGGCCTCCGGTCGGCGCCAAACCCGACGTTCCCTAGCACGTAGCACAGGCTGCCAACCTGTAATGACCGCAGGTTGCAGGCTGGCAGCCTGCACTACGACGGATTCTTCAGCGCACCAATCTCATCCGCAATAACTCATCCACACTTCGAGTGCTCGATTCAAACAAGGAAGTGAGAACCGTGACACCATCTTCTGCGCCCAAACGGTGTGACCTTTGCGACGGGACCGACTTCGAGCCGATCGGCGAGCTCGATCGAAGGGGAAATCCTCTCGACAC
>JAGQPF010000352.1 GCA_020426845.1 Planctomycetales bacterium
CGGCCAACCGCAACTCCTCATCGTCTGCCCAAATGTGCGGCGGCATGATTCTTTCTCGAATGTACTCCGCCAATGACGCTGCAAAGTCACCCGGCAAGGTCGCCTCCGTGTATGCGTCGATCGACGCATCGTCCATGAAACTAACTCGATGCGGTTTATCCTTGTCGCCTGTTGGAGTTATGGACACGCAGGGCAGAAAAGCACGCAAGTCAACAATCGATTCCATCTGTTTCGCTCCTGTGCTTCCCGCATTTAATGCAAACGAATTGATTCGGTCCAGACCTCGGCCAAACGTGTTGGCAAATCAAGCCGTCGTGCTCCTGCTGGCAAGATTCATTGCAGAATTGTAGGTGGTTCGATATCACGAGACCCTTTGAATTCGCGTCTTCAATCGCCTGGCTTAGGCTGTCTGCTGCCGGGAAGCGAAAGCGGCGCCCGCAATTGTCGCAAACTACGACGTATCCCATGCACTCGAATCCACCGTGCTCACTCATCACTGTCGCCCCCAGCCTGGGAATCTTTTGTCGCGTACCGTTCGCCACACCGCGAGCAAACGACCGTATTCGGGATGGTCAACCACAATCCCGCTACGCAATCAGGGAGCTCCTCCCAGTCCTCCAAGCCACACGACTCCCTGATCGCCTGTTGCATCTCGTCTGTAGCGTCGTCGGTCACTTCGCGAGTGATGGCACGGCAAAAGTTCAACTCTCCGCACTCCTCGCAGTCCCACGAGAAAGCTGGATGCAGATTGGCCCTGTGTAGATTCGCCACTGATAACCTCGCCTAGTTTCGGAAAAGCCTTTCGGCACGTTGTGAGCGGATCAATCGCGTGCGCTTCTCGGCGACTGTTTGGCCGTACTTTCCGACACCGAGCCGCTGGCGCCTGGCGATGTCGGCAGTGACAAGCGACTCGGTGCCCGTCGCCTGCTCTGTTGCCTCATAGACGAATCCGAACCCGTCATCGTCAACGTGCATCCGCTTACAGGCTCGAGCCGTCGCAATCTGCAACTCGCTCAAGCAGGGTCAACAGATTGGCTGCGTTGACTCTCGTATCTACGCATTCGGACTCGCTGATTGTGGGCAATCGATTCGACTTTTCTGCGGAATGGGTTGCGTTCGTAATCACGAATTTCGAGTGGCCAAGCAGTGACCTCGTCTCGTATCTCGCGGATCTTCGGTGACTGGATCCGGAATATCACCAGCCAACGACGCGATCGATTCTGCAATGCTCACTGAATTCACTCCGCCTTGAATCGATAGACCCGAACCTTCGTCCGGCTCGCCGATGTGGTCACCGTGACCTTGCAGCGGTAGGTCCCGTCGCTATTCGGGCCTCCATCGTTGAGTTGACCGGAAACGGTCCATTGAGCAGCCTTGCCGATTGCCACCGTCTCACCCTCGATCACCAGTGTGGCATCGTTCGCCGTTGCGCTGCTGATAGTCAAATCGCCTCCCGAAACGGCGTCGTGGCTCGAATCGACCTCGGACACGGATACGGCCGAAATCGTCTCCCCGGAATCGAGCTGCCCCGTGAAGTTGACGGCCGCGAACTCGACGTCTCCCTCGGATAGCGTGCGTGTTTCGCTGTGCTCAATCGGCATCGCTCACTCCTCGTCCGTTGTCCAATGCATCCGCTGTTGGCTCGCTGTCCAGTGCAATCGCCTGCTCTTGTCCGACCAATGCAGCCTCTGTTGACTCTCGGTCCATTCGACACCGGGGACATCTGGCGGGTTGATGATTGTGACCTCGCCAGTCCACGTTGCCGACTCGAACGTGCGGCTGGCGAATGTGCGGCTGGCGAAGGTGCGCTTACTCATTGCACCACCTGTTCGATGCAATGCCGAAGGAATCGTGGAACACCATCACGGGTCGCCGATTCTCCAAACTGCGTATTGGTGCCAATCCTCGCGTTCCAGCACAATTCACCGCTTGTGTGGACGTCTACCTCGACAAATCGTGCGGCGTTTTCGTACCAGAGGAATGTCGTACACCCATCGTCAGCCGTACGCATCTCGGTTGGGTTGAGTCGCTGCAGCTCCATGGCTATGTCGGTCATGCGTACACCACCGCTGTCCTGTTTCCGCTTGCATCAGCCGTCACGGTTACTCGAGTCGTGGCGCCATCGAGACCGATGAATACCTCCGTGCTTGTCCCTGCACCGCTCACCTTTCCACCGGCCAACGATCCAATGATTCGCAACGCCTGCTGAATCGTCTTGCCGTCAATCAGAGTGTCGACCGTCAGAGCATCGCTAATCTCACTGGCGACATTCGTGGCTGTCACGCCGGTATCTGTGACAGTATCCAAATCCGTCTGGAGTGCGGCCAATTGGGTGTCCATGTTCGCCGCTGCGAGCCCCACCGCTGTGCGGACACCTGCAGCATCAAGAGTGCTGAGTCCGCTCTGAATCTCGGCAACCGCATCGGCTGCGACTGCGGCTGCTGTAATCGTGCCTGTCTCCATGTTAGCCACAGACACAATCGGGATCGCGTTTCCTCCCAGGTCCATGTAAAGTCCAGTGATCTCTTCGCCGACCCAATACCGCACATCTGCCTGAACATCACCTGTCGTGGCATCAATCGGAACAGCCGCTCCTGTCGTTGTGATGTTGGTGGCTGCCGTGAGTGTGCGAGTCCCGTTCGACCAAATCGTTGCAGCGGATGGAATTGCA
>JAGQPF010000353.1 GCA_020426845.1 Planctomycetales bacterium
CGAGTCTGAGCGGCGAGCTGCTCCTCGCCTTCCTCCTCAATCAGGTCCGCAAGAATTCGGATCGCTTCGCGATTTCCATCGAGCAATTCGGCGATGAGCAGATTGCGATGCATCGGCGACCAGTTGGAGGATCCAACCCCAAAATTATGGCTTGACGGTCCACTAGTAGTTGGGGGTCGGCGGGCGGTACTCGCTGATATTGATGGAGCGGAACCAGGCGATCGTCTTTTCCAGTCCATCGCGGAGGGGCACGGTCGGATTCCACGCCAGTTTCTCCTGCGCCAACGCGATGTCGGGACAGCGGCGTGTGGGGTCGTCGGCGGGCAGCGGCCGGTAAACCAGTTTGGATGAGCTGCCGGTGAGCTCAATCACGAGCTCGGCAAGTTGCTTGATGGTGAATTCCCCGGGGTTGCCGATGTTCACCGGACCGATGAAACCTTCGCCATTGTTCATCATCCGCACAATGCCTTCAATCAGGTCGTCGCGGTAGCAGAACGAGCGAGTCTGATCGCCTTCTCCGAAGATCGTAATGTCGCGTCCGTCGAGGGCTTGTCGAATAAAGTTGGAGACGACGCGCCCATCAAATGGGTGCATGCGTGGTCCGTACGTATTGAATATTCGCACGATTCGCACGTCAACGCGATTCGTGCGATGGTAGTCGACAAACAGCGTCTCGGCGGCGCGTTTCCCCTCGTCGTAGCACGCCCGCGGCCCGATCGGATTCACACTGCCGCGGTACGATTCCGTTTGCGGGTGAACTTCCGGATCGCCGTAGACCTCGCTGGTGGACGCTTGCAGCACCTTGGCGCGACAGCGTTTGGCCATGCCCAGCACGTTGATCGCCCCCATCACGGACGTCTTGATCGTCTTGATGGGGTTGTATTGATAGTGCCCCGGCGCCGCCGGGCAGGCAAAGTTGTAAATCTCGTCGACTTCCAGCCAGATCGGGACAGTGATGTCGTGCCGGATCAACTCGAAGTTGGGCAGCTCGAGCAGGTGCTGCACGTTGGTCTTCTGGCTCGTGAAAAAATTGTCGAGGCAGATGACGTCATGGCCCTCGTTGACCAGCCGTTCACAAAGGTGCGAGCCGAGAAAGCCGGCGCCTCCGGTGACGAGAATGCGCTTGATCGTAGACACGAAACACTCCTGAATTGTCGTTGACGCTAACAGCCGGTTGAAACAGCACCCCACTGGCAATCGAAACCGCGTTCATCGTGCAGAAACGCGATGCCGGTTTGCCGGAACCGATATTCCCCCAACGGCGTCCTAAGGCGGGGTCGTTGGGGGCGGGGGGGCGGCTGAACGGTCGGAAGGGAACAGTTTGGCGCGGAGCCGGCCAATCGGGCCCGCGACCACGGCATGGGTGCTCAAGCCTAGCCCAGCTCCGAGGATATCGGCGATCCAATCGCGCCAATCGGCCGTGCGATGGGGGACGTATTGTTGAAGCCATTCGTCGATGGCCCCGTAGGCTGTCGCGCCGAGGAGCAGGGCCAAGTATCCGAGTGCCCTGCCTCTGCGCTCGGGATACACGGTCCAAGCGAGCAGGAAAGCCAGCAGAGCGTAGGCGAGAAAGTGGGCGACTTTGTCGCCTCCTGCGCCGCTCAGCGGAACGCTTACTTTGGGGATATGGTTCACCCAAAAAAGTGCGATTCCGTACGCCAAAACCGCGAGCAAGGCCCGTTGCGAGCGACGTCGTAAGCGGTCAATCATGCCTGGCTCCGACCGGTAGGGCCTCCATCGCAGGCGACCCTTGTGAGGCCCTGTGGACCGGCCAACTCAACGTCCTGCCGTTCTTGGACTATCATTAGTGGGCTGCGGCGGATGCCGTACGCCACTCGCCGTGCTTCCCCAGCGTGTTGATCGTCGACCTCTGGTGCGGCTCCCCACCGAAAACTGCGAAGGCAGGAATATGACCAGCTACCGACTTTGTCCTTTAGCATGGACCGCACTGGTTTTAGCGATTGCAATGACGCTGGCCCCTGCGGCCGAGGCGCGTCGTCGCCGTGCGGCCCGCGTTTGTCGGCCGGTCACTCGGGCCTCACAAGGGTCGCCTGCGATGGAGGCCCGACCAGTATGCCAGGCCTCACAAGGGTCGCCTGCGATGGAGGCCCGACCCGTTTGCTGCGCGTCGCCATGTTGCAACCCGGCGGGGGGCGCGGTGGCGACCTCGGCCAGCCCCGTGAATGTCACGTCGATCGTGGTTGCGAACGGCGCCCAATCGCCTGCCACGCCGGCCGCACCGGCCGCCCCCGCGCCTCCCGCGGCCGCTCCCGGCAAGCCCCTGTTCGACGGCAAGACGCTCACCAATTGGAAACGCACCAACTTTGGCGGCGAAGGCGAAGTGAAGGTCGAGAACGACGCTATCCTGATGGAGTTCGGTTACCCATTGACCGGCATCACCTATGACGGCAAGGCCCCGCTGCCCAAGACCAATTACGAGATCTCGCTCGAGGCCCAGCGAGTCGACGGCGTCGACTTCTTTTGCGGCCTGACGTTCCCCGTTGAGGAGTCGCATTGCAGCTTGATTGTGGGCGGCTGGGCGGGCGCGGTGGTGGGTCTCTCGAGCATCGACACGGCCGACGCGTCGGAGAATGACACGACGACCTACATGGACTTCAAATCGAAGCAGTGGTACAAGATCCGCGTTCGAGTCACCGAGGACCACATCACGGCCTGGATCGACGACAAGCAGGTGGTCAAGCAGGAAGTCAAAGGGCACCAGATCGGCATCCGCCCCGAAGTCGGGCTGAACTGCCCGCTCGGCGTCTGCGCCTACGAGACCAAGGCCGCGCTCCGCAACATCAGCCTTCGCGAGCTGCCCGCCAAGCCATGACGGATGAATTCTTCATGCGAGCGGCCTTGCTCGAAGCGCAGGCCGCCGAAGCGGAGGGCGAAGTGCCTGTCGGGGCCGTGATCACGCTGGAAGGGCGGGTGATCGCCGCCGCGCACAATCAACGCGAGCAGTTGAACGATCCAACCGCGCACGCCGAGATGATCGCCATCACACAGGCGGCCGCCGAACTGCAATCATGGCGGCTCGAGGGATGTGACCTATTCGTGACACTAGAGCCCTGCCCGATGTGCGCCGGCGCGATCCTGCAGGCGCGCATTCGCCGCGTCGTGTACGGCGCCACGGATCCCAAAGCGGGCGCCGCCCAGTCGCTCTACCATCTGCTGAACGATTTTCGACTGAATCACCGCTGCGAGACCATTGGCGGCGTGATGGCCGAGCCCTGTGGCCGAATCCTTACTGAGTTCTTTCAGCGTCAGCGGCGACTCGGGAAGAAGTAGCCGCTGGCAGCTTGCGGCGAGCACCACCATCATCACAGCGGAGAATTGCCGATGACCGGTGAAGCGGATTCCGGCGTGCCCGTCTCGGCGAGCAACGTGCTCGTGACCGGCGGCGCCGGATTCATCGGCAGCTGCTTCGTGCGGCAACGGCTGAGCAATCGGGCCTCCATCGCAAGCGATCCTTGTGAGACCCGAGCCGGCCAACCGGGAACTGTGGTGGTGCTGGACAAGCTCGCTTACTCCGGATCGCGACTGTCCCTGCCCGATCACCACCCGCGTCTCCAATTTGTGCACGGCGACGTCTGCGACCGCGACCTCGTGGCCAAACTGCTGGCCGACTATGCCATCCAGCAGGTGGTGCATCTGGCGGCAGAGACGCATGTCGACCGCTCGATCGACTCCGCCGAACCGTTCGTTCAATCCAACGTCGTCGGAACCGCTCGCCTGCTAGAAGCTTCCCTCGAGCATTGGCGCCGGTTGCCCGAGCCCGCGCGCTCCCGCTTTCGTGTCCTCCACGTCTCCACCGACGAGGTGTACGGGTCGCTGGGCGACAGCGGCAGTTTCGTGGAGACAACTCCGTATGACCCGAGCTCACCCTATTCGGCGTCCAAGGCAGCGGCGGACCATTTCGCCCGCGCCTATCACCGGACCTATGGCCTGCCGGTGATGATCTCGAACTGCTCCAATAACTTCGGGCCATACCAGTTTCCGGAGAAACTCATCCCCGTCATGATCCTCAACGCCTATGAGGGGCGTGAGCTGCCCGTCTATGGCGATGGGCTGCAGGTGCGAGATTGGTTGCACGTCGAAGATCACGTGGACGCGTTGGAGTTGATCCTGCGTGCGGGCAAGCCGGGAGAATCGTACAACATCGGTGGCGACTGCGAGCGACGAAACGTGGAGTTGGTGGAGGCGATCTGCGATTGCGTCGACCGGCTCCGCCCGAATTTGCCGCATGCGCCGTGCCGAAGTCTTATTCGGCACGTCGTGGACCGCCCCGGTCACGACCGCCGCTACGCGATCGACAGCAGCAAGCTGAAACAGACACTCGGCTGGCATTGCCGTTCGAAGTTCGAGGATCGGCTGGAAGAGACTGTGCAATGGTACCTGGACAACTCCCAGTGGCTCGCGGATCTTGGTGTCCACCGCCAGCGGCGCGGTCTCAACCAATCGAACCAGCCTCAAGCCGAGGCGTAGCGCCAAACCGCCAAGGCGCCTTGCTTCGCGGTTGGGTGTTTTTCAACAACCTTTCGGCTTTCACTCGCTCTCCGGCAGACACAACTGATGCAGACCATCTACCTGGACTACAACGCGACCACCCCCGTCGAGCCCGGTGTGGTCGAGGAGATGTTGCCCTTCTTCTCGCGTCACTTCGGCAACCCTTCCAGCCTCCATCGGCTGGGCCGCGCCGCGGATGAGGCCATCGAGACGGCTCGGCAGCGAGTCGCGCAGCTGATCGGCGCCGATAGCGACGAGATCGTGTTCACCTCGGGAGGCACCGAGAGCAATAACCTCGCGTTGTTCGGAGTGATGCGACGGTTCCCTCCGTCTTCTCATTTCATCGTGTCGGCCATCGAACACCCGGCAGTGGCTCAGCCCACGGCCCGGCTTCGTGAGCTGGGCTACAAGGTGACCGTGGTCGGCTGTGACTCGCAAGGAGTCGTCTTCGCGGACCGAGTCGCCGATGCCATCCAGGATGACACACGTTTGGTGAGCGTGATGTTGGCCAACAACGAGGTTGGCACGGTGCAGCCGCTGATGGAGATTGCGGAGCACTGTCGAGCTCGCGAGATTCCGCTGCATACGGATGCGGCCCAGGCGATCGGGAAAGTGCGGGTGCACGTCTCCGAATTGGATGTGGACCTGCTAACGATTGCCGGGCACAAAATGTATGCCCCCAAAGGTGTCGGCGCTTTGTATGTCCGGCGGGGCACCCCGTTGCAGCCGTTTTTGCGAGGGGCCGATCACGAGGCCGGTCTGCGCCCCGGCACCGAGAATACTCCCTACCTTGTCGGGCTCGGCTTCGCGTCGCAGCTCGCCGCCAAAGATCTCGACCTCGGCGGCGACGTCGTCGCATCGCAGCGAGATCAGTTGCAGGCGAAGCTGGTCGAGCAAGTGCCCGGCGCCATCGTGCACGGGGGCCGCTCGCCTCGCCTGCCGAACACCTTGTCCATCTCATTCCCCGGCGTGACCGGCCAACGCCTGTTGGAGGAGATCCCCGAACTCTGCGCCTCAACCGGCGCAGCGTGTCACTCGGGCGAGGTGCAGTCGTCCGCCACGCTGTCAGCGATGGGTGTCGAGCGTGATGTGGCCGCCGGCACCATTCGGCTCAGCCTGGGTAGACACACGACGGATGAAGAGGCCGAGCGCGCTGCCAACCTGTTGACGGACGCTTGGGAACGCCTTTCGAGGAGTCCGTTGAAGAACCTCTGATGCAGCCTGTGGCCCATGTCACTGACGTCAATTCTTAAAATGGGCGAGCTTGGTTCACAACTCGGGACGTCGCTTTGAGTGCTTTGAGTCTTAGCAAGGAACAACGGAACATGGAGCGACAGTCGACAGGCATTCCCGCCTTGGACGAACACCTGGGCGGCGGCCTGCTGCCGGGAACCTTGACCGTGGTCGTCGGCGCGACCGGGATCGGCAAGTCGCAGCTCGGTGTGCAGTTTGCCGAAGCAGGTCGAGGCCAGGAGTCGCGTGGCGGCGTTTTTCTCGATCTTAGCGCACGTGGCGACTCCCAAAACCACATCGACTACGCGCAGCGCATTTGTGGCTGGGAGATTGAAGACGCTCGCGAGCAGCGACCGCCCTGGGAGGAGTTCTTTGCGCCCGATCGCGAATTCGGCGATTGCCTCGCCATCTTCGGCTATCGCGGACGCCGAGTGACGCGGCAAGACCTCGACTTCGACCAATGGAGGAATTGGCAAGCCGAATTGAATGCCAAGTTGCAGTCGACGATCGGCTTTCTGTACGGAAACTTTGTGCAAGGCGTCCGGAGGCTCGTCGTCGACGGTGTCGAGCCAACCGACCGGCCCAGCGACTCGATTCAGTTCAATCTGTTCGAGTACATCTATCACCAAGTGGTCCGCAAGGAAGCGGAGTGGGTCGCCCGCGATCTATTCCGCGAGTCGTATCGCTCGCATGCCGCAGCCGCGGCCGCCAACGTTTACGATTCGAAGCAAATCGGCTGCCTGTTGCTCTACACGTCGCGCGAGACGATGCTCGACGATCTCATTGAGCGACCGCTCGATGAGGGCGACGTTCTGTCCAATGCCAACACCTTGATTCTCATGGGGAAGGTCAAGGACGGGCTCAAGGTCCGTCGCGGCCTGTTCGTCGCCAAGCATCGGGGAAGTGCCTGCTCCGACGAAATCCTCCCCTATCGCATTGACAGCGATGGGCTGCACCTCGAGGACGCGTGAAGCACTCGCTGTCTTCGTAGTGCAGGCTGCCAGCCTGCGACCGGCGGCAGAGTTGTTGCGAGCTTCGAATAAGCTGATTGGCGGAGGGCTCCGTGGTAAAATAAAATTCCTCAACCGCCTCCCAACGGCCTCCCAACGGCCTCCTATCGTCCTTCCTGCCCGCTCCGCCATGCCCCCCTGCCAACCGACGTCCCGCCGTTTTCTCGCTGCGGTGGTTCGCCCTGCCCTCGCTGTCCTCGCCGCCTCGATGCTCTTGGCAGGGCCGATCCCGGGGCGTGCGGAGTCACCGGAAGAGCAGGCTGCGACGACCGCCGCTTACGACAAGGTGATCCAGCAGGAGATTCGCGCGGGATGGGAACGGCGAGGCGTGCAGCCCGCCAGCCGCTGCGACGACCGAGTCTTCGTCCGTCGGCTGTCGCTCGACCTATTGGGACGCATCCCCACGACGCGCGAGGTTGAGACGTACTTGGCCGATGGCCGGGCTGACCGCCGCGCGCAGCTGGTGCGACATCTCCTTCAGAGCGAGGACTATGTCCACCATTTCGCCGACGTGTTCGACACGTTGCTCATGGGGCGAGGCAAGGATCGCGATTACGACGAGCGACAACGTCACCATTGGCGATCCTACCTGGAAGGCGTTTTTCGCGACGACCGCGCTTGGAACGAGGTGGTCCGCGAACTGTTGATGGCCCGTCCCAATCGTCCCGAAGAACGTGGCTCCGTCTGGTTTCTTTACGAGCGAAAAGACGACGCTCAGCGGATTGCCGAAGCCGTGGCGCCGGGGTTGTTCGGGTTTCGCATTGAGTGTGCCCAATGCCACGATCACCCGTTGGCCGATGAGATTGAGCAACGCCACTACTGGGGATTGGTGGCGTTTTTTAATCGCGGCAAGAACGTCCAAACAAAGAATGGGCCTCGGATATCGGAGTCTGCGATCGGCGGATTCTCGGATTTTGCGGACCTCGCCGGGGGCAGCTCACCCAACCTGCTCGCGTTCCTGAACGCAGTCACGATCGACGAGCCCCGGCCGGCGGCCGAACAGAAACAGTCAGACGAAGCTTCACTCTATGTGCCCGCCCCCGTGGAAGGCGACCCTCGCGTTCCCAAGTTTTCTCGCCGCGAGAAATTCGCAACGGAAGTCGCCGCCGCTCACCCTCTCATCGCCCGCGCGGTGGTCAATCGTGTTTGGGCGATCATGATGGGACGGGGCATCGTGCACCCGTTCAATGAGATGGACAGCGTTCATCTGCCTTCGCACCCCGAGCTGCTGGATCGACTGACGGAGATTTTTGTCGACTCGGGGCAGCAAATTCGTCCCTTGGTGGAGGCGATTGCTCAGAGCGAAGCATATCAACTGCGATCCGACTTTGCGGATAACGCGGTGGGCACGTCGGGCGCGTCGGATCCTGCTGCCTTCTCGCATTATTTAGAACGACCGCTCACGGCCGAGCAGTTGGCGCGCTCCTTTCAAATCGCGCTGCGCGGCACGCATCAGAATGATCATCCGCTGACCGCCGTCTTTCGGCCACAATTTCCCGACGTGTTGCCTCCGGAAAATATCTCGACCGTCAAGGAGGCAATGTTCCTCTCGAATAACTCGGCCGTGGAGCAATTCCTGCAAGGGAGCTTTGAGCCGAAACACTTGCTGGCTTCCGCAGCCGACTGCGACGCGCCGGATCGACGCGCCGAGATGATGTTCGCGGCGATCCTGCACCGCTCGCCAACGGACGAGGAACTGGCGAGGCTCCAACAGTTTTGGGCAGCCAGCAAGGATCGCCGAGCGGGGATAGCGGCCGCCGCGTGGGCGCTGCTGACCAGCGCGGAATTTCGCTTCAACCATTAGCAAGTGGCTGCAAGCGGCCGCAAGCAGCTTTTCCATCACCACTCCAGCAAACGCCCAGTGTCGCCGTGACTGCCACTCCCTCCAACGTGACGACATCACCGGCTGCCGGCTCACGCCGAGACTGTGGAAGCCCCGAGCACGCCGTTCATCGCCGCTTGTTTCTGCAAGGCGCGGCGGCCGGCGCAGCCAGCGTCGCCTCCTTCAGCGGATTGTTCTCCGTTCCGGCTCTGGCACAACAGGCGCAGCGTCGCTCCAAGCGTTGCATTTTGCTCTGGCTGTGTGGCGCGCCCAGTCAGTTCGAAACTTGGGATCCGAAGCCGGGAACCGCCACAAGCGGCCCGTTTGGAGCGATCGCCACCAATCTTCCCGGCATTCACATCAGCGAGTTGATGCCTCGTTGCGCGACGATCATGGACGAGCTGGCGGTCGTGCGATCCCTGAAAACGGATGCCTCGGAGCACTTTCAGGGTATCGACTTGCTCACTCGCGGTGACAAGCCGCGTCCTCCCTTCACCCGCCCATTGTTGGGCGCGGTGGTGGCGGAGCAGTTGGGACAGCTGGACAGCCCTGTCCCCCAGTTCGTGTTGCTCGACCCTTGCCCGGAAGGCAATGAGTTCAAGGCGTTCAAGGCGGGCAATTGGGCGGGCTGGCTTGGCGCCGAATACGGTCCCGTGCGAGCCGGCGGCGAGTACTCGATTCCGGACATTCTGCGGCCCGAAAATCTGTCGGAAACGGATCATGCCGATCGCGAGGCGCTGCGAGCCTTCTTCAGTCGCAAGTACGAGAACGATCGCCGCAGCGCAGCAGCGGGCTCCTACAATGCCGCCTTCGAGCGAGTCCGGGGCCTGATGAGCTGCGCTCCGCTGTTTGATCTCAGTCAATTGCCGGAAGCCGAGCGTCGTCGATACGGCGGCGGCGCTTTCGCTCAGCACGCACTGCAAGCGCGCCACTTGATCGAACATGGGGCGACGTTCGTGATGGTCGCCAACGGCATGCCCTGGGACAACCACGTCTACCAACACGAGATGCATCAAATGCTGGTGCCCGAATTGGACAACGTGCTGTACCAGTTGATCACGGACCTCAAGACGAGGGGCATGTTGGACGACACGCTCGTGATTGCCATGGGCGAATTCGGCCGCACTCCCTGGATGAACGAGGCGCGAGGGCGGGATCACTACCCGCGCGCTTGGAGCATGGCGATGGCCGGAGGCGGCATCCGAGGCGGCGTCGTCCACGGAGCCACGGATCCCCTGGGCTTCGACGTGGTCGAGGGGCAGATGGACAACCGCCGATTGTTCGCCACCATTTTTGCCGCACTGGGCATCGACCCGCACGAAGAATACGAGCTTCCCGGCCTGCCGACCTTCCACCGCGTTGAAGAAGACGCGGCGCCAGTCGCGGAACTTCTGGCCAGCCAATCGGAAGTGCGAGAAATCGAATGAACACGCTGCAACTCAAGCGGACGATCGACTTCAAACTGCCGATGGCGGTGCTCGACCAATCATTGACGCCCGACGGGCTGATCGCGGCATGCATGGACGGCGTCTATTTCGTCCGCTTTGCCGACAAATCGCACCAAAAGATCGACCAGCACGAGAGCTATGTAAGCTCGGTTCGCGTAGTCGCCGGTGGCGCGCGGGCGATTTCCGCGGGCTACGACGGCGCGCTGCATTGGCATGACCTGCGGCAACCGAGACGCGAACGGCGGCTGCAACTTCATGAGTTTTGGTCCTGGGACATGCGAGTCGCCCCAAACGAAAAATGGCTCGCTTCCGTCACGGGCCAATACCTCGCGGGCGGCTACAAGTATGAGCCGCAAGCGGAACGCGAGCCGAGCGTGCGCGTTGTGGATGTTGAAAGCGGTGAACTGCTTCAGGCTCTTCCTCACGTCCCCTCCGTGCAAGCCGTGGCCTGCAGTCCCGACAGCCAGTTTGTCGCTGCGGGGAATTTGATGGGCGAGGTGCGGGTCTGGAACGTCGACTCCGGCGAACTCGTCGCCGACTGGACGACTCCCGACTTTACCAGCTGGGGCATTATCAAGAGCCATTGTTATCTGGGCGGCGTATTTGCTCTGGAGTTCACGCCGGACGGCGCGGACCTGTTGCTCGCCGGCATGGGTCCGATGCGCGACCCTATGGCAGGCAACGGACGTCAACTCTGGCAACGCTGGCGTTGGCGCGACGAGCCCCCGCGGAAAATCTCCGAGACGAAAAAGGATCAGGCGGGCGAAGGATTGATGGAAACGCTCGCATTCCATCCCTCCGGCGAGTACTTCGCCATGGGCGGCCGTCTGCGCGGAGGAGCCTGGAATTTGGGACTGTTCAGCCTCGAGTCGGGCGATCTGATCGGCAGCCTGAAGACCGGCTATCGCGTCACGGAGGCCCAGTTCACGCCGGACGGCCGACGACTGGTGCTGGTCGGCACGCAAGGTCAGCCTAGCAAGCACGAACAAGGGCGATTCCCCGACTTCGGCCGGGTCGAAGTGTACGAGATCAGCTAATGAAGGTGTTCCATGGCCATGTAGACAACCTCTTCTCGCCGGCTCTTGATCGCGTGGTGGATCGGCCAAGCGCGGTTCCTTGGGCTTGCGCCCAAGGCTAACATCTGTCGCCCCTCACGGGGCTGTTGCGCTTGTCGCGCGAGGTCTTTGGGCTCGTGCGCGGTTCCTTGGGCTTGCGCCCAAGGCTAACATCTGTCGCCCCTCACGGGGCTGTTGCACTTGTCGCGTGAGGTCTTCGGGCTCATGCGCGGTTCCTTGGGCGCAAGCCCGTGGAATCGCGCGAACGCAAAGAGTGGCGATAAAAAAATCACGCGCAACAGCCCCGACAGGGGCGACA
>JAGQPF010000354.1 GCA_020426845.1 Planctomycetales bacterium
TCCGATGGCTCAGCCCGTCTCCTCGCCACCGCCTCCGCTGCCTACGATGGAGGCCCGGCCATTCGGCGCCGCGCCCATGGGCATGGCGTACCCGGCTTACCCGGCCAACGCACAACCGGTGTCGAGCGCCACGGCGGTTGCTCCCGGTGGCCCCGATCCCATGGCTCCGGTGGGACAATTGGCGGCCACCTCGCCAACCTCGCCAACCTCCCCACCCACCGCGCCAACCGCCGCTGCCCCGGCCGTGAAAGCTCCCAAGCGCAAGCGCACGCGCTCCAACAACAACCTGTCGATGGTGTTGGCAATGGCAGCCGTCGGGATGTTGTTGGTGGCGGTGGTTGTGATGATCAATCGCGGCCAGGGACGGAACTCGCAAAACGCCGTCGCCAAGCAAGGTCAGCCACCCGCCGGCTCGCCGAAACAAGCGACGCCGAACACACCTACCCAGCCCGCGACCAGCGCGGAAGTGGCAATCGCCTCGAACGACAACCGCACCGAGTCCACACGTCCCGGTCCCGAGGGAATCTCGCCTGACGCACCGGAGCCGAAGTCGCCTGACATGGAAATGACTCCCGATCCCGCGACTGCGGGCGGGGAGCCCACGACTACTCCGCCTGCCCCCGCCTCCACTCCGGAGACACCGGACCCGGCCCCAACTCCGACGACTCCGGATCCCACTCCGCCGACTCCGCCGACGCCTGAGCCTCCCGCGCCAGCTCCCCCAGCGACGGACGACCATGCGACACCGCAACAGGTTGCGGCGTTGGCCGGAAAACTGAAGTCACTGCGCGGGCAACTTTCGCGTCTGGATTTCGTTGCCGCAGAACGTTCGTTAACCGACGCGAATGCGATGCCGGCCTCCGCGAACCAAGTGGGACAACTCAATCGACTGCGAACCGCGTTCGAGCTGCTTCAGCAGTTTCAGGAGGGAGTTGACCGCTCGCTCGCCGAGTTGAAGTCACTCGACGAATTGTCCTACGGGGGCGCCACGATCAGCATTGTGGAGATTCGCCCCGATGAATTGGTCATCCACAGCGCTGGACGAAATCGCACGTATTCGCGACGCGAATTGCCTGCGTTTGTCGGACTCGTGCTCGCCGACCGGGTGATGCCAAACGAGCCTCAAAACCAGGTGATCAAGGGAGCGTACCTAGCGCTCCACCCCGCCCAAACTCCCTCGGTGGAGGCGAAGGCTCGCGAGCTGCTCAGCGCCGGCATCGCCGGAGGTGTGGACGCGAAGGACTTGCTGCTGTTGTTTGACGACAAATACGAGGGCGCTTCGTCGCCCACCGCGCCTGCGCCGGAATCTTCCCCGTCGCCGACGGTCCCCGCCAAAGCGCCGACCGCCGATGAAATGAAGGCGACCCAAGAGACGCTGGTCAAGGTGCGCGAGGACCTTGGCAAGGGCAACACGGCCGCCGCGTCAAAGCGACTCGACACCATCGCCATCGGCACTCCACGGCAGTTGCACACACGCGACTTGTTGAAAACAGCTGTCGCAAGATTGGGAGAGTTGCACTCGTCGATCCAGGGAGCAATCGATGAGCTGAAGCCCGACGATGAGCTCAACATTCCGCCGGATGTGACCGTCAAGGTGGTGCAGGTGACTCAGGACAAGCTGCGAGTCGAACTCGCCGGCGAGCCCGGCACGTTGGATCGCACTGCGTTGCCGGCGGCGCTGGCCGTGGAGCTGGCTAAACGCAAGCTCGGCGACGACGGCAAGTCCAAGGTCTTGACGGCGCTCTATGTGAACTTCCACGTGCGCGCCAGCGCGACCTATCGCAAGCAAGCGCGACAATGGCTGGAGGAGGCCGGGCAGGACGCGGAACTGCTTGATCTGTTCGAAGAACAGGAGTGACCTCCTATTTCGCGTACATCGCCTCGATCTCACATTGCCAATTGGCCAAGATCCGGTCGCGGCGCATGCTCAGCTTCGGCGTCAGCTCCTGGTGCTCCAACGAGAACGCGCGTGGCAACAGCACAAAGCGCCGCACCTGCTCGTGATGCGAAAGTTGTCCGAGCCGTGTGGCGATGACGGCTTCCATCCGCTCGCGCAGCAGATCCTCCCAGGCGTCGGGCGACCTTGTCTCAGCGTCGGCGCGCGCCGCGGGGGCGGGGCAGATCAACGCCGTGAGGTAGCTGCGATTGTCGCCAATCACCATCGCCTGTTCGATCAGCGGGTCGGCCGTGAGCAGGCCCTCGATCAGGGTCGGCGCGATGTTCTTCCCGGAGGACATGACGATCAACTCCTTGCGGCGTCCCGTGATATAGAGGAAGCCATCTTCATCGATCCGTCCCAGATCGCCGGTCCGCAGCCACGGACCAGCGAATGTCTCTCGAGTCGCCGCTTCATTGCGGTAGTAGCCCTGCATCACGTGCGGCCCCCGCACCTGCACCTCACCGTCTTCGATGCGAACTTCGGTGCCGGGCAGCGGGCGTCCCACCGAGCCGCGACGGAAATCGCCGGGACTACAAGCGCTAATGACCGGCGACGTCTCGGTAAGCCCGTAGCCCTCGAGCACGGGCATCTTTTGCGTTTGATAGAAGTCGAACAATTCCGGCGCCAACGGTGCGCCGCCGGACGAGCAGTACTCGATGCGTGGCCCGAGTAGTTCCCCGAGCTTGGCGCCGTCCAAGAGTCTTCGCTGCAGGCCTTGAAAGAAGTAGGGCACTGCGTTGAGCGTCGTTGCCTCGAAGGCGGGGCAATCGGTGTAGATGGACTCGCGCGAGCTGGCAAGCCCCAGCTGGCCATGGCCCAAGATCCAGACGTAGAGGTCGCAGGTGCGAGCGAAGATATGGCTAAGCGGCAGCAGACAGAACCTTCGTGTCTCGGGGCCGGATTGGAATCGATCATCGACCGCCGCCGCGGTGAACGAGAGATTTGCCTGCGTCAGCATCACGCCCTTTGGCTCACCCGTGGTGCCCGAGGTATAGAGGATGGTGGCGAGCGAGTCGGGCGAGCTGACTCGCTCGGCTTCATCCCAGATCGCGTTTCGCTGCGGCGGTGTCGTCTCGCGTCGCAGCGCAGCGAGGCTCTGCTGATGGCTATCGGCATCATGTACGAGCGTCGTGACGGCTTGCTCGTTGAGCCCCGCGTCGCGCAGCTCATGCAGCCGCGAAACGCGATCCACCAGCAGCAGATTTGCGCCCGAGTGCTCGGCTTGTTGGCGGGCCTGCGTTGCGGTGAGCGGGGCATGGATCGGCACGTGCACGGCGCCAAGCAGATGCAAAGCAAGATCAGAGGTGATCCAAGCAATGCTGTTGGCGGCCCATTGAGCCACTCGGTCACCCGGCAGGACGCCCAGCCGACGAAGTGCGGCTGCGGTTTGCAGCGTCTCGTCCGCGAGTCGGGGCCAAGTCCAGAGCGACTCGTTGGAATCTTGGCGAAACCAGACGGCAACTTCATTGTCGCCGGCCCGTTCGACTCGCCGTCGCAAGGCTTGAGCAATCGTTAGCACGTGCGTCCTCGTACTTGTCGCCAAGAAGTCCTGCGGCTTCACGTATGTGGCACAGGCTGCCAGCCTGTGATTGTTGTGTGTTGTTGGTAGTTTTTTTTGGCCGCCCGACGGGCACAGGCTGCCAGCTGCCAGCCTGTAATTGTTGTGCTGGTGGTGATTTCGGTCGCACATTGCAGGCTGGCAGCCTGCACTACGAAGTCAATGAGCGGCGCAGCCGCCGCCGACGTCTTGAAAGAAGTCGTTGCCTTTGTTGTCGACGAGGATGAACGCGGGGAAGTCCTCGACTTCAATCTTCCAGACCGCCTCCATTCCCAGTTCGGGAAACTCCAGCACTTCGACGCTGCGGATATTCTCCTTGGCCAGAATTGCCGCCGGTCCGCCGATGCTGCCGAGATAGAACCCACCGTGTTTGTGACATGCTTCCGTCACTTGGGATCCACGATTGCCTTTGGCAATCATCACCATGCTCCCGCCGGCCGCCTGAAACGGATCCACGTAGGCGTCCATCCGCCCGGCGGTCGTCGGGCCGAAGGATCCGCTGGGCAGGCCCTCGGGCTTCTTGGCGGGGCCGGCATAATAGACCGGGTGATTCTTGAGGTACTCCGGCAGCGGCTCGCCCGCCTCCAGCCGCTGCTTCAGTTTGGCATGGGCAATATCACGAGCGACTACGATCGGGCCCGAGAGCATCAGGCGAGTCGTCACCGGATACCGATCGAGCTCGGCAAGGATCTCCGCCATCGGCCGATTCAAGTCGACTCGCACCGCGCCCTCATCCTTGCGGTGCCGCAGCGCCTCGGGCATATATTGCAGCGGCTGCGTCTCCAACTGCTCGATGAACACCCCGTCCCGTGTGATCTTGCCCTTGGCTTGCCGGTCCGCGCTGCAAGAGACGCCGATGCCGATCGGCAGCGACGCGCCGTGCCGAGGCAACCGGACCACTCGGGCGTCGAGCGCAAAGTACTTGCCGCCGAACTGAGCGCCAATGCCGCAGCGACGAGCCGCCTCGAGCATTTGCTGCTCCAGCTCCAGGTCGCGAAACGCGCGGCCCAACTCGTTGCCGCTCGTCGGCAAATGATCGTAGTACTTGGTCGAGGCGAGCTTGACGGTCTTCATGGTGGCTTCGGCCGAGGTGCCGCCGATCACGAACGTCAAGTGGTAGGGCGGACAGGCGGCGGTGCCGAGACTCACCATCTTCTCGGTCAGAAACTCGACGAGTTTGTCCGGACGCAGCACCGCCCGCGTCTCCTGATACAGGAACGACTTGTTGGCCGAGCCGCCGCCTTTCGCAATGAACAGGAACTTGTACGCGTCCCCCTCGTCGGCCATCAGATCCAGCTGGGCCGGCAGGTTGGTCCCGGTGTTCTTCTCCTCGTACATCGACAGCGGCGCGTTCTGCGAGTATCGCAGGTTGTTGTCGCGATAGGCTTCAAAGACCCCCCGGGACAGCGCCGCTTCGTCGCCGGTGGAGAACACGCGATGCCCCTTCTTGCCAAGGACAATCGCCGTGCCGGTGTCCTGGCAGAACGGCAGCACGCCGGCGCTGGCAATGTCGGCGTTCTTCAACATCGTCAACGCCACCATGCGGTCGTTCTCCGACGCCTCGGGGTCATCGAGGATCGCTGCGACCTGCCGCAAGTGCGCGGGGCGAAGGAAAAAGTTAATGTCATGAAACGCCTGCGCTGCGAGCATGGTCAGCGCCTGAGGCGCCACCCGCAGCAGTTGTTCGTCACCAAACGGCGCCACTTCCACAAACTCGGAGGTCAGCTTGCGGTATTGCGTGTCGTCGTCGCGGACGTCGAACAACGGTTGGTAGGCGAATTCGGCGGTGGCCATGATCAGCTCCGGTTTCAATCAATCAAGGTTGGGCGGTGCGCGTACCTTCGCATTTCCGATGCCGAACACCAACCGCTACGTGGCGAAATCGGCGCACCATTGGGCAAGCGTCCCAACGCTGCCTACGATCTTAACAGCTTCAATGCGATTGCCATATCGGCCGGAAGTGGCGCCGTGAACTGCAACTCGTCGCCAGTGACGGGATGTCGCAGTTTGAGCCGCTCGGCATGCAGAGCCTGCCGCGTCAAACGCCACGTCAACAGCTCGCCCTCCAGCGTCGTCCCCGCATCGCCACGCCGCGACCCCGCTCGCAATTCGGCCGCGTCAATTTCGGCGCGACCGCCGTAGAGTCGATCACAGAGCACGGGATAACCCGCGTGTGTAAGATGGACGCGGATCTGATGCGTGCGCCCCGTCAGGATCTGCACATCCAACAATGAAAAGCGGTTGAATCGCTCACGGACCTCGTAAAACGTGCGCGCGTCGCGCGCATCGGGATGGTCCCGGCGGATCGCCATCCGCTCGCGCTGATAGGGATGAGGCCCGATCGGCTCATTGATCCAATCGCGATCTCGGTCCGGAACCCCCAGCACAATCACCGTATAATGCTTCTCGGTGGTTCGCTCCTGAAACTGTTCCGCCAGCGCATGATGCGCCTCGTCCGTCTTGGCCACCACCAGCACCCCGCTGGTGTCACGATCCAGCCGATGGACGATGCCCGGCCGTGTCGGGCCGCCCACGGAGCTGAGCTGCTGAAAGTGGTGCGCCAAGGCGCTGGCAAGCGTGCCCTCCCAATGTCCCTTGGCCGGATGAACGACCATCCCCGGCGGCTTGTTCACCGCGATCAGATGCTCGTCCTCATACAGCAAATCCAGCGGGATCGGCTCCGGCGCGGGACCGGGGCGCGGATCCGGAGGCAAGGTGACGGTGACGGTCTGTCCCTGTTTGAGCCGTTCGGACGGCTTGGCGCCGCGGCCCTCGACCGAAACGCCACCGTCGGTGATCGCCCGTCGCAGTCGAGCTCGACTGTGTTGCGGAAACTGAGAGGCAAGATAGACGTCAAGCCGCGCCCCCGCCGACTCCTCGTCGACGACGAGGAGTCGAGGTTGGCCGGGATCGTCGTTGGCATGGTCGAGCTGGGACACCGTTACTTCTGCGGCGCCTCAATGGGCGGCTCCGGCGCGGCGGGCGAGGCGACGTTGCCGTTGCGTGCCAGAGCCAAACGGTTGTTGGCGGCATGATTGCTCGACTGAGCCTCACGCCGTTCCGTCGCGGCCATCCGGGCCCGCTCGAAGGCGTCCAGGGCAGCTTGAGCGGCCGCGTGCTCCTTCGCGGCAGCCTGCTCCGCAGCCTGAGCGGACAATCGCGCCTCTTCCGCGGCACGCTTGGCCGATGCGGCAGCCATCTGCTCTTGGCGAGCCTTCAACTCCGCTTCCTCCACTTGTCGCTTGAGGTCGCGAAGCAGAGCGATCTGCTCCTTGGACTCTCCCACCACCTTGTTGGCCTCGGTCTGCTCACGCTTGGCCTCCGCCACGGCGGCGTTCGCCGATGCCTCACGCTCGGAAGCGGCCTCGCGTGCGGCGTTGGCCACTCGCAATTGCTCGTTGGCTTGTCGCTGCGCCACCTGCGCCGCGATCTCGGCCTTGTTGGCCAACGCCTTGGCATCCTCAAGGCCGGTTCGCAACGACTCCAGCTGCTCTCGCTCGTTGGCAACGGTTTCGCGAGCGGCATTGACGGCCAGTTGCGTCTCCATCACCGCCTTCTGCGTCGTCTGCAGAGCGGCGATTGCAGCCTGAGTCGCGTCCTGCTCCTTCTTGGTCGCCACTTGTTGTTGCAGAGCCACCTCGCGGGCCTGGTCCGCCGCTTGCATGGCAAGCGCCGCTTGATGGGTCTCCTTGACCGCGATCTGTTGCAGTCGGGTGGCTTCGGACTGAGCCGCAAGAGCAGCTTCCTTGGCCTTAGTTGCCTCAAGCTGCTTGGCCTCGGCGATCAAACGCACTTCCTCGCTGCGAGCCCGCTCCTTCTGCGCCTCCGCCTTGGCGACGATGGCAGCGTCCTTGGCTTCCTCGGCCGCCCGGGTCTCGGCGATCAACGCCTGCTGCGTCTTCTTGGCGGCCTCAAGCTCTCGCTTCGCCGACTCGCGCTCCGCGGCCAACGAATTCTTCAACGCCTGAGTTTCGCCGCGAGCCTTCTCGGCGGCCTCGCGATCGGTCTTCGCAGTGAGTGCGGTGGCGTCCAGCTTAACTTGCAAAGCCTCCACTTCCTTGGCACGTTTGTCGGACGCCGCCTTGGCGGCCGTCGATTGCTCAAAGACCGTTTTGGCGGCGGCCACTCGCTTGGCGAAGTCTTCGCTCGCCTGTTCGTTGTTCTTGCGTTGCTGACGCGCTTCGGCCAGCGCCGCCAAAGCGTCGGCTCGCGCCGCCTCGCTCTCTTGCTTCAGCTGCGTGGTCTGCGTCTGCAGCTCCTTGGCGTCGCGTGAAAGAACTTGAGCGTCCGCGAGCTTTTGGTCCGCCTCCGCTTGTGACTTCTTCACCGCAGCCTTGGCGGCATTCACCAATTCCAGTTGCTTGGCATTCTCTTGCCGAGCTTTCTCGGCTGTCTCGTTGAGCAGCTTGGCTCGGGCCTCCGCATCGGCAGCGGTTTTCAGCATGGCGCTGGCCACGGCTTGCTGCTTCGCGGCGTCCGCTTGAGCGGCCTCGGCGGCGGTGCGATCACGGGCGGCAGCGGCCTGCGCCGTCTCGGCAACTTTGCGATTCTCCGCGGCCTCGGCGCTGGCCTGTTCGGCGGCAGCGCGAGCCTTGTCCGCCTGCTCCTTGAGCGAGGCAAGTTCGGACTTCAACTTCAACGTCGCTCGATTAATGGCGGCCGCATCGGCCTTGGCTGTCGTCGCCTGCTCTGCGGCGGCCTTCGCGCCGGCTTCGGATTTCTCCGCGGCATCACGAGCTTTCTCGGCCTCGGCTTTGGCGGCCTCGGCTGCCGCCCGTTCCTTCTGCGCGGCTGCCAACTTTTGCTCGGCCACCTGCTTGGCTTCGAGTGCCTCGGCGCGAGCCTTCTCGGCCGCTTGCTTCGCCTGCAAGGCGGTCTGTTGCGCTTTTTCGGCCGCTTCCTTGGCGGCGTCCGCGGCCGCCTTCAACGTCGTCGCTTCCTGCTTGATCTTTTCCGTGGCGACAGCCGTCTCTTTGGCCTGCGCTAGTTGCGTCTCGGCGGCCTTCTTCGCGGCAGCCGCTGCTTGGCTGCTCTTGTCAGCGGCGGTTTGGGCCGCTTCGGCCGCGGCCTTTGCCTTGGAAGCGTCCGCCATCAGCTTGCCGGCTTGCGCGAGCTTTTCTTCCGAGGACTTCAGCGCGGCGTTGGCGCTGGCCTCCGCTTTCATGGCGGCGTCGCGTGCCTTGGCGGCTTCCGCGGACTCCTCCTTGAGCTTCTCGGCCCGAGACCGATTCTCGGCCGCCTGCTCGTCGGCCTTGGCCTGCGCCGCTTCGGCCTTTTGCAGCGTGGTTTCGGCCTCCTCACGAGCCACACGCGCCTCGGCGCGAGCCAGCTCGGCGTCCTCTTTCAATTGAGCGGCTTCCGATTTTGCGTCGTCGGCCGACTTGCGGAGTTTCTCCGCTGCTTCCTTCTCCTCGGCCGAGGCATCGCGGAGCTTCGAGGCGGCCAGCAGTTTCTGCTCGGCTTGGTGCCGCAGTTCCGCCGCCGAGGGGCCCCCGCAACCTGCCGAAGCCAACGCGATTGTAAGCAACAACGCCAACCAAGCGTGAGAACGCATTTCACAAAACTCCATCTAAATGCACGCAGTCCGACCGTGAACATGCAGGTGGCGGAGCAATTTCTTCGCTCCGCCGTTGGCCTGTTGAAAAGACCCCTCTGGCAATCAAAGGAACGTTCGTGGTGGCGAATGTTGCTGTGCCGATTGCCGGACCAGGCGTTTTTCAACGGCCCTGTTGGTCGAACGCGGAAAAGTGTGGGAACGCGCCGACATTATAACTCTTTTTCGCCCATTGCCATCGCAGTCTCTACCCATCTCCCTGAATTTGCCCAGACTTCCCTAGCGGCGAGGTTTCGTGAATCGTTCGATTCGTATTATCTGCACATCAGACATTCACTGAAGTTGGCGATTCGCCGCCGGTCTCATCGCGTGGATAAGAGCCAAGTACTTCGAGTCGCACGGTTTCCCTGCGAAGTTCGTCGATAGCCTCCCGTTGCGGGGGGGAAGTTTCGTGACCGTCGACTTCCACAAAGAACAGATACTCGGATGGCTTGTCGGGCAGCGGGAATGACTCGATCCAGGTCATATTGAGCCGGTGTCGTTTAAAGACCATCATCGCGTCGGCCAGTGCGCCGGGTTGATGAGAGAGCTCGAACATCAGCGCGCAGCGATCGTGGAGCGAAGGGGGAGCGGATTCTGCGCCAATGACTGCAAAGCGAGTCACGTTGTTGGTGTTGTCCTCGATGTTGGCCATCAGCACCGGCAAGTTGTACACTTTGCCCGCCTCGCGGCTGGCCACGGCCGCGCACGAGGGCGACGTGGCGGCTCGCGCCGCCGCAGCCGTGGTGCTAGGCATTTCCTCGATTCTCGCGTGCCCTAGATGGCGAGCGATCCAGCTTCGGCACTGTGACAACGCTTGCGGCTTGCTGCAGACGACCTCAATGTCGGCCAGCGCCCCGCGGCAGAGCAGATTATGGTGAATTGGAAGCCGCACCTCGCCGCTAATCCGCTGGGGGTTTCTGGCAAAGCACGTGAGCGTGTCGGCGACGCGGCCATCGGTTGAGTTTTCCAGCGGCACGAGCCCGAAATCGGCGTGGCCATGCTGCAAGGCCTCAAACACGCCCGAGATGGTGTCCACGGGCAGCAACTCGGCGCTGCTGCCGAAATGCCTGAGCGTCGCGAGATGACTATAGCTGAACTCCGGGCCCAAAAATGCGACTCGCGGCCGCGTCCGCGCGGAAACGAGTCCACAACGGAGTTCTCGCAGCACTCCATCAAACACGGGCCGCAGAAGTTCGTGTCCCGAATAGGACTTCGACCACTGCGTCAGCCACTGCTCTGCTTGGCAGCTGTCCTCCAGGCCGGACTCCGCCGCCTGGCTGGCAAGATCGGCCCGGCGCGTCAGCCAAGCGCCAAGCCACTCGGCCAGTTCCCGATCCATGGCCTCTGCTTGTTCCGAGAGACTCAATGGAGTGTCGCGAGAGGAATCATCGGGGCCAGAGTTTGGAGCAGATGGCTTCATGAGCAGTTGGCGGCGGAGCCAATTGGAACGGAGAGAGCTACGGCGATGAGTTCCCGTGCACGCGCATTCTACCCATCCGTGATCGACCGACAACGGGCAGTGGCCAGCCCGGCAAGGTTGACCTACACTGGTCTGGCCGCCACGTAAGTTTATCCGTGGCGACGATTTCCACACCAACGCAGGTTGCGAATTCATGAAGAAACGCAAGTCCGAGACTTACCGTGGCGTGCGCGTCGCGAAGACACATGTTGGCCGCGGCGTGTTTGCGACCCGCACCTTCCCGCAAGATGCGATCATTGGCGAGATCACGGGCGAGTTGATTGAAGACCCGGACTACGAATCGGACTACTGCCTCTGGCTGGGTGACGATTGGCATCTCGAGCCGGAGGCGCCGTTTCGATTTCTCAATCACCACTGCGAAGCCAACTGCGACTTTGACTGCTTCGAAGAAGAGGATGACGAGGGCAACATCGTCGAGAAGGTGTACGTGTTCGCCACGCGTCGGATCAGCAAGGGCGAGGAACTCTCGCTTGACTACGGCTGGCCAGCCGATGCGGCGATCCCCTGCCAGTGCGGCGCAGACTCGTGTCGTGGGTGGATTGTTTGCGAGTCCGAGCTGCCGCTGCTCCGCGCCCACTAGCGGACGAGTTGATGAGGAGCCCGCGAGAATCGGTTGTGCGTCAACGACTGATCCCCACCTCGGAAATGGCATATCGTACACCGCTTGCCTGGCCCATTTCGCCAGGCCCTTCTCGCCAGCGGGGGGTTGCGCAATAGCTAGATTTTGACCCGGAAATTCGGGAGATTCTGCCTGGATTCAATGGAGTGATCGGTCGCTCGTTGGTATTCTACGGATCGAGATAGGGGCCCCATTCTCGCACCGATGTACACCACTTCCATGAAGCGACCCCTCCCCCGCCTTTCCCGCCTGTTTTTTGTCTGGGCAGTTGCACTCTGCATGCCCCAACTTTGTTCCGCCACACCCATCCTTCAAATCTATCTTGAGGGCGGTGTGTACGACACGACAACGGAAAGCTGGAGCATTACCCCAGCAGGATCGTCCAACGGAGCACCATTCCGAATCTGGACCATCGGCAATCTCGACGGCCCCGGAGGCAAGTCGACCATCTACAACGTGCGACTTGCGATCGCCTTTGATTCGATCTTTGCCGAGGATTTGGAGATCTCGATTGAGGGATCACAAATGGGAGGCGTCGGCGTTGGCTCGTACAACGGCTTTACCGACCCGAGCATCGCGGACGATCCGATTCTGAATACGGTGGTGACGACGTCAGAGGGCGTGGTTACGACTGCGGACGGTATCGTCTCCAACGGCAGTCGCCCCACCCTTTCCAATGGCAGTGCGCTGCCGCCCAACGGCATCTACGGCGACAACACCAGTTGGATGGAGTTCGCGCTGGGTGATTTCGACACCCCCGACTCGCAGCTGGGAGACTTTATCAACACCTTCCCGACCGCTTCCGTTTCGGCTCAAGCCCAAATCAACGTCTACGAGATCTCGGTGCTCAACGGCCACGGGGCGACTCTCTACTTTGATCTCTATGACTCCGTGCTGGCCGGCAATCGAGCCAAGGCGGTGTTTGCTCCTTTTTCGCACGACGGCAATGTCGTCGCCTATGTGGCGCCCGAACCCGGCAGTTTTGTGATCTGGAGCTTGCTTGGCGTGGGAGCCATCGCCCAAGGACGCCAGCGCCGAAAGCGCACGGCAGCGGCAGCGGCGTAGTTTCGGCCTCGGCCGCCCCCGGGGAGTTTATTCCCGCCACATCTCTCCCTCTCGCGCTGGCGACAATCCTAACGCCGTCATGGCGTTTCGATAGCCTTCGCAACGGATGTCATACCAGCAATTGGCGAGTGACAGCTCGCCAATTGTGGTCGGCGCATCTTTGGCAGCAACCACGATCCAGGTCAGTCGCCACAGCCAGCCGTCACCTCCATCCCACACAAATAGCTCGCCTCGCTCGCATTGCTGCAACAGGCGTCCCGCACGCTCGGAGCCGATCGGCAAAAAAGGCTGCGCCAATGGTGAGCCGATCGAGACTCGCCACGTCCGGAAAAACAGTTTGTTCAGCGTCTGTTCCACGGCCCGGTAGTCCATCATGGACGTGACGACGAACACGAGCCGACCTGCGGGGCGAAGCCAGGAGGCAGCACGTTGCATGACCGTTGAGGTCACATCGATCCCCGCTTCGCCTCCATCAACCGCTCTGGCAATGTCGGGAGTGGCGCGCCGGGGCATTTGATCTGCGCGACCGCAGGGAGCATTGCAGAGCAACAAGTCGAATGTCTCATCGTGCGAGTCTCGTGCGACGTCGAAGACGGCGAGTCGCTCAAGGCTGAGCCCATTGTGTTCGGCGTTGCTTCGGCAACACTCGACGGCTTGTGGATTGACATCCGACGCCTCAACGTGGCCAACGCCGCTGGCCTTCAATGCCAAGGCAGCAGGCCCGCCGCCACAACAGATTTCGTGCGCCCGCAAGTCCTGCAGTCGTCGGCCGGTGGTGGCGCACAATTCCACCGCTTCGAAGCACGCACAGTCAGCGAGCAAGAGCGACTGAAACCGATTGACCGCATAGAGGCCCTCGCGGTTGACAAATTGCAGATTCGTCCCGTTGGGCAACCTGTGTTCCACAATGTGCATCGACTGCGTCTCTTCCTATTGGAGAGTGGCCAGGTACTTCACATAGCTGGCGGGGAGCCCCTGGATGTTGGAGACATCCGTGCGAAAGATCACGTTCCGAGTGTCGGCCGCGTCGGCAGATGGCGGAATGTCGAGCTTCAATTCGACAGGGGAGTCGTCATCCAGATGGCGCCAACGAACCAGCCGCCCGGACCAGAGCACCGCCATGATACAACTCTCCGATTGGACAATGGATCGCACGATTTCTCCGTGGCCGGCGCAGTCGGCGGGAGGAGTGAGGGTCCTTCTGCGTTCAAGCCGCGGGTGTTCATCTCGCGAACAGGTACACACTAAGATCCGGCCATCCGACATGCCGATCGCCAGCACACTGCCGCCGTCGAGGTGCGCCAGTTCGAAGATGCCCTCCGGTGCTGACAGCACGGACCGCAATTGTCCGGTTTTCCGTTGCCAATACAGCAGGTCGCCCGTCTCCACGCCGATCCAGATCCCAGCCAGTCTTCCCGAAGCATCCGCTTGCGGCAGCATGGCCCGAATCACATTCCCTTCCTGATGCTTGGGGGCCACAGCGGCGACGAGTTCCGTCTCCCAATCCTTGTCGGCATTCCTCGGCTCCGTGTGTCGATAGACGACTCCGTCATAGCCTGCCGTGTAGAATGCCTGGCATCCCCACGTCTCGTCGGCCAGCAGGCACATCACAGGCGCCAGATGTACGCGAATGGCATGGGTGCTCGGATGCGGCAATCCTCCCTCCACCCTTCGCATGTACACATTGTTGGCCCGGTCGGTGACGCAGATCCAGCTTCCCGACGGACTGGCCAGGATGCGCCGAGGGTACTGACCGAAGTGGTGTTTGGGCGACGTCACCTCCAAGCTGTTTCCGAAACTCAATAGGTCGCCCGCACTTACTCTCGCGACTTCAACGAGCGTTGTGCGTCCTTCTCGGCCGGCCACCAAGAGATAGTCTTGGTCGAGTCGGACATCGAAGTCCAGAACATCGGACTCCTTGAGCAGCAGGCTTGTGGCCACGCGGTCAGCGGTATGCGACGGGATGGTGGCAGCGAGGTCAGCCAGGGCGACGCCATACAATCCCCGGTTCGTGGCGACGAGCAACGCGCCTCCATGCACGGCGCCTTTCCAGAATTGCAGATAGCCGTCCATCGTGACACGAAAATTGAACCAATTGGAGCCTTTAAGATCGGCGCCTTCGAATTTCGAAGGGCGAGCTTCGGCACTCGTGGCATAACTGCCCAGTCCGCAGTTGGTTAAATCGGCGTTGGTCAGATCGGCGAAGGAAAAGTCGGCGCCATGTAGATCGGCGTTGTTCAACACCGCGTCGCTCAATCTCGACTCGCGCAGTGTGGCGCCGCGCAGGTCGGCGCGGCTGAGGTCGGCTCGTCGCAGGTCCAGGGAGGACAGGTCCTGCCCACGGGCCTGCAAGCCGCGCAGATTCTGTCCATCGCAGGCGAGCTCTTCCCGCAATGTGGCGGCTGGAGACAATCGCAGCAGCAAGCTGAGCGCCGCCGCCGAACTGGTTTGGCCGTGCCGATTGGATTGCGCCATCGTCTTGCGATTGGCGATCTCCATCAAGGTGTGGACACGGGCCGCTTGCTGATGTGGGTCAAGCGTGCCCAATACTTCCAAGCAGAACCCGAAGACGGCCTCGTATTCAAACACCAACAACAGCAGCTCCGCGGTCTCCTTCGACTTCAGCCCGCCATGAGGATCGCTGAGCTGTTGGGAGATTGCATTGGCGATCCAAAAATCCCGATGGTCCAAGTGCAGGAACTGCACGTTGACATTGTCGTCGATGGCCAAAAACGCGCGCACCGCATTCGCCAGCGTCGCCGCGAGCTCGCGTCGTCCCGCCGAGGCGCTGACGCTTGCCGCAAGCTCCTCGACGTCATGCAATTGCAGAAGCTGGCGCCGCGCATGTCGGATCGACAAGGACATCAGCAGGCGCCTCAGCAATTCACCAAGTCCGTGCGTCTTCTGGTCGTTGTGAAGACAAAGGGCGTCGGCTTCGGCCTCTAACAACTCGCTGCGGGAGATCTTGGCAGCGGGCTGTTGGTCTCCTTGCTCACGCCGCCGCCGATAGTATTCGCAAAGCGGTCGCAAATAGAGCGGCCGGGCGCCGAGCTCGACCTCAAAGCGTTCCGCAATGTGGTCCGCCTGGTCACTCAAGCTTGGCCAGTTTTCGGCTACATAGTTCGCGACGTCCCTGGCACCGAGGGACGCGAACTTGGCGACCCTCAGTCCGAGGCTCTTGAGCAACTGGCCATCACCAATTCGGCTGGAGATGACGATCTGCAGTTGAGGGCGAAGCTGACACAAAAGATTGTCAATCGCATCCAGCACCAATGCTTTAAGCGGCAAGTTGGGGCGATCCGACATGGCGATCTCGTCGAATCCGTCGACCAGCAAGATCGCTCTCCCACGCCCCATGGCAAGCCGAAACTGCTCAATTTGTCGATCGGCCCCCAACTGATCCCAATTCGGGAAAGCCGTTCGAAGCGGGTGAGTCAGACGGTCTCGAAGCATGCCTTCAATGACGTCCCGCTCATCGCCCAGGCCATCCGCCAATTGGACGTCAAGTTTGGCGATCCTTTTCACAATATCGCGGGCCAGCACGATGGTGGGCACAATGTCGGGGCGGTCATCGTCGGCGTCGTCGCTCGGGGCGCCACCATCGCTCATCTCAAGCAGGTTGCGCAACATGAGCGTCAAGGCGGACGATTTTCCCACTCCACCTTCGCCCAACAGTACGAAGCTGCCGAAGTGGTCCAGGAATTGATCCGAGGCCAGGGGGCTAAGCTCGCCGTCTACCGTCAATTGTCTTGCCAATCGCTGCTCAGCCCCGCCCATTGAGCGAGCACGCAGCTGTTCGTTGCTCCATGTCAGCATGGTGTCGCGGTATTGACGCAGGCACTTGTGCCGTTGGTCGGCGCTCAACTCCATCAATTCGGGAGGAGGCGTCGCTGCGGGCACTCCGTCCTTCGGCCCGTCGGCTTTGGCGCGGCGGCGAAGCCATGTCAGCAAGGCGATCAGGCCCAATGCGCCGGGGAGGGCCAGGATGTTGATCAAGAGCGACGTGGCATTGACCAGATCCGAGATTTCTTCGCGGCAATGGCGGAGGAATTCGAAGAATGAGGAAAACGACACGACGTCCCCCGCGTAAATGAGTCGGGATGCGGAGGGACCAAGTGGCGGCAGCCGAGGGTCGGGCGAGGGTACTCCACTTCCTCTCCGGGCACGCCGGCTATTGTCCTCGATTTGGGCGGAGGGCTCAACAGCGACAGCGACGTTGCTCGGCCGAGCAAGCGTCACAATGGTCAAAGTCACCGTGACAGGCCGATGGCGCCTAGCTTTGGTGAGCGGGGCGATCGTACGCCTGCGGACTGTCGTGATGTTGCGTGAGGGAATATCCGAAGTAGGAGGGGAAACTTACGCGCCGTGCTGCGCTACAAGAGTTTCGCCGGATATCCCGGCTCGCCTGCAAATCATCCGGATATCGCCCTATGTCACGGAAGTCGCGTTGCCGAGGTTGGAGTCTTCGAGTTTCGCTGGTTCTGCTGCTCTCGCTGGTTGGCGGAACCATGTTGGCTCCGGCCCGAGCGGAGCACGTCAATCGTTCGTCGCACCACATGTCCCTGTTCAGCGCGGCTCTGGAGTCGGTCAAGTCGAACGAACTCCAACGTCATGTGGAAGTGCTGGCCGACGACACCTTCGAGGGTCGCCAGGAAGCCACTCGCGGCGGCCGCGCCGCGGCGGGATACTTGACACAGCTGCTTGAGAAGGCTGGGCTCGAGAGCGCCGGAGAGCAGGGATACCTGCAACCAATTCCCTCCGGAGGCAGGAACATCCTCGCCATCTACCGCGGCGCGGATCCCGTGCTGCGGAATGAATATGTGCTCATCGGGGGCCACTACGACCACGTGGGCTATGGCACTCCCAGCAACAGCTTCGGCCCCACCGGCTACATTCACAACGGCGCAGACGACAACGCCAGCGGCGTGTCGGCGGTCCTGGAGATCGTCGACAGCCTCAAGCGCCTGCCCAGCCGGCCGCGTCGCTCACTGCTGTTTGCCTTTTGGGACGGCGAGGAGAACGGACTGCTCGGCTCGAAGCATTGGGTCTCCGCGCCCACGGTCCCGCTCAGCCAGATCGCTTTCGCCTTCAACGTCGACATGGTGGGGCGGCTGGAAAAGGAGCCGGTTGAGGTGTTTGGCGTTCGCACGGCGCCCGGCCTGCGATCAATTCTCTCACACAGCAACCACAGTGACTTGCCTCTGTCATTCGAGTGGGAGATGAAGGCCAACAGCGATCATCATTCGCTGTTTCAGCACAACATTCCCGTGCTAATGCTGCACACGGGCTTGCACAAGGACTACCATCGCCCGAGTGACGACGCTCATTTGCTGGACTACCCCGGCATGCAACAGGTGACCCGGCTGCTGCTGGAGTCCGCGTTGCGGATCGCGGATATGCCGACTCGCTTGGCGTTCCGCGACGGCTCGCGCGTCGAGAACGACACACACCGCGCGCAGCTCGAGCAGCGGCTGCCGTCGCTGCCGCCGAGATTGGGCGTTAGCTGGAGACGGGACGACCAGCCGGGGTTGCCGCTGGTGCGAGTCGCTCCCGGCTCGGCGGCGGGATTGGCCGGACTGCGCGTGGGTGACCGGTTGCTGGCATTCGCGGGCGAGCCGATTGACGACGAACAAGTGTTCCTGCGGGCTGTGGTCCGCTCGCCGGCGCAAACCAGCCTGACAATCCAGCGTCCTGGCGAAGCGGAAAGCCGCATGGTGGCGTTGACTTTGCAGGGACAGCCTTCGCGATGGGGATTCGGCTGGCGATTGGACACCGGCAATCCCGGCGTCGCCGTGCTCGTGCGAGTCGTCCCGCACTCCACAGCCGCCGACGCCGGCCTGCAACCGGGCGACCGCATCTACACTGCCAACGATCAGCCCATCGAGGACGACGCCGTCCTCGCCGACTTGCTCGCCCGCGAATCCCGGGTGTCACTTAAAGTCGAACGCGACGGACGAGTGCGAGAGGTCGAACTCGCACCCGAAGACGCGCAAGATGGCCAACTTCCCTCGCCCTAGTCTAAAGCCGTAGAGTCCATGGACGAGAGCAGGACGTAGCGAAAACAACTCGTTGATTCTTTGCGTCTTCGCGCCTTTGCGTGAGATCGTCACGCCGAATGCACTACTGGTCCAACGGCTGCAGGCCAGCATTGGACGAGCCGCCGAGGGCGACCATCATTGGCGCACCGGCAGGCAGCAGGTCGATCCGCGCATTGGAGGCGATCAGCTGGTTCGTCTCGAGCACTTCGAGCACCGCGTCGAGAATCTCGGGATCGATCTTGCGAATGTCATTCAACGCGCGACCGACAACGGCGGGCCGAGTCGCTTCGGCCTCGGCCATCTTCTGCGAAACCTTGTTCGCCGTCTCGCTGCGGATCAGGCCGACGCGGTTCTCGCCATCCTGCTTCATCGCGCTGGTCACCTGCACCAAGCGTTTGACGACCTTGTCCGTGATGTTGTGCACCATCTGCATGTCGGTGAAGTACACCTTGCGGATGTAGACGCTGCCCAGCCGATAGCCCCACTTCTCCGAGAGCGGAGAGACCGTCTGCCGCACGGTGCGGCTCAGGCTGTGACGATCTTCGAGCATCTTGTCCATTTCGAGATTGCTTAGCGTTGAAATGGTGGAGCTGGCCACGTTGGCCTGCAGCGACCCTTCGGGATTCGTATTGGCAAACAAGTAAGCGACCGGGTCGTTGACCTGCATCTCGTACCAGATGCCCACGCCCATCGGAGTTCCTTCCTCCGAATTGACCATCTGGCCGCGCAAGTAATGCTGTCGCAGCGCGGTGCTGACACTGTGTTTCTTGCCGAAGAACGGAACCAACAGCGCCTGGACCCCGTACTCGGCCACAGGGAACCGCAGGCCGGGCTCGTGGATGGTCCCGATCACTTTGCCGAACAGCGTGAAAACTTGAGCCTCTCGCTCCTTCACAATCGTGTAGACACCCAAACTGCGGGCAATGCCGAGGGCGATCGGAATGAACAGCAGGCCGACCACAAACAAGGGAGCTTCCATGATGATGTTCCTGATAGTTGGTGTCGCGGCGGCGGGAGCCGGCTTCGCGACAAAATGGATGAATGAGCGTGCGTCGATCGCGATGAGTGATCAGAAGTTCGAGCGATCGGCGACCTGCACCACGCGATCCGCTCGCTTGAGCAGCGGCACTCGCAGGTTGCGGACATAGGCTCGCAGCGCTTCGGAGCCGCCCTCGGACTTGATGGACGCCAGTGTCTTCGCCATCTCTCGAAGCGGCGCGACTTGCGCTTGGGCGTTGTTCATCGCGATCTCCACCGCGCGTTTGCTCATCGTGATCTGCTGCTCGGAGTCGGCCCGCGCAGTGCTGAGATCGGCGGCGACCTGATTGCGAGTGCTGTTGATGGCCGACAACGCACGGTCGACCTCCTGGGGCGGGTCGATGGTGGTAATCAACGCCGCGTCCATCTCGATGCCGTAGCGTCCTGCGGTGGCGCGGCACTGCTGCTCCATAAAATTATTGAGCATCGGCAGGTTCTTGCGGAGATCGTTGATTGAGACGCCTTCGGACAGCTCAACCGCATCGTGCACGGTGATCTCCTCGTCCTCCGCGACAGGGCTGGCGGCAGCCGTGTTGGGGGCGGTGAAATTGGCAATGCGCTCGCGCAGCACCGAGATGAAGTATCCCATCACGTGCTCCAGCGGACTGCGAACTCCGAACAGGTAGGGGTAGAGGTGATTCTCGCTGACACGGAACCGCAACTGTCCGTTCACGCCGGTGGTCAAGTTGTCCTTCGTCACCGCCTCGACGGTGGCCTGCTTCTTGGTCGGGTCCCAGGACAGGTTGACGGCCTGGGTCGCGACGCTGACTCGGTGCACCTCTTGCCAAGGCCATTTGAAATAGGGGCCTCCGGGGCCGATCACCTCCACGGCGGGGAAGTTGTAGCGTTGCCGCTCCTCTTCCGAAAGCTCAGCCGTCTCGGGCTTCAAGGCCTCGCTGGGCAGGCGGTGAGCCCGACCGAACGAGGTCAGCACGGCGCGCTGGTCGGGCCGCACGACGTAGAACCCCGTGATGATGACTCTGACGAGCCCGTACACCAATAGCCCCAGCACAAACGCAATCAAACTACTCATGGTTGCTCCCTTTTCACATGCTCATTGGCATTGATGCAGAAGATGTGGTCGAGTGTGTGAGCGAACAGGCTGCCGCCGGCGTAGCTGATGCCCGCTCGAGTCCAGGCGCCGCCTGCCGGCCCCAAGTCGTTGATGGCCACCAGTGATTGCTCGTCCAGCCGAGCCGCGTTCCAACGAATGACGTACACGGTGCCGGCCATCGTCGGCACAAAGAGAAAGTCGCCCGCGGCGGTGGGCGTGGCCGTGGCATGATGCCCCCAGCCATTGCCCTTAGAACGCGGGTCGCCCATCACGACGTGCCCGCGCGAGTTGCGCATGTCATTGACGCGAAACGACCACTGCTGAATGGGCAGCGGCTTGCGCTGTTGTGACTTGCCTGTGGCGCCTTCCGGAGTTGCTTGTGCAGCTCGAGGGGCCTCCCAAAGCAGCCGGTCTTCGTCGCTGCCGGCGGTCCTCGAAAGCTGGACGGGCAGCTGCAGGAACTCGATCTCGCCGGTTCCCGCGTGAATGCGCCCCAGCCACGGCTGGTTGTAGCTGCGAAAGTAGTGGAAGTCGCCAACGAGCAGATTCGACTGTTGAATGATTGCTCGGAGCTGTTTGCCAACCGACGTCGACCGCGTGTCGCTTAGCCACTGGCCGTTCACTCTGGCCCGGACCGCGACGTCGCGGACAAAGTTGACTCGGCGCGCGATCTTGCCGGTCAAGGCATCCACCCACAAGTGCTCGCCGCCGTGGAACACCAACACCTGGTCATCGTGCACCGGAAAGGTTTGCGTGCTCATGAAGCCTTCCAGGGGCAGCGTCCAGATGGTCTCGCCCGTCTCGGCGCTGACCATCGAGACTCCATCGGGATGTTCCGGAGGCGAATGTCCGCCGCCCCGGCCGACGACCGCCACGCGGCGGCCGTCCGATAACGTGCTGATCAGCGGCACGCAGCCCATATTGACTCCGCACGTCGTGTGCCACGTGGGCTCGCCCGTTCGCACGTCCAGTGCTTGCAGTTGTGTCCACTGGGCCAGCGGCGCGTCTTTGTGCTCATGCGTAAAATTGCCGGTTTCGTCCGGCGGGTAGGTCTGCTTGATGAACACCACCTCGGCGCCGTTGGGAGTCGGGTTGAGCAGCGGTTGCGAGCGGCCCACCGCCATCAACTCTCGACGCCAGAGCTCGGCGCCCGTGAAGTCAAAGCAGGCAATGGCGCCGGAGGCGTTGAAGAACACCACGCGCTGGCCGTCCGTCACCGGCGGCGGGCCCGTGCTGTCGCTGAAGCAGCCCGAGAGCCGCAGCGGATAGCGGGCGGGGATTTCGCGCTGCCACAACGTGGCGCCATCCCGACGGCGAACGCACCAGGCGACGATGTCCGAACCGAGCTCCGAATCCGCCTCGACGGGCTTCATCGTGGTGAAGAATAGCCGGTCGCCCCAGGCGACAACCGTGCTTTGCCCCGTCTCGGGCAACGACTTTTTCCAGTGAATGTTTTGGCTCCGCACGACGCTCCACTCGGTGGGCACGCGCTGCACATCGAATTGAAATTGGCCGGTGGGGCCAGCGCCCTGATGCCAATGGGGCCGCAGCGTCTCGTTGAAAAACCGCAGCACGACTTGGCGGGACTCCGGGGACTGGAAGAGCTTGCCGCCATGCCCGGCCCCCTCGACGATATGGAGCCGGGAGGGGACTCCTGCTGACAGGAGTTTGGCATGGAGCTTTGTGCTTTGTTCGACGGGCACGCCCGGATCTTGGGACCCGTGCATGATTAAAAACGGCGCCGAGTCTTTCGTCACCTGATCCAGCGCGCTGGCGTCGCGGGCTTTGGCGGGCACGTCGCGAACCGTCGCTCCCAGCAGTTTGGCGCCGTTGGAGTTGGCCACGTCCTGTTCGGTTCGCCCATTGCCCACGACATTCGGCGGCATCGTCAGCAGCTCGGTGGGACCGAACCAGTCGCAGACAGCCTGAACTCGGCTCGACACGGACTCGGAGTCCGGACATGCACGGGTGCCCAGCAGTGCGACAAGATGTCCGCCCGCCGAGCTGCCCCAGGCGCCAATGTGGTCCGGGTCGAGTCGGTAGCGCGTCGCGTGGGTTCGCAGCCAGCGCACCGCGGCATAGCAATCGTCGATCTGAGCGGGCCATTGCGCCTCGCTCGTCAGTCGGTACTCGATTCCGGCGACCGCAAAGCCGTGCTCGACAAGCCACTTGGCGGTCCGCTCCGCGCTCGCTCGGCTGCCGTTCTTCCAGCCGCCACCGTGGACGAAGACCACGACGGGCGTCGGCACCGCCGTCCAGCGCGGCCTGTAAAGGTCGAGCCGCAAGGAGCGATCGTTAACCCGAGTGAATTCGATGTCCCGCTCGGCAATCACCGAGTCGGCGGCCGATTTGTCGGCGACGGGCGGCTGTGCCAAGGCCACGGAAGCGAGGGCCAGTAGAGTTGCCAGAGCGCCGGCACGCGCACCGCGTTTTGGGCGCAAGCCGGCCTTGCGGCTGGCTTGGCCTGCCCCGCAAGCGACCGTTCCCCGTGAACATGTCGGAGGCTGTTGGAGCATCACCATCGCTCGGAGGCGGAACGCGTTGAACACTTCTTCACCCGTTGAATTTCGAGAGCACCATTGGAGCGCAGCGGAGCTGATTGTGCCCCGCAAATGCCGACAGCCTACCGCAATTCTCGAGGGAAGTGAGCATCCGTTTCGCGCAATCGACGCTCGCTCGACGCCCAATCGACGGCGCCGCGTACCCAACGATAGATTACCGTTACCCACTCCCTCGCGGGATCGGGGCTGATCCGCCGGTTCTGCAGTTGGGCGGCGCGATGGCGCCGGTCACGACAATTATGAGGAGACCACAACAATTACAGGGAGGCTCGGCCGGCGCGTCGTGGTGCAGGTTGCCAGCCTGCAACCTTCGCTCAAGACCACAACAATCACGGGCTCGGCCGGCGCGTCGTGGTCATTCTTTAGCGACATCCGGTTGGCCCACAGTCTCCAACCACAAGAGTCCGCCATCGGTTCCTTTCTCCGGAGTCCGGTTTCCCGATGGGGTAAGGTAGTTGCGCAAACGCTGAATTGTCATTGGGCCCCCCGGAGCCTGCATCGACTGGTCTCGCGAGACGCCGGACACGCTGGATGAGGTTGAGGTTGAGGGCGGTAGGGAGGACTCCCTCTCCAACACGGAGATCCCGTCGACAAACAGCTGAGTCGAGAGGGGGCCTGACCCGGTACGCTCGCGTCGCCATTCGACCTGATGTTCGCCGGGCTCAATCGGCACGCTGGCGGCAGACGGGAAACTCGTCTCGGTGATCTCGGCGTCGGCCACGTGCAATCGGTAGTTGTGGCCGGGAGGCAAGTACAGCTGCCACGTCTTGGTGTCCATGCGATAGTCGGCCATGCGGCGCGCCACAATCTGTGTGGCGTCCGGCACGAACAGCTCACCGAGAGCGGACCGTAGCTCGTCGATCTGTTGGGGAAGTTGCGACAACGGCTGCCGATTCAGCCACCAGGGCAGCCATACGCAGACAGCAGCCATCAATAGCAACAGCTCGAGCAAGCCGAATTGCGAGATGCGTTTGCCTGCGACCGAGGACGTGGCGCCCGGGTTGTCAGCAGAAGTTGCAGGATCGTCGGTTGGGTTCATGAAGACACAGGCGATTCGTTAATTGCCGGATGGTGGCGGTGGAAACTCCTGACTTTTCTCAAACGCAGTGATCCGTGCTTGGGGGACACAGTAGTAATAGACGCCGCGATAGACGGGCTCGTTGCCGACCTGCGGATGCTTAGACGGGGCCGAGGCGACGGGCTCCCTCATCCGCAACAGACAGAACGGCTGATCGATGTCAATGCCAACAGGACCGTTGTCTCCCAGCGTTTCCACCATGAGGTCGTCGACATTGGTTAGCGCAAAGTTGAGGCGGCCGGAGCCATTGTCGTGGACGAGATCCAATTCCCAATTGTCGTTCTCATCGCGGCGATGGAGCGTCGCGGTAATGGCGCAGTACTTCGGCTCCGGCGAGGGAGAACTCCAGCTTTTGCCACTGCCATGATTGACCCGTCGTGGCGAGTCCGCGCTGATTATCCCCGACACGTAGACACGATGGAAGTTGTAGTTCGCCGGCAGATAGACGAGCCAACGCCAGACACGTCGATGCTCATTGTTGAGGTCGTGGGGAACGGCTGCGACCCAGACGCGGTTCGGATCACGGACTTCGAACCTCCCCGAGCGGGCCTGCAAGGAGCGGTGTTCTTGCTGCAGAGCCGCCAATCGTCGAGTGCTCCACGTCGATGCCGCCA